>DFYG01000158.1:0-6951 GCA_002382605.1 Synergistaceae bacterium UBA4088 | reverse complement strand
TCGTTGACGTGATGCCATGTAGTGTTCTTGTCGCATGCCGAAACGCAGTTACCCGAAACCATCGCTCCGTCCATCTTCTCATTGGGGTGGATGAGCGTAGGGATAATATGCTTCATGTCTGCACCGTACAGGAAGGTGTCGTGAAGAAGACCCTGCGTTATTGACATGCAGAAATAGGCTATTTTGGGGAGTCCGGGATATTTGACTGATTCCTCGACCGGTCCCTCCATCTGAAATGTCTTAACTTCATCGATCTTTGCGCTTCGACATCTGTCCGCCAGATACCAGGCAAGTTTCAGGCCGGCCTCGCGAAGTGCAGCCTCGTACGCGTGCTGGTCAAGCCCTTTTACGGGCTTTGCGACGAACACTACGTTATTTGTACCGGAAAAAGGAGAGTATGCGGCCCCCGGACCGGACATGTCGATAAGACCCTCCTGGAATGCGACTATCGGCCCGCATGTCACCACCGCCGCTCCATCGAGGACCAGCGTTGACCCTTGCCCCACTGTCTCCATACCACCAACGAAACCCGGGAAGACTTCCCCCGGCCCCTTGATCTTGCAACGGGGTTCAATGACATCCTTGACGGGAATTATTCTCACGCTCTCTCCGGGACGGGCAAGATCCAGATCTCCCTCTTCAAAACGCTGATCAGACAGGGCAACAGCAAGCATCTCATCACGGTTGATGTGCAAGGTTCCATTTTCAACCTGGGTAACATCTCCCCAGGCTACATTGCTGATCGAAATTTTGTGCAGTTCCAATCTCAAGACAATTCCCCCCTTCCGAAGTGAAACAACGATATTCTTGGGATATTATAAGCCTATCAGGACATAGAACATATTGTTCATCCTGAACAATATGGGGACGATTTATTGGCATTTTTTATTCATTTGCACAATTTCTTACGGCGACGGAGAATTTGATCATCCATATTTGAGGAGGCATAGAAAAATGCTCAGACGTTTTGCCCAGGAAATATGCGATACGACTCACGAAATTATCGGCCACCACGTCCTTGTTACCGATGAAAACGCCGTCATAATCGGCAGCAGTGACCCCGTGCGGATCCTCAAGATCCATGATCCATCGATCATAGTCATGAAACAACGCATAGAAACCTATACCGACGAGCGGGAAGCTGCAGCCCTGAACGGCGTCAAGCCCGGAGTGACACTTCCGGTATGCCTTGCCGGAGAGGTTGTAGGGTCTATAGCCATTGCGGGAGATCACAGGGAAGTTTCCCGTTTCGGACACCTTGTCCAGAAACAGGCTGAGCTTTTTCTCCGGGAACGCCTGATCCTGGAGTCAGCGGGAGCACGGGAAAGGGCACTGAGGGAACTCGTGGGTGACATAGCCGCTTTNNGGGTACGATCTGGAGATGCCCAGGGTGTGCCTTGTACTTGAAATCAACTCTCGCGACACAAACGTGCTGGAAAGGCTGAACGATCCCATCAGACGAATCTCGCTTCTGAGCGATATACAGGATATTCTCCGCACAATATTTCCAGAGCCATCATGCTTTGCCTCGGCTCTCGGACCAAACCGCTACGCGGTGTTCCCGGCAGTGGAGTCCTCTCAGCTGTCGGCCTGGTTCGAGCCGATCGGAGAGAGGTGCCGCAAATGCGCCGCTGAAACAGCAGAGATCGGCCTCACATTATCTACAGGAGTTGGGACGCATGCGAAATCCGTTGAGGAGTTGCACTTCTCATACTGCAACGCGTGGAAAGCCCTTTCAATAGGGCTCAGGAAAAAGGAACCGGGAAGGATCCACAGGATAGAAGATTACCTGGTAGAAGATCTCCTGACCACAGTGAATGTACGGAAAGGCCGGCGTTTCTCCCAAATGATGCTTGAAAGTTTCCGCAACCTCTCCGACAGGGAGGAGATGCTCAGGACATTCAAAGCCTGGTGCGAGTTCCCCTGCAGTCCTGGAACTGTAGCTGAAAAGCTCAACATTCACCGCAACACTCTACAGTACAGACTCGATAAGATACAAAAGGTCACCGGGGCCGACCCCCGCAGTTTCAGGCAGGCATTCAGGCTCTATATAGCCCTGGCTCTTGATATGCTTCACGAATGAAAGTCGGTAACAATTTTGCCTAGATCCGCGATCCTGCTCCGGAGTGAAGGCGGCTCTACCACTTCAGCATAGGGAGCGCTGGCCATGACCCATCTTGCAATATCGTCCAGGTTGGGCACCGTCGCCTTCAGGTTTATGCTTCCGTCATCCAGATGCGATATCTTCTGGGTCGGATGCCAGTTCGTCTCCTCCACCACATCGGATAGCGGCGGCCGGACATTTATCAGGATGTCGTGCCTTCCCCCTCCTGAACATCCATACCACGCGGAGGACGCATACGACCTGGTATCCTGACCCTCTTGCGGGGGGATATATCCGCCATCCTCGAAGGCAAAGACAGATCTTATCCTTGAAACACGGTACGTTCTCGGTTCTTCACCCTCACCGGCAACTCCCCAGAAATACCATGCATGGGCCAGGAAGAAGACTCCCCAAGGCGAGACACATCTGGGTTTTGAACCCTCCCCGCTGTAGGGAGATTCGTACTGAAAACGAACATTGCGCCTGTCGGAAATGGCGTTGAGGATAGTCTCGAAGACCATTGGGTCCATCCTCGAAACCGGAAGAGCTACAACCGTGCTTTCCGCCAGTTTTTCTCCTTCAAACGCAAGATCTCTGGGCAGCATCGTCTTGAGTTTGTCCCAGAACCTGGAGCAATCTTCCTCAAGGTGAGGCAGGAAGTGACATACCATGTTCAGTCCTGCCGCTATCGAAGTTACCTCTCGCCTGTTCATCTTCAGCTGGAGGATGAAACTTCCGTTCCCGTGGAATTCATAAAGACAGGTGTGCCTGTTGTAGAGTATTTCGACACCGAACTCCTCACGAAGGAACTTCAGGTCCCTTTCGAGCGCCCTGCCGTTATCCTCGTAGCCAAGAGCCATCAGAAGGTGTTTACGGCTCCGGTGAGGCTTGTCGAAGAACTCCATAACAAGGCTGTTCAGCCTCGACAGGCGGACCGAACTCATCTGGGAAGACATTGCATTACCCTCCATTCAGATCGTTTCCAAAGCCACCCGCGCTTTCAAGAGGCATTTGGTTGCTTTTGCCATAGGAGAATTCATTCCTGGCGCATCAGTTGCCCTTTCAAATTAACTCACCTTGGAACTTTCTGGCCAACTCCGTCAATGGTCACCTCTGCCCGAATTGTGCAGCGGGAGCTCCTCCGGCCAAGGCAAGTACCGTCAGCAGGAATATTCCGAAAAAGCCCCTTTTGATAAGGTAATGTATATGCANNNNAATTTCTGAAACCTCGGATACTCTTATGAAAAATACACAGTGCTTGCCATAAAACAGAATCCCGGAGTATCCTCAGGATGTTTCTTGTCAGACATGAAAGCGAACAGAAACAGGCTCTAAGGAATGCAAAACCGCCACGAATCCCATGATCAACAATAGAGTGGAGAAATTCTGCCATGTCTGATCTGTCCGGCTTTTTGTTCTCACTGAAGGACAAAAAAATACTGGGTATCAATCCGCCAGTCCATGACTTCGCCTTCTTTGACCTTTGGGCCAAGCCTCTGGGACTTTTGTACATCCTCGGCAGACTTCGTGATATCGGTAATGAAGTTTTCCTTGTGGATTGCATCCACGAGGCCCGAAGTGATTCTAAAACCTTCGGAAGATGGACAACACGGAAACGGGAGATACCTAAACCCGAAGCCTACAGAAACATCCCCCGGAGATATTGGGGGGTTGGCCTGGACAGAGAGGAGATACTGTCAAGACTCAGGACTCTCTCCCCTCCTGATCTGGTTCTTGTTTCTTCCTCTATGACCTACTGGTATCCCGGGGTCTTCTGGTGCATTGAAGTCATCAGGGAAGCGCTGCCCTCCGTCCCGATATACCTGGGAGGAACATACCCGGTTCTTTGCCCGGAGCATGCTGCCCTTTCCGGAGCCGACCTCCTGCAGACCAACCCCATGCCCCTTCCTCCATCCAGGCCTGCCATGGACCTTTACGGCAGGCTCTCCTACGGAGTAGCCCTGACATCCACTGGGTGCCCGAGAAGGTGCTCCTACTGCGCCTCGAGGATGCTCTGGCCGGAGTTCAGAATGCGCGATATCCCGATGGTGCTGGAAGAGATTGAAATGCAGGTCTCTCTTGGAGCTGAAGATATCGCATTCTACGACGATGCTCTCCTGGCTGACAGGGAAAGAAGTTTTCTCCCACTGTGCGCCGCTTTGAAGGAGCGATTCCCCAAGGTCCGCTTCCATACTCCCAACGGCCTTCACGTAAGCGCAATAGATGAAGCGTGCGCCGGGGCGCTTTTTGATACCGGGTTTTCGACCATAAGGCTCAGCCTTGAGGGGACCGACCCTGTCAGCGCAAAAGCCGGAGAGGGAAAAACAAGCCCCCGGGAATACTCTCAAGCCGTGNNNGGGCAGGGCAAAAATTGCACAGTACTCCCCAATTCCCGGAACGAAACTCTTCACCGAACTGCTCAACAGGCACCCCGAACTGGCCCGGGAACCTCTTTTGCAAAACAACACCATCTTCGCCCCCTTCATCTCGGGAGAGATGACACCGGAGGATCTCCAGTCACTCAAGGATCTCACACGGGCTCCTCGTTGACCGGTCTTCAGGCTCTTGTGATAAACTCCATCCGTTGAATGCATACAAAGGAGTCGACTTAATGATTTCACTTCGCGGCCTGACGGCCAGGTTCATCGCGGGTAATTTCGGGATAATGGCATTCGGTGACATATATTTTCTGCTCGCACTTTATCTTCAGGACGTTGGAGTAACAGACCCTCGAACACTTGGCTGGATACTTGGAATATACTTCGCGGCCTCAACAATCACCCGGCCGCTGACGAGTGTGATAATAGAGAGATTCGCTTTCAGGCCGGTGATGCTGTCCGCATCGGTACTCTGCCTTGCAAGCGGCACAGGTGTAGCCCTTGCGGGAACTTCCGTCCCGCTTATCCTTTTATTCAGGGCCCTGACCGGATTCTCTTCGAGTCTTTTCGTTGTCGGCCTCACGACATATCAGGCTCTCACTGTTCCGGAAGAGGTCAGGGGATCTTCGTTCACGCTGGCCAGCGCCGGCACGATCGCTCCTCTCGTCGCCGTCCTCCCGATAGCTGAATGGATGCTAAGGCACGGACACTCCTTTCTTTACATCTGGTCTCCACTTCTGCCGGCCGTCCTCTGCTTCGCGGTGGCTCTTTCTCTTCCTCACGCCGAAAATTTCGAACTTATGAGAGGAAACTGGGGTACATACCCGGACATCTTCAGAATACCCGCGGCAAGGACACTGCTTGCATCGGTGGTTATCTTCGCCATGACCGATGCGGTGATCCTTTCAATGGGCGGCCTGGCCCTCGAAAAGGGAGTCCTTGCATCCTCATTCATTTCATCCCAGGCTCTTACAGGGCTTCTGATTCGCGTACTGGGCTTCCGTGCGATGGACCGTTTGCCCCGAAGCCGCATTGCCGCCTTGACTTTTGCCATTACAGCCGCCAGTTCCATAGCTGTAACCTTCGTCAATTCAAATACCGGGATGGTTCTCTGGGGTGTCATCTACGGCATAGCCATGGGTTACGGCTTCCCAATGCACCTATCCCTGATCGGAGATGCGGTGCCGGAAAGACTCCGTCCCAAGGCAACGTCCCTGGTATGGTTCTTCATGGCGGGCTGTTACTTCGTCTCTCCCGTCATGACCGGTTTTATCGCCCGCTGGCTGAACTTTGCCTGGGCCTTCAGGATCATATACGGGGTCATTCTCCTGTCTTCCCCATTCATGTACATACGTTTCCAGAGATCCTTCACCAAAAGCAAAACCGATATAGAAAAGGAATTTTAAAAAGATAACTTTGTATCTATTATTATTTATCAAACCCTTTTCGCGGCTTTTGGTTCGGACCTAAAATAACAGAATAATTTTTGACAATAACAGAGTTCATAAGGTATAAGATATTTGCACCTTTCATCACAAGGTGACTTTATTGGGGGAGGGTTATTCAAGGATGAGAAAGAGCGTAAAAGTACTTGCACTTGCGGTCATGATCGCCAGTCTTGTTGCCGGAGCAGCATCGGCCGTGACGTTCGTCAACATAGCAACCGGCAGCACCGGAGGGTCCTACTACCCGCTCGGCGGCGGAATGGCAAAAATATGGAACGACAACATCGAAGGCATCAACGCCAGCGCGCAGTCTACCGGAGGAACCGTCAACAACATCCAGCTGATGGGAAGCAAGGAAGCTGACGCGGCATTCATGGACGGGCTCTACTACTACGCCTACCTCGGGAAAGGCAAATTTGAGGGCAATGCCCAGGATTACATCAGGGCCCTCGTCCCCCTCTATCCGGAACCGACACAGCTCATGGTCGCCAAGAACAGCGGCATCAAATCGCTGAAGGATTTCAAAGGCAAGCGCGTTTCGATCGGAGCCGTTGCCAGCGGAACGGAAGTCACTGCCCGCCAGCTCCTTAAGGCCGCGGGGATCGACCCCGACAAGGATATCAAGGCAGAGAACCTGGGCGTAGGCGACACGGCAACCGCGTTCAGTGACAAGCGGATAGACGCCGCGATCATGGTCGGATCTCTCGGCATGGCCGGAGTCATCGAAGCAACAACACTTGGTGTCGTCGAATTCATTGATGTGCCCGACTCTATCCGTGACAAGGTCATCCAGGAAACTCCCTACTGGGTACCGTTCACAATCCCCGCGAACTTCTACTCTAACCAGCCCAATGAAGTCAAGACATACGCCAGCTGGAACATCGTTGCCGTCCATAAGGATCTCGACGCCGACATTGTCTACCAGATGACCAAGACCCTCTTCGAACACAGGGACGACCTTCTTGCTGTCCGCGCCACGATGCAGACAATGATCCCCGAGAACATCAAATACATCCTTGTACCT
>DFYG01000183.1 GCA_002382605.1 Synergistaceae bacterium UBA4088 | reverse complement strand
CTGAAATCTTTCTTCACGGGGATAACCCTTGCAGCAGGGGGGAGCGGAGGAATACTGACACCGACATTTTTCGTTGGAGCGGGAGCAGGTTCGTTTTTTGCGTATCTATTCGGTCTTGATGGAGCGTTGTTCAGTTCCATCGGGCTTGTCGCGGTCCTTGCGGGAGCAGCGAATACCCCGATCGCCGCGACTATCATGGCGATAGAGCTTTTCGGAGCGGATGTCGCTTCATTCGCCGCGGTGGCATGCATAATCTCCTTCGCGATCAGCGGGCACCGGAGCGTATACCCGAGCCAGATCCTTGCAAGGCCAAAGTCGCCGGTTTTCGGAGTTTCTGAAGAGGCTCTCCCCGTGGAGTTTCATAAGAACAGGATCGATCTCTCTACTACCAGGATCCCGTCCATGATATCGGAGGCAAGGTCCTTCTGGAAGAGGCGCGCCTTCTTCCCGAGAGATGGAGTCCAGCAAACTGACGACAGAGAAAAGGACAGGGAAGACGGTCAGGGATCTGAGTAGATCCTTTCAAGGCACCCCTGGGCCAGAGATTCAAGACTGGATATGACCCTCCCCGGGTCGAGCCCTGATGCCCGGTATGCAATGGGAAGTTCGGTGCAGCCGGCAACGACAGGGAGGTCCCGCTCCTGCAGGAGTTTTGAAACGCAAACCTCCAGCATGATCCCGGATTCCCGTATACGGTTAGCCTTGACAAGACCGATGACATCCTGCAGTTTCAGCTGTATCTCCTTATCGGGCAGAAATAGAGAATAACCGCTCCTTTCAGCCTCCCGCGAATATATCCCCGAAGCCGAAGTCCCGCTCGTCGCCAGGAGCCATGCCCCTTCGGGGCTGGCGTTCCGGGCCCTTGATACGGTCTCCTCAATGATATGGACAAGAGGTACGTAAAGATCCCCCCGGAACCTGTCGATGAATACGTGNNGAGCAGCTGAGCCCCCCATGATTCCAGGCGCTTCAGGCCCTCCAGGATATCAGGGGCGGGATCTTCTCCGCCCCCGATGATAGCCGCGGTCCTGTCGGGTATCCGGGGGTTCGAGAAAAGGATGATCTGCGGATGATCCTGATCCCGATCGGCCACGGCCAGGTCGGCCAGAAGATGGAGGAACTCCGCTGTAGCCGCGGGTCCCATTCCCCCGAGTATCCCGAGAACCTTATGCGGCTTCTGTGACATCCGTCAGTTCGCCCTCCGTTTTCGCGACAACGGTTGCTACCGTTGCGTCTCCGGTAACGTTGATAGCCGTGCGTGCCATGTCGAGAACCGCATCGATGCCTGCGACAAGGGCTACCCCCTCAACGGGAAGTCCTGCCTGCGTGAGGACCAGGGTCAGCATGATCAGACCCGCCCCGGGAACTCCGGCGGTCCCTATGGAAGCCAGGGTTGCCGTAAGAAGTATCCCCAGCTGGGCCCCGATAGAGAGCTCGATCCCGAAAGCCTGGGCGACGAAAAGCGCGCAGACACCCTGATAGAGAGCTGTTCCATCCATATTGATAGTGGCGCCGAGAGGCAGAACGAATGACGATATCTTTTCGGATACTCCGATATTCTCCTGCGTCACTCTCATCGTGATGGGAAGAGTGGCTGAACTCGAACGAGTCACGAACGCAGTGAGCGAGGCCTCTTTTATCCCGTTAAAGAAACGGATGGGGGAGATGTGAGCCCAGAACGCAAGAAGACCTGAATATACAAGGATAGCCTGGAGCAAGCAGCCAAGGTAGACGGCGAAGATGACCTTGCCGAAAGGGGCAAGGACCGATAACCCGTACTTGGCCACGGTAGTGGCTATGAGCGCGAAAACGCCGTAGGGAGCCAGCTGCATTACAAGGCCGGTCATCTTGTACATGGCTTCGGCTATGGAATCCATGCCTCTGATCAGCGGTTTGCCCTTTTCGCCCGCGAAGACCGCAGAGATCCCCAGGAAGAGGGCGAAGACGATTATCTGGAGAATGTTCCCCTGGGCCAGGGAGTTTATAGGGTTGGTGGAGAATAGCCCGATCAGGACTTCCCCTATTTTGGGAGGTGTAGGCACCTTGAAGCCCGACAGGTCAGCTCCGAGCCCCATGCCGACTCCCGGCTGGATCACATTGCCGAGCATCAGGCCTATTGCTATGGCTACTGCTGTTGTTCCCAGGTAGAGACCAATGGTCTTCACCCCGATCCTGCCCAGAGACCGGGGATCGCCGATAGAGGCTGTGCCGACTACCAGGCTGGAGAAGACCAGGGGGACTATGAGCATCTTGAGCAGGGTGATGAAGATCGTCCCGATGGGAGCTACGATCGCTATCTTCTCCCTGAATACTATTCCGGCGACAATACCGGCCACAAAACCGATGGCGATCTTCCAGATCAGGGGAGTGTTCTTCTTTCCATCCAAGACATCCCACTCCTTTCGGTTGTGTTCGGATCTGCGGAACGATTTCCCGGTTCCTCCTTACGCCCGTACAGGCCCCTGGATCACCTCCCTTTTGCGTTTGTCCTGGAAAGGGCAGGTTAAATATTCATATGGATGATGCTGTAATTATATCTCTTTTGGGGTATTACTCAATGTCTGGCGGCCGTATTGGCGGCATCTATCTGGTAAGATAAGTTTTCAAGTCATGATACTGGCAACGATCCGTAGGGAGGTTATTCCATTGCGAAGGGTCTTTTTGCGCGGTCTTGTCTCTATGCTGCTCATCCTGTCACTTTCCATGGTGGCCGAGGCGGCGGGTGTCGTGCTGGTTCTTTCGGGGGGAGGCACACGCGGTCTTTCTCACATCGGAGTACTGAAGGTCCTGGAGGCGCGCGGCATCGAGATCAGGGGGATCGTCGGTACAAGCATAGGATCTCTTGTCGGCGGTCTCTATGCTTCCGGATACTCTGCCGGGGAACTTGAGGATATGATTGAAGGTCTTGACCTGACATCCCTTCTTTACGACAGGGACAGGGATGCAAATGCTCCTCCCGGAGAAGAGAGTGCTGCCTCGACGCAGTCCCTTTTCAGGCTGGAGTTCAACGACCGGGGGCAGCTTACGGGTCCGCTTGGAGGCTTGAGCGGGGAAAGGCTCCTTGATAAACTCCAGGATTGGACCTCCATTTCTCCCGTCCTGGATTTTGCGGATCTTCCCGTCTCCTTCGCGGCTGTTGCCACTGATATTGTAACGGGAGAGGCCGTAGTTCTGAGGCGCGGGAACCTTGCATCCGCCATGCGTGCTTCCATGGCGATACCTGGACTGTTTTCGCCATGGACCGTGGAAGGAAGGCTCCTGGTTGACGGGGGGCTGGTTTCGAACGCTCCGGTCCATATCGCCCAGGATCTGTTCCCGGGATACCCGGTGATCGTTGTCGATGTCACTGCCCGGGGTAAGGAGCGGGAGGAGATACGCTCCGTTGTGGATGTGGTTGACCAGATGATAACGATCATGACAAAAAGGAACGTGCAGGAAGAACTGGAGTTCGCCGATCTTGTGCTGACACCCGGAGTCGGGGACCTTCCGATGATAGACGTAGCGGGTTACGACAATATCATAAAGGCCGGAGAGGAAGCCGCGGGAGCGGCCCTGGAAGAAATACGGAAGTTGGCGGCCAGCCCGGCGCCTCGTTCTCCGAAGGATCCGGTCAAGGGATTCCGCATCTCGGACGTAAAGGTGACCGGTCTTGGAGAGAACCTTTCGCGTGATATCCGGGATCGATATTCCAGCTGGATAGGAAGAGAAGCGGTTCCTGAAGAGATCATCGAAGCCTGTGTATCTCTAAGGCAGAGGGATGACGTGCGGACGGCCGATTTTTCGCTTGAGTACCTCCCCGACGGGAGTGCCGTAGTGGTGCTCAAAGTCGAGAAGGAGCCGATCTGGGAAGTGGTTACGGGAGGGTACGCGACAAACCTGAACCCCTACGGCGCAGTGTACCTGGACCTGGTCAGGCGGGATCTTTTCGCGGAGGGGGATCTGCTCATTTCCCAACTGGGGATATCGGAACGGTGGCAGTTTTCCTCCAGTTACCTCGCTCCGGTCCGGGAAGGGAACAGGCGCTGGGAGATAAACGCAAGGGGCGGGAAGAGGATCTACTCTCCTTCGGGATCTGCCGATGAAGAATGGGAACGGTTCTCTCTGGGTGCATCGGGGCTCTTCTCGGCAGGCTCATTCAGAGCCTCTTTGGGGTATGCGGGAGAGGTAGTCCGCTATGCGGGGCAGGAGTACTCCTTTTCCGGCCCCACTATGAAACTGGCCTGGGAAGGACTTGACGACGCAATCGATCCGACCCGGGGTTTCTCCGCTTCGCTCTCGGTCTGGTGGAGAGATACGTCCACACTGCTTGCGAGGATGACGTTTCTCGGGGTGACGACGATAGGTGAAGACTGGAGGCTCTTTGCTCGCGGCGGATTGATCGCGGGAGATGGATCACGCGCGTACCATGCGGCGTATCTGGGAGCGAAGGATGAACTTTTCACAAGGGCATCGCACCCGCTAAAGGCTGAAAACGCTGCCTGGGCCGGGATCGGTGTCCGGAAAGTCTTCCTGAAGAGCTGGTGGGGCAATGTTAACATGGATCTTTTCGCCACAGCCGGGCGCACCTTCGACTCCTCCTGGAACGAGCGGGATGATGTCTGGGAGACGGGGCTCTCCCTCTCCATCCCGGGGAGGGTGTTCGGCGGGAAGATCCTGGTTCTTTACGACGACCGTTCCGAGTGGACGTTCGGGTTCTCGATAGGGAGGCCGTCGTGGGATGAGGATCCTCTCCCCTGACCGTGCTTCCCTCTTGCCCTGAATGGGGGATTATGCCTACAATGTCCGGTGTATCGGGAAAATGACCAGAGTCAGGCAAATGATGAGGAGGAAAGGGATATGGCACGAAATATCGTTTCCAGGGAAAAGGACTATTCCCAGTGGTACCTTGATGTGATCAAGGCCGCGGAGCTGGCGGACTATGCACCGGTTCGCGGCTGCATGGTCATTCGGCCGGACGGCTACGCCCTCTGGGAGTCGATCCAGCGTCACTTTGACGAGGCATTCAAGGATAGCGGCCACGTCAACGCCTATTTCCCGCTTCTCATCCCGATCTCCTTTCTTGAGAAGGAAGCCGACCATGTTGAAGGATTTGCCCCGGAATGCGCTGTCGTTACACACGCCGGGGGTGAGAAACTCGAAGAGCCCCTTGTCGTACGGCCAACATCCGAGACCGTGATCGGGCATATGTACAGCAAATGGGTGCAGTCCTGGAGAGATCTCCCTATCCTGATAAACCAGTGGTGCAACGTAATGCGATGGGAGAAGAGATCCAGACTTTTTCTCAGGACCTCTGAGTTCCTCTGGCAGGAGGGGCACACGGCACACGCGACACGGGAAGAGGCTGTTGAAGAGACACTGAAAATGCTTGATATCTACCGCGACATCATGGAGAACATCCTCGCCCTTCCAGTTCTTGCGGGCGAGAAATCAGAGGGAGAGCGTTTTCCAGGAGCCGACAACACCTACACATGCGAGACCATGATGAGCGACAGAAAGGCGCTTCAGGCAGGGACCAGTCACTTCCTGGGACAGAACTTCGCGAAGGCTTTCGAAATAACCTTCCAGAACCAGGACGGCGAACTGGATCATGCCTGGACGACCAGCTGGGGTGTGTCCACCAGGCTCATAGGAGCGATCGTCATGACCCACTCCGATGACGATGGTCTTGTGATCCCGCCCCGTGTGGCGGCCGTCAAGGCTGTTCTCATCCCCATCAGCCCGGACCAGGCGGTCATGGACCGGAAGCTCCTTCCAAAGTCGACCGAACTGGCCGGCTCCCTGAATAGTGTGCTCGGGAAGAGATCTGTAAAGATAGACACGAATTTTCACATGAGGCCAGGCGACCGGTTTTTCGCCAATCTCCAGAAGGGGATACCGCTGCGTCTGGAACTAGGAGAAAAGGAGTTCGAGAGGGGGGTGCTTCAAGCCGTCAGGCGGGATACCGGTGACAGGTTCGACATCCCCTGGGATAAAGCTGCAGTTGTTGTGCCAGGGATCCTTGAGGAGATCCAGAAGAATCTTTACGACAGAGCTCTGGCTTTCAGAAAGCAGAATACTTTCATGGTAAAAAATTACGGGGAATTCAGGGAGATAATTGAAGGCCGGGGCGGATTCGTTGAGGCCTTTTTCGCCGGAGGACGCGATGAAGAGAAATTGATAAAGGAAGAGACCGGCGCCACGGTGAGGTGCTTCCCGCTGGGGAGAGAAGAGACAGGAACCTGTTTCTTCACCGGCAAACCTGACGCAAAGCTCGCTATATTCGCCAAAGCATACTGATATCCCGGGAGAACATGCCTTGAGTGTCACGGGGGACGCTTCACCATCACCTGAGATGGTTTTTTGTTATAAAATGGTGCTCCGGGATTTTGTTCCGGAAGCCGATCAATGAAAATTTCCCCTACCGGGAGGAGAGAACATGGTGTCCGAGCGAGGCGTCGGCAATACCATAATCCGGCTTTGCAAGGGAGATATCACGGCCTTTGAGGGTGATGCGATCGTAAACGCTGCCAACTCGAGTCTCTGGATGGGATCGGGGGTAGCGGGAGCGATCAAGCGCCTTGGCGGGGAGAGCATAGAGAGGGATGCTTTGGATAAGGCTCCCATCGAACCTGGAGAGGCGGTAGTGACTGAAGCCGGTTCACTGAATGTAAAATACGTCATTCATGCAGCTGCCATGGGAGATGATCTTGCGACAAGCGAGGCCCTTATCCGCACCGCAACCCAGAACAGCCTGTACAAGTGCGACGAACTGCAGATCAGCACTGTCGCCTTCCCTGCCCTGGGGACGGGGGTCGGAAGGTTTCCTGTGGACGGCTGCGCCCACGCCATGCTTGACGAGGTGCTTCTCTATCTCCAGGAAGAGACTGATACATCCCTGCGCGAGATCGTTTTCTACCTCTTCGGCGAAGAGACCTTCCAGTCGTTCAGCAGGGCGCTGGAAAAGGTAAGAGCGTGAAGCGTGAAGCGTGAATCGTAAATCGCAAATCGTGAATCGTGAATCGTGAATCGTGAATCGTAAATCG
>DFYG01000029.1 GCA_002382605.1 Synergistaceae bacterium UBA4088 | reverse complement strand
AAAAACGCGACAGGTGGAGATGAAAAATGGCTCTTTATAAGGACAGGTCCGCTTGGTAAAGCCGAAGTCACCTACAATCCGCCTTCGATCTCGGAGCTGAAGATGCTGGGACCAAGCCAGTGTGACATCGTCATAGTTGTCAATGACACCATCAGCGGGGAAGGGGCTTCGCTCACCCTCAAAGTAACAAGGCCCCGGGACATAGACATCAGGGCGGAACATTCGGTATTGCCAGCCGATCCCTCCTTCTCGAATCCGATCCGCTTCCGTTTTGACGGGAAGGGCCCCGGCAGCGACCCATCTGAGAAATTCCGGGTAAAAATGAGAGTTCTGAGCGGCATGGGGGCGCTGTCCGCAAATACTGAAGGTACCGGGGGCAGGAGCACTCTTACTCTTGAGATGGAGGCGGACAGGGATCACGAATTCTTTTACCATTGGCTGGGCGATGGGGATCTCGAGGGGCCTGTCACCGAAACTCTGCTTTTCGAGGTTCCGGAACTAGAGATAAAAGGTTCCGTTGCCTTTTCGGTAGGAGTCGCTCCCTACATTCATTCCCTGCAGCAGACTCCCGGCAAGACGGAGCAACCCGGGTTTTTCGTCCCGCTCAAGGTCTACGTCCAGGACGAGTATCATCCGGATCTGGACATGGCGGAATTTCTGAAGGCATTTGATCTCAAACCGGTTCTGGATATAAGGCAGGTCGGGTTCGAGCCAGCCGAGCCCGATGGTTCGAGAAGCAGCCGGATAATTGAAGAGATACTGGGGTACATCAAGGGAGCGGAACTTTCCCGTGAGGTGATCTCCCGGGAGCCTGGATCATGGTCCCTTGTCAGGGAATCCGGTCCCAGGTGGATCATAGCGGGGGATACCTCAAGCGGGAATCCCGACAAACAAAATTCCTTTCCAGGCGTCATCCCTTGGCAATACGGCGATTACACCTTCAGGATAAGCATGGATCTTGAGGATACAAGAGGAGTTCCGGTTGAACCTCTTCGCCGGACGATGACAAGGATACTTCATGTTCGTCCGTTTACGTCCTCCGGCGGCGGCCAGGAGGATCTGCTTTTTCCGTTGATCCTGGTTTTCTCCGCAATATTCCCCGGGGATGACGCCCAGCAGTTGGCATCCAAAAACAGGAGTCTTCTCCAGAACGGGGATTTCGAAGCCGTGTCAGTCGCCCTTGGAGAGCAGTTTTCCCAGCGGTTTTCATGGTTNNTTACCGAAGATCTGATGAATGAATCCATATCCCAGGCAAAGCAGAATTTTCTCTGCGCCGTGGCGGGTGTTTATGCTGAAACTTTTCTTTTGGGGAACTACGATCTTACCCACCTTGCGGAAGGCTCATCTTCAGGGGCGGAGAATCCGGAAGCGCTTGTTCTCGGGATGATCAAGGGATTTCTCGAGGGTTACGGAGAATACGGGGTCGTTGCCCTGACAAATGAGAATATTCAGTCCCTTGAAGTATATTCAGAATCCGGAGACAGGCTCACAGAATTTCAGGGCCAGGTTTTCGGAGGAGGGGGGGGCTCCAGGAGGATCTTCAACGGAAAACACGCCGTTGTGATACCCTTCAGACTCGGTGAGAACCTGAAGATAACGCTTCGGGGCAAAGGAAAGCCTATTGATGCAATAAAGATACTTCCCAACGGGATCAACGTCCAGCGCTACGGCTTCCGCCCCGGGAGCGAGACGATCAACGTCTATGGCGATGTGGTTAGACCGTAGAAAAACCGGAAATAGTGAGTCGTAAATCGTTAATCGAAGTGGCAAAAACCAAAACTTTAAATGTGTAAACGGTAAACAGTAAACGGAAGGTGCAAAAGCAACTGTACTGCTCTTGACCTTGCCGTTACCGTTCACCGCTAACTGTTCACGATTCTGATCCCTTCGATTTACGGTTTACGATTCACGGTGTTTTATTATTTCGGCAGCAGGAACCCTGATCCCATTTCGTCGTTCTTCTGCTGGAGCAGGAAGTTGAACCCCGTTACGCTGGCTCTTCCCCGGATGAACGGAAGGATCGTGTCGTACTCCCCTACCTTCGGACCCGGCTGGTAGTGGCCGTGGAAAACGCTGCCCACGACGCTCTCGTGATCGAACACCTCTCCCGGTTTAAGCAGGCCCCTGGCTGCCAGGAGCGCCATCTTCGCGCAGGTGCCTGTCCCGCAGGGGGAACGGTCAACGTTGCTCTCCCCGAATATGACGCAGTTTTTGGTCGGCTTTCCCGGTCGCTCAAGGGCGAACTCGGTGAGCCCTATCGTATTGATGTGCTTTTCGATGGGGTGCTGAACCGGAACTGTCCGGTTGGCCTCACTGAGGATCTCCAGCCCGAGGCTCAGGAGTTCCGGAACCTCTTCGCGCTCGAGCGTCAGGCCCAGCTCCTCTGCGTGTACAATGGCGAAGAAGTTTCCGCCGTATGCTATGTCCAGGTGGATCTTCTTTCCGCCACGTGACGGTATCGCCAGCTCTACATCACGCCTGAAGACAAAGGCCGGGACATTGGCCAGGGTCACATCCCCGACGACCCCGTTCTTCACTTCGACCTTGAGACGGATCTGCCCGACCGGGGTGTCGAGGACAACCTCGGTATGAGGCTCTGTTCTGGGGACCATGCCAAGCTCCACAAGGGCGTTGGCCGTTCCTATCGAACCGTGTCCGCACATGGAAACCCCGTCGCCGGAATCCATGAAAAGCACTCCGTAGTGTGAATCCTCGCGTTCCGGAGGGGTAAGGAAAGCGCCGAACATGTCACTGTGCCCCCGCGGCTCGTGCATGACGAAGTTGCGGAAGTCGGAAAGATCTTTTCTCAGATAGGTCCATTTTTCGCTCATGGTTTTTCCGGGAAGATGAGGTCCTCCCCCAATTATCACCCGGGTGGGTTCTCCCCCGGTGTGAGTATCCACAACCGCGGTCGCTCGTACTATCTCCATGGAATATCTACTCCTTCCAGAGTGGTTTAGAATTGTAAAAATGAGTTTCCTGAGCAAAGCAGGCCGTACCAAAAGTGCAATATTCGGTTTGACGTGGACGAAATAAATAAATAGAATCATATATCAGGTCCTTAAGATTATATGCACACGTCCTGAAAGAGGCAATTTCTGATATTTATTTTTCCCATGGAAGGGGTCTTGTAACGTGGGTCGTAATGCTGCGGATGTAGCGATCATTGGAGGCGGGGTTCACGGGTGCTCGATAGCCTGGCACCTCGCAAAGCAGGGTATCAAAGCGGTTCTCTTCGAGAAGGACTATCTTTCGTCCGGATCAAGCGGCAGAAGCGCTGCGGGCCTGAGATACCAGTTCGGAACTGAAGTCAACTGCCGCCTGGCGATCTACAACATGGAGAAGATCCCTCATCTGCAGGAAGAGCTCGAATACAAGGCTGATCTCGAATACGATCCCGCAGGTTACCTTTGGATCGCCTACAGTGATTCGCAGCTCTGCCAGCTGGAAAAGAACGTTGCCCTTCAGAACTCCCTGGGGGTCGATTCGGTTATCCTCGACCCTGCAGGTATCAAGGAAGTGGCCCCCGGGCTCAACATCGAGGGGATGCTTGGCGCCAGCTTCAACCAGAAGGACGGGCACGTCAATCCTCACACCATGACCTTTGCTTACGGCGACGCAGCCAGGCGTCTAGGGGCCGAGATCCACACCAGGACAAGCGTCACCGGCCTGCTCACGGACAACAGGAAGGTCTGGGGAGTCAAAACTGACAAAGGGGACTGGGAGGTCGGCAAGGTGGTCTGCGCCGTAAACGCATGGTCCGCCGAAGTCGGCAAATGGTGCGGTCTGGAAATACCGATCGAACCCGAACGCCACCAGATCCTTATCACCGAACCGGTGGAGAGGATGAAGCACCCCATGACCCTCTGTCTCGATGACGGAAGCTACTTCAAGCAGTGCCCTAACGGCACCTTCATGCTCGGGTGGGGCAACAAGGACGAGAAGAAGGACACCAGCTACGCGTCGTCCTGGCAGTTCCTGGAAGAGGTGTCCCAGAGAGTTTTAGCCAAGATGCCCTGCCTTGGCGGGGTACGCGTTGTACGCCAGTGGACGGGCCCTTATGGCATCACCCCTGACGAACAGGCCATTCTCGGGGAAACACCGGTGGAGAACTTCCTCATCGATGCCGGGTGGAGCGGCCACGGGCTTCAGTTCGCCCCTTCCGCCGGACGCATCATTACCGAGATGATAATGGGGCAGGAACCTTTCCTGAATGTCAAGCCCTTCCGCTTCAGCAGATTCGAGGAGGGCGACCTCTTCCGCGAACCCGCCTGCATCTAGGCTGAAAAAGCGAAACGCCGGAGTCTCAGGACCCCGGCGTTTTTTTATAATGCAGGATCACTTGCGTGGCCTTGTTTAGAAGGCGTGGAACCCGACTATATGATCCCTCATCTCCAGGTATCTCTTCTTTGCGGAATCCATGTGTTCTTTCTCCATATCCATCAGTTCAACGAACATCTTTTTTGCTTCGCCGGCGCTTTCGCTGGCCATCTTCTCGTAGAGCTCCATTGCCCTCATCTCCGAGAGGTAGACGGTGGAGGCTATCCGGAGAAGCGCATAGTGGTTCTTGAACTCGTCTGCCTGGACTTTGAGCGCCGGGTCAACTACCATTTTCGGATCACGGACAAATTTTTCGCCGAAGGCGCTCTCCAGATGATTTGTCAGGGAATCCTGGTGTTCCTTCTCCCACTTCGAAAGCTCCGTGAGTTCATCCTTGAGGTGTCCCTGCGCGTTTCCGGCCCACTCCGAGTAGAATTCTGATGCTTCGATCTCTGCGTGGATGGCGTAGATAAGGGCTTTCTTCATATCAAAGGAACCCTGCTTCATGACCTATCCCTCCCTTGGAGATTCAGGTGCGTATTCGCATATTAATGAATAATATACCCTTAGGGGCTAATCGTGTCCAGATGTTTTTACATTGGAGCATCTGTTCAGGCTGTCTGAACCGCAACGGTTCCGGCTCTTCCCGGTATCTCGATGTTGTGGATGTCGCATTTCGGGAGATCTTCGCTCCCTGAGATGGATTCCCCGACCGTAAGGAAGGAAATCCCGGCATCCAGGCAGGGTACGATGAGATCCTCCATAAGATGGATCATGGACCGCCCCTCCATTTCCGCATGGATCGTGTGTATGTTAAGGCCGGAGCGGATCAATTCCAGATAGTGCCTGTTCACGGTTTCATCACTGATGCCCGGTGAGCCGAATATCTCGTCCATTGTCGGAAGAGTGGTGGGGATCTGGGGGGTCCTGAAAGTCCTGCCATCCATCCTTGGCTGGAAGGGGAAACTTCCCCTCGAATCGCTGCAGAAGTCGAAGCCGTACTCATCCTGCATGGCCAGGCTGGCAGGTGTGACCTTCCACGCAGGGGCCGCGCAGCAGCGCGGAGGTTTACCCGCGATCGAAGAAAACATATCGAATGCCCTGGCGAAATCACCCCTCATAACGGTCCCGGGCATCGAATCGAGCATGTCCTGCCACGCGACGTGGTCCCAGGCGTGGATCCCGCACTCGTGTCCTTCGTCGACAGCCCGCCGGAAGATATCAGGATCGCGGGGTACTATAAGAGGCGCAGGAAGCAGTGTTCCGTACATCATTGTTTTGAGGCCGTAGGTTCCAGGCGCGTTGGTGCGGAGCATCTTTTTAATAAAACCCTTGCGGAAGACGCGTCGGATCGCCTTGCCGGAGTTGTCTGGCCCGAATGAAAAAAAGAAGGATGCCCTCACTCCCAGCCTCCCGAAAAGATCAAGAAGGCCCGGCACACCATCCAGGTACCCTTTGAGCGTATCAACGTCGACCTTCAGCGCCAGTGCCGTTTCCATCGTCATCCCTCCGGGAGCAATTGTAGCAGGGGGAAGGGGGACGGGGAACAGAAACAGGAAACAGGAAACAGGGACAGGGTCAGGAAACAGGGGGCAGGGGGGCAAAGTTCCTGCACAGGCATCCTCGATCAAATCTTCCCCCGACCAAATCATCGGGGGCAATGTCGGGGAAACTAACGCTCTGCCCGGAGGTTTTTGCCCGGGTGCCAGGTATCCGGTTGCGCTAGAAGGATATTGTCTTACCCGCCTTCTGTTTTACCGCCCGCCCGAAGATCTCCTCGGCTGCCACAACATCCTGCACAGCGATGCCGACCGTCTTGAATACGGTTATCTCCTCGGAGGATCCGCGTCCCGGCTTTGTGCCAGCCACCAGTTCTCCCAACTCCCCGGTGATCGAATCGCGGGAGAAGGTCTTATCATTCAGCGGATTTATAAGATCTGCCGATTCGGCAAGGACCGCCTCTATGGAATCCATATAGATCTTGCCTGCCAGGTTCAGGATCTTCGGGTCCAGCTCCTGCATGTCGGGGGTGTAGGATCCCACTCCGTTGACATGAGCGCCCGGTTTAACGGAATCCGCGTTGAAGACGGGTTTCCTTGCCGTGGTTGCTGCCGTAATGATATCCGCGCCGCGGACGGCTTCGTCGGAAGTCTCGGCCGCGACGAGGCGAACTTCGGAGAAGGGTTTTTTATCCTGAAGTCGCTCGATGAATGCCCGGCAGATCTCGATACGCGGGTCGAAAACCCGCACCTCTTCAAGCGGCCGGGCCGTGATCATTGCCTCAATCTGGAACTCGGCCTGACCGCCGGCGCCGAAGAGAGCTCCGATCCTTGCGTCGCGGCGGGCCAGCAGATCCGTCGCCGCGCCGCTTGCAGCTCCAGTGCGTATCTGAGTAAGCACCGTTCCGTTCATAATGGCCTTGACGAAGCCGTTTTCAGCATCGACAAGAAGCACCGTCGAGGGCACGGCGGGAAGTCCCTTTGAAGGGTTGTCAACGTAAACGGATACGATCTTGATCCCGACGGACGGCTTTTCGTCCCCGACAAAGGCGGGCAT
>DFYG01000049.1 GCA_002382605.1 Synergistaceae bacterium UBA4088 | reverse complement strand
CTCCGGTGTGACACAATAGGCAAGATGGTCCGTGTCGTTCTGGATGAGGGGGAGATCACAGGTAAGGCTTGCGGGATCGGCGGACGAGGAGAACTCCTGGTAGAAGAAGGCGGCGAGATCCGTTCCTTTGCAGCCGCCGACATCACACATCTTAGAACCTGTCACTGATGGATCATGATATTTTTCCTGGTGTAATCCCAGATCTGCAGATAAAGGTCATACAGAAAAAGGATCATATCTCCCTCCATTCGTGGAGCGGGCAATTCAATGAATCCGGGGATCTTGTTTGACATTTCGCGGATATGGGCTGGAGTCCATGGATCCACGACGATCAGCCAATTCTGTCTCCGGGCCTCTTCGAGAGCGGTATCCAGAACATCAAGATCTTCGCCCTGCGACCATCCCGCCTTTACCAGATCCGGGGGCCTGATAACTTTTCCTGCAGCCGCCTGGATCCATCGGCCGTATATCCATGAAAGATCAAGTATGGTACTACCTCCTATCATATTCCTGCCAACGACCACCGTGCTATCGAGCCGGGCCTGGAACTCGGCAAGTCTTCTCTGAAAATAGTCATAATTGCCCGGATCGGCAGCCGATAGTATTTCGAGTGTCCGGAGCCCTATAAACGGTAGTGCTGCCGGATCCATGAAGTTTTCGTCAACTCTCACCCCGGATTTCAGGAAGCTTTCAAAAAGAAAATGCAGCGAGTACTTCTTCAGGTTTTTCTTGCCGAGAACACGGACAGCCTCGTCGTTGTTGACCGCCAGAACAACGGCACCTTCGGTGAGGCCTGACCGCCCCGGCTTTACCACGCTGTTTTCAGCCCAGACCAGAAGAGGGTTCACCTTCGTCTGGGCTCCTCCGAGAAAACGTGCCAGCATCGAAAACCATGGGTTGCAAACCCAAACCTCAATTGCATACCCTTTTGAGGACAGGGGAAACAGGACAAGAACCATGGAGGTCATAATTATCACGGAAAAGGTCTTAAGGGTCTTCGGATTCAACTTGTATCTGCATCCTTCAAACAGATCACCTTTCCCTGGAAGAAATTGACACGGGAGTATAACCTGATGGCTAAATAAAAAAACCCGGTTCCGCTCAAACCGAGAGTCTTCTGCTCCCTGGCTCGATCATTGGTATTCCTTTTTGGCATAAGGGACAGTCAGCTTCAGGATAAACAGGAAAATCTGTTTTCATAAGGGAGAGGAGTTCTGGTCTTATCCCGTGCATTCCTGAACTTCTGTCCAAAATACATGCGCCCGCAAGAAATTCACCCCCGGAAACTGCTCCTATGGCATCGGCTACCTCCAGGGTCGATCTGCCTGTAGTAACTACATCCTCCACTATGACATAGGAAAGGCGCCCTGGGGCAGGGAACCTCCTGAGCTTCATGATACCATTTTCTCTTTCACAGAAAATGAAAGGTATCTTGAGGTGTCTTGCAACTTCGTGTCCAATTATCAGACCTCCCAGAGCGGGAGATATCACAAGTTCAGGGGAAAAGGGGGCTATCATGTCTGCGATAAGCGAACCTGCCCATTCCGCATTTTCCGGGTATCTCAGAAAGAGGGCGCACTGAAGATAGAATCCGCTGTGCATTCCGGATGAAAGGCGGAAATGACCTTCGAGCAGAGCTCCAGACTTTAACATACGCTCTTTTGCTTCCATTGCAATTGTTCCTTTCATTCCTTGTCACCCACCCTTTCTACCCGTTCAATCATTTCCTGGAGCGCCTTTGCCGGAGAGTTCGCCCTGATAATGGGCCTTCCTACTACGAGATAGTCAGCCCCCATCTTTAGGGCATCTTCCGGGGAGGCGGTTCTCATCTGATCATCTCCGCCTGCATTGTCGCGGATTCCGGGGACAACCATTTTCAGCCGCCCCCCGAAATCGGGTACAAGCAGGGGAAGATCTGTTGGAGAGCAAACTATTCCGTCCATTTTACAGGCAGCACATATGGCAGCCCTGTTTTTGAGTGCCTCTTGCAGAGGACATCCCGGGTTGACCTCATCCCAGGAAGAGGAGACAAGACTGGTCAGGACCGTGACTCCAAAAAGCAACATTTCATCTCCTGCGAAGCGGTTTGCCGATCTCGCGGCCTGAAGCATGGCTGCTCCGCCCGCTGAGTGGATGGTGAGAGCCCAGATGCCGTGGGAAGCGAAATAATCTACAGCCGATGACACAGTGTTCGGAATATCGTGAAGTTTCAGATCCAGAAAAACCTTGAACCCCATCCTGATAACTCTGCTTACAAAGGGAATTCCGCCGGATGCAAAGAGCCTGGGCCCTATCTTGACGTGAACAAGATCCTCCCTGAGCAAGTCAAGAAGATCCTCTGCCTCAGATGGGCTTGAAAGATCTGCGGCTAGAATTATTTTGTGAGTGTTCCTGTCCATCATCCCGCTACCCCCGTTTCACCCCTGAAGTGCCTGCCTCTTCCGACAAGATCCTTGATATTGGCTATGGCGCGGTTTTCCATATGCCTGGACAACTTGAAACATATGGAAACCGGAAGACTGGAGTCCAGGAACAATCCGGTACCAACGGCTACTGCGGAAGCCCCAGCCAAAAACATTGAAAGAGCTTCATCAGGTCCGCAAATTCCTCCGCAGCCCACAACTGGGATATTTACGCTTGCCACAGCTTCCCAGATCAACCTGAGCGAAAGCGGAAAGATCGCCGGGCCGGAAAGCCCGGCAAAGATCCTTTCGAAAAAGGGCTCCTCCCTGTCATTGTCTATAGCCATACCCAGCCAGGTGTTTCCAACGACGATGGCCTGTGCCCCGCTGGCTTCACAGATCCTTGCGGCGACTGCGATGGAAGGGGCTTGCGGTGATAGTTTTACCCAAAGAGGGCCTCTCCATTTGCATCTTGCCTCGGTAACGGCCCTTTCCAGACTATCCATATCCACTCCCCAGGACATTCCTCCCATGGAAACATTGGGGCAGGATACATTCATTTCCAGGGCACCTATCAGATCCCTCTCAGAATTGAGTCTTTCAATGATCTGCCGCAACTCTTCAAGAGTTTCAAAAGCAATGTTCGCAATGACCGGTTTGCCGGAGGATGCAAGGGCCGGAAGATCATTCTGGACAAAAGAAACTGACCCACCGTTCTGAAGCCCGATGCTGTTCAGAAGGCCGCAATGGGTTTCGCAGATCCTTTTGCCCCGGTTCCCTTCTCTCGGCTCAAGGGTTGTTCCTTTGCTGCATATCGCTCCAATTCCCTTAAGAGAAGCCTCAGGCCACATTGAAGGATCCATGGGCCATACGCCCGAAGCAATGATCACTGGAGAGTCAAGTACAACTCCGCCTACATCGATCTGAAGGCCTCCGAAATCACTCATTCCACAAAACCTCTTTCCATTCAAGAACGGGGCCCTCTACACATGCCCTGACTGTTCCGGAGCAGGTCTGGAGCGAACAGCCCAGGCATCCCCCCATCCCGCAAGCCATTCTTTTTTCAATACTGACGAAAAGCCTCTCGCATCCGGCAGAATGAAGGATACCTATGTTTTTGAGCATGGGGATGGGACCACAGGCCCACACTTCGTCTTCCGATCGGAACATGGAAACGGCCTCTTCAACAGCAGTCCCGGAATTCCCGATTTTTCCATCATCGGAAACGATACGGATATCGGGAATTCTTTCTTTGCACCATCCGGCAAATTCACGCCATTCGTGTCCCGGCACTCCCAGTATGGTAATTATTTCTTGTGTGCTGCCGTAGCGGAGTGCGGCATCGAAAAAAGGCGCAATCCCCAGAGTTCCGGCAACCAGAATAAGCCTTCTGCTCCGAGGCACTGGGAAACCGTTACCACAAGGCCCCCTGAGATCCACCCTTGTCCCGGGTGGGAGGGAGGCCAGTATTTCAGTGCCTCTGCCAACCACTCGGAAAAGAAAATCAACAGAATTACGGGAAGCATTTATCGAAGCGAAAGGCCTTCCAAGAAGTGGATCTGACACTCTACTCTCCCTTAACAAAAAAAACTGGCCGGGAGAGGAGGCCGGAATTGTGAGATCAGTTTTGATGCGAACGTATCTGCACCCGCTAGCTACTGCTTCGGAAAAAACAAGGCTGCCCTTGAGGTCGATCGGAGGCTTATGCGGTCCTGTTAAGAGTTGGTTCATCATTTTACCCGGGAAAGATGATCTGGCATTTTATATGCGACTTTTCCCCGTACTACGGTCATTACGGGCCATCCTTTCAGCGTGCGCCCGTTCCAGGGAGTCGATCTTGCCTTGCTCTCCCATTTCGAAACATCCACAACCCGTTCGAAATCAGGGTCGATAACCGTGAGATCTGCCGGGCTGCCTTCAGCAATAACACCAAGTGTCCTCCACTTTTCCGGAAGAAGGCTGGCCGGCCCGGAGGTGAACAGCGAGAGAAGCTTCTCTAGCGTGCAGAGATCCTTACGCCTTTTCCATTCGTGAAGGATCGCCGCAACAGCACACTCCAGGGAAGCAATGCCGAATGCCGATTCCTGGAACGGAAGATCTTTTTCATCCATGTGATAGGGCGCATGGTCAGTGGCAATGGCATCAACTGTTCCGTCACGGATACCCTCCCACAAAGCATCCACGTCCTGAACGCTCCTTAAAGGCGGATTGACCTTGAATACACCATCATAACCTCCTGAAATTACCATATTTTCAACAAGGCAGAGGTGATGAGGGGTAACATCGCATGTTACCGTGCAACCCGACGCTTTGGATATCCTCATGGCGTTCATGGATTCTTTAGTGCTCACATGGGTGAAATGGATCGGAACACCTGTGTCCATGCTCAGACTCGCTCCCCGGAAAATATCTGATGCCTCAGCGGATGAAGGCCACCCCTTGAGTCCCGAGATCGTGGAACAGATCCCATCGTTGACCTGCGCTCCCAGGGTCAGCGACCTGTCCTCGGGGTGTTCCATGATCCTCACTCCAAGTCTGGAGCTGTACTGGAGAGCAAGTCTCAAAAGATTCGTGTTGCTTACAGGACTCCCGTCGTCGGTGAATAATACTGCTCCCGCAATAGCCATTTTCCCCATCTCGGCAAGGTTGTTCCCGGCTCTCTCACGGCTCAGGCAACCTGCGGGGACTACCCTTGAACCATCGCACTCTTCCCCCTTCTCGAGAAGGTAGCGGATGAGTGCAGCGTTATCCACCGGCGGATCGGTATTGGGCATGCAAACCAGGGTAGAAAAACCACCCGCAGCACCAGCCCTGGATCCGGATAAGAGATCCTCTCTCCACTCCTGCCCGGGGTCGCGAAGATGACAGTGAAGGTCGATAAATCCGGGGCTGATTATCAGATCAGAAAGATCATAGATCTCATTTGCGCCATTATCATCAAGACCTGTTCCTATTCGCGATATGACGCCGTCTTCAGCAAGAACATCGGTCTTTCCACCGGAAAGGGTCCTTCCATCAAACAACAGTCCGTTTCTAAAAAGTATTTTCACTGCCTTACACCTCCAAGACAGACAAAAAGGAGGGCCATCCTGAGAGCGACGCCGCTTCTTACCTGCCCAAGGATCATGCTCTGTGAACCATCGGCGACATTGCTTGCGATCTCGACCCCGCGATTGACAGGGCCAGGATGCATGACAATTGTATCCGCCCCTGCGAGTTTAAGAAGAGACTCATTTGCACCGAAAATCTGGTGATATTCATCAAGGGAGGGGAACATTCCCTCATCCTGGCGCTCTCTCTGGATCCGGAGAAGGTAAATGATGTCCGCGCCTTTAACGGCGGATCTGGGATCCGGGTCGTATGTCGCCCCGAGAGCATCTACGCTCCTGGGCATCAGGGTCGGCGGTCCGGACAGAACAACCCTTGATCCCATTTTACTGAAACCTATTATGTCGCTTCGGGCAACCCTGCTGTGAAGAACATCTCCTATCATGACAATTTTTTTTCTTTCGAGAGAGCCTATCTTCTTCCAGGCCGTATACAGATCCAGAAGAGCCTGTGTCGGATGCGAATGGGCCCCGTCGCCTCCGTTGAAAACAACACTCTTTTTCAGTTTTCTTGCAAGGTAGTCTGCAGCTCCCACTGCCCCGTGTCTTATCACCACCGCATCGGCACCCATGGCCTCCAGGGTCCAGGCTGTATCTCTGAGCGTTTCTCCCTTGCCGATACTGGAGCCTGATGCAGACCAGTTAACAACATCTGCGCTCAGGAATTTCTCCGCCAGCTCAAAGGATACCCGGGTCCTTGTCGAAGGCTCGAAAAACAGGTTCACAACAAGCTTCCCGCGCAGAGCCGGAACTTTCTTTATGGGCCTGTCAAGAAGTTCGTCCATCGAACTTGTCTGCTCCAAAATATAATGCAATTCTTCCCTCTTCCATGTATCAAGATCGAGAACGTGCCGTTGCTTCCACTCCATGTGCTAACCTTCCTCTCTTTCGCAGATCACGACTTCATCTTTTCCGTCCAGTTCGTTTAATCTAACTTCTATCACTTCGCTCTTTGAAGTGGGTATGGTTTTGCCTATGTAGTCTGGGTGTATGGGCAATTCCCGATGGCCCCTGTCCACAAGTACGGCAAGCTGCACGCTCTCTGGGCGTCCAAGATCCATAAGCGCATCCAGGGCGGCCCTTACTGTCCGGCCTGTATAGAGAACATCGTCCACCAGCAAGATCTTCCTGGAGTTCACATCTTCTGGGATGGATGTGCTGTGGACAACAGGTTGATCGTGAAGGAGCGTAAGATCATCCCTGTAAAGAGTAATGTCCAGAACTCCCGAAGGGACCCTGGTAGATTCAAAATGGGCAAGAATATCTCCCAGACGGTTTGCAAGATAAACGCCGCGCCTCTGAATGCCGACAATTATCATGTTTTCAAGCCCGCGGTTCCTCTCCAGTATTTCATGAGACATTCTTTTCAGGATCCTTTCAATGTCCTGGGCGGTCATAACCCTGGCCTTATCTTTCAGCAAATCATTCACCTCCATAAAAAAGTGGGGGTCGAGGAATTCCCTTACGGGTTTCCCGTCCCCCCCTATGGATCATATTGTTTTCGATGAGACCGTTTCTCCCCATTTTCACGGATCTCAGCACCTCCGGAAAGATCTTTCTTCTGAGGAATTGTAGCAGAAAAAATTCATCATGCAACCGGTTGCATCATAAAAATTCGTCAAAAAAAACCAGGAGACCCTTTTCCGCAGCCTTTCTCTCGGCTTCTTTGATCGTACGACCCTCGCCTTCACCTGTTATACGCCCCGAACACAGGAGCGAAACTCTGAAAAGTGGAGCGTGTGCAGGTCCACTGCGCCCAACCAGGATGTATTCCGGTTTTCCCAGGCCCTTCTTCTCCATCAGCTCCTGGAGGGTGGCCTTGGGGTTCATAGACACTCCTCCGTTCGCAGCAAGGGTGTATTGGCAGTAGGCGGCAATCACAGCGCTGGCGGCTTCGTAGCCACCATCCAGGAATATGGCCCCGAATACTGCCTCCGCGGCATTGGCGGAGAGCACGGGTTGTTTTCGTCCTCCGCTCTGCGACAATCCTTTTCCAAGTCTCAGGAGGGAAGGTATTCCCGCATTCACAGCCCAGTTGCTGAGCGAATCCTCGCAGACTAGAGATGCTCTCCTGTGCGAAAGGACACCCTCATCGTCGTCCGGAAAATCATCAAATAATATGGCGGAAACACACAGTTCCAGAACTGCATCTCCGAGGAACTCGAGCCGCTCGTTACAATATGACAACCCATTCTCATTGGAAAATGAGGCGTGAGTCAACGCCTCCACAAGGGTCTGTCTGTTATTGAAACTGTACTCTGCATATCTCTCAAATTCGGCAATTCCAGTTATCTCTTCTTTCTGCTCCAGGTGGTCCAAAACATCCTTCTCCCTATTCTTTTTCTTTGAACTTTTCGATGGCGACAACCGCGTTGTGTCCACCAAAACCGAAATTATTGACAATGAGTCTTGATATTTCTCTTTTCAGGGACTTGCCATCCGGAACTACGTTTATCGGACATTCAGGATCCGGGTTGAAACAGTTCCTGGTCGGATGGACCACGCTCTCTTCAAGAGACTGGATAGCGGCGATCGTCTCAAGAGCTCCTGCCGCTCCGAGCGTGTGTCCGATCATTGACTTGGTGGAATTTACGAGAATCAAGTCAGCGGCATCCCCGAAGGCGCTCCTTATTGCCCCGGACTCCATCCTGTCATTAAGACTTGTAGAAGTGCCGTGAGCGTTTATCAGATCAACATCACAGAGCCTCCACCCTGCTTTTTTCACAGCCTGGAGCATTGCCTTGGCTGCTCCGCTCCCATCGGGGTCCGGCGCGGTGATATGGTAGGCATCACATGTGGAACCAAATCCCATGACCTCGCCAAAGATCTTCGCTCCCCTCCGACGGGCATGCTCAAGTTCTTCGAAAACAAGCACTCCGGCCCCTTCTCCCATGACAAAGCCATCCCTGTCTACATCGAAAGGCCTTGAAGCATGCGAAGGATCTTCATTTCGTGTTGAAAGGGCTTTCATCGCAGCAAAACCGGCAACGGCCACCTCTGTAATAGCTGCCTCCGCACCCCCGGTAAGGATTATGTCCGCATCGTCCCTTGCTATAGTGTGAAAAGCCTCACCCATTGTATGGGTGGCCGAAGCGCAGGCGGTAACCACACATATATTAGGGCCCTTTGCCCCGAAACGAATGGCAACATAAGCGGCCGGCATGTTGCCGAGCATCATCGGGACACAGAATGGACCGACTCTTGATGGTCCCTTCTCCAAAAGGGTCTTCATTCCCTCGTAACTGGTGGAGATCCCACCCTCACCACTTCCAATAAACACGCCGAATCTATCAGGATCGAGGTTATTAACATCGAGAGAGGCATCCTCGACAGCCATGTCAGATGCAGCAACAGAGAACTGTATCACTCTGTCGGCTCTTCGGGCATCCTTGCGGTCCATCCATTTTTCTGGATCGAAATCGCGAACCTCAGCAGCTATTTTGACCGAATAATCATTCGTATCAAAAAGTGAGATCCTGTCAACTCCGTTTTGCCCCTCTTCAAGCAACCTCCAGTACTTTTCTCTTCCCAGGGCGATGGGAGAAACAACCCCCATTCCTGTAATGACTACCCTTCTCAATATGACTCACTCCTTCGGTTCCTCCAGCGTCAAATGATTATGCAGAGAACGGAAGACTAGAGGAAGTGCGGGGAAATCGTTCTCCCCGCACATTTTCCCCGCCGACTTTTACTCTTCAACTCCAAGCTTGCCCTTGATGTAATCCATTGCCTCACCTACATTTGTAAGCTTTTCTGCATCCTCATCGGGAATCTCGATGTCGAACTCTTCCTCGATCCCCATGATCAATTCCACGATATCGAGGGAATCAGCTCCCAGATCCTCCACAAAGGAGGCTTCAGGTTTGATCTGATCCTGTTCGACATCCAGCCTGTCCATTACTATCTCCCTGAGTCTTGCGGTTATTTCTTCCATCTTCATCTCCTTCACCTCCTCTCCGAAGAACTCATTTTACCCTCATCAGACCATGGTCATCCCGCCGTCAACGGCAATGACCTGTCCAGTAATATATGATGCATCTTCCGATGCCAGAAAGGTTGCAAGTACCGCTACATCCTCTGGCCTACCGGGCCGGGCGACGGGTATCTGTAGCATCATCTGCGCTCTGATCTTATCATCCAGAACAGAGGTCATATCTGTCTCTATAAACCCGGGAGCTATGGCGTTTGCAGTTATCCCCCTTGCTCCGAACTCTCTTGCCGTGCTCTTTGTTAATCCAATTATCCCGGCCTTTGCAGCAGAATAATTCGCCTGCCCGGCATTTCCGACAAGGCCGATAACAGAGCTGATATTAATAATGCGCCCCCAACGTGATCTGGCCATACTCCTGACCGCCTGGCGAGTTGTCAGAAAGACCGATTCGAGATTCGTTCTTATGACTTCACTCCAGTCTGAGTCCTTCATTCTCAGAAGCAACCCATCTCTGGTTATGCCGGCGTTATTCACCAATATCTCTACAGGACCAAATTTTTCTTCGACTAGTGGGAAAAGTCCGGCCACATCATTGGAGACCGAAACATCTGCCTGGAATGCAACAGCTTCCCCACCTTCTTTACGTATAGCGCTCACAACCTCTTCAGCTCCAGCAGAGGAGGTGCGGTAATTTATTACAACTCTGTTCCCCTTTGACGCCAGTTCCAGAGCAATGGCTCTCCCTATGCCTCTGCCGGCTCCTGTTACAAGGGCCACCCTGCTCACAGGATTCATCTTATTGCCCTCCCTTCAGAAAATCAATCGCTCCCGAAATGGAATTTGAGGAATTAACTGAAAAGCAAACTGCCTGGGGGTTTATTCTTTTGATCAGACCGGCGAGTACGGACCCGGGACCTATCTCCAAAAATCTTCCGACGCCCTGTGCCATCATATACTCGATCGAATCAAACCAAAGTACAGGCATGAAAGTCTGCTGGAAAAGGGCATCCTGGATACTGGAAACATCGCTTTCGATTCTGGCGGAAACATTGGCAACAAGTGGCCAACTTGGAGTATTCCAGGAGAAATCGGGGAAAGATATCCTCAGCCTGTCGGCGACCGACCTCATGAGAGTGCAATGGAACGGAGCGCTTACCTTCAGGGGGAGAGCCCTTTTGGCTCCTGCCTCCCTGCATAGCAGAACTGCCCTGTCGACGGCCTCGGTTTCTCCGGAAATAACGATCTGCCCCGGAGCGTTGAAGTTGGCAGCCTGGCAGACTCCAAGTGAAACAACTGCTTCACAGATGGCAGTCACCTTGTCTTTTTCCAGGCCGATTATTGCCGCCATTGAACCCTTCCCGAGGGGAACAGCCTCCTGCATGAGTTTGCCGCGCAGATGAACCAGGCGGACACCGTCTTCAAGCGAAAGTGTTCCTGATGCGACAAGAGCGGTGTATTCGCCCAGACTGTGGCCGGCAACATAGGCAGGGTTAAAACTGATCCCCTCATCAATTTCAATCGAACGGAAGACCGCCATGCTCATGGTCAGAATTGCCGGCTGTGCGAATTCGGTTTTCTTCAGCTCATCTTCAGGTCCCTCGAAAATTATACGACTGAGCGGAAAATTCAGAGCAGCGTCTGCCCTTTCGAATACTTCTCTGGCCGAAGCATATGAACTCCAAAGATCTTTCCCCATGCCAACTTCCTGCGCCCCCTGGCCAGGAAAGACTACGGAATACTTCATCTCAATACCTCCATAGGCATCAATCAGAAAGATTTCGGTTGATAATGTCCAGGATCCCTTCAGTTCCCTGAAAGAGCTCCCGGATTATCTCCCGTGCCGGCTGGATCCTGTCAACCATTGCAGCAGACTGGCCGGCCATGACCGATCCGAAATCCACGTCCCCATCCACAACAGCGGCCCTGAGTTTTCCAGTACCAAGTTCTTCTATCTCCTCAACGGCCGCGCCTATTTTTTCGAGTCTCTCGAACTCTTTTGTAAGGCGGTTCCGGATGCAGCGTACCGGATGACCTGTGGGCGCACCTGTAACTACCGTGCTCCTGTCCCTTGCTTTGATTATCTCATCCTTGTAGGCCTTGTGAACATTCGATTCAGAGGCACAGACAAATCGTGTCCCGACCTGTATTCCTTCCGCTCCTAGAGAAAACGCAGCTATGACTCCCCGCGCGTCCGCTATGCCCCCCGCGGCAATAACCGGGATCCGGATCGCGTCCGCTATCAGGGGCACAAGTACCATCGTAGTGATCTCACCGATATGCCCGCCGGCCTCCATTCCTTCCGCAACCACAGCATCTGCTCCCTGGCGTTCCGACCTTTTGGCCTGGGCCACTGAAGCGATAACGGGAATTACTATTATGCCAAGTGGTTTCAGGCGATCTATAACCCGGCCTGGTGCACCTGCTCCGGTGGTTACTATCGGAACTCTGTTTCTAGCCACCACTTCTAGGGCATCATCAGCGGTGGGGGAAAGCAGCATGATATTAACCCCGAAGGGCTTGTCAGTCAGGGATCTTGCCTTTAGTATCTGCTGTTCCAGAACGTCGGGAGGCATACTTCCTGCTGCGATCAACCCGAGGCCACCGCCGTTGCTTACTGCAGCAGCAAGATCAGCGTCCGCGACCCACGCCATTCCGCCCTGTAAAACCGGATATTCCACTCCAAGGAGTTTTTTGATCCTGTTGTTCGAAAACATGACCTTCACCTCATATCTCAAGGATCATAGCACCGTAAGTCATGCCGGCACCGAAGCTTGTGATCATTATCTTGTCTCCGGGAGAAATCCTTCCCTCAGAGATACCCTCATTAAGTGCAAGAAAAATCGAGGCGGCAGAAGTATTGCCGTATTTCTGGAGATTGACGATGGCCTTTTCTACAGGCACGTCAAGTCTCCTCAATACGCCCTCGATGATCCGCAGGTTGGCCTGGTGAAAAATCCAGGCGTCAATATCCTTGATTTCCATTCCGGCCTGGCCGCAAACTTCCTTGAGAAAGGAAGGGATGACCTTGTTGACGTATTTGAAGACTTCATTCCCCTTCATCTTTACAAAATGTTCGCCAGCATCCACGGAAGAATGGCTTGCGGG
>DFYG01000062.1 GCA_002382605.1 Synergistaceae bacterium UBA4088 | reverse complement strand
AAACGGCGCTCCCTGGTACGAATGGCCCGTCCCCTTGCGCGATATGGAAAACCGGGCCCTGGAGGAGGCGCGCAGGGAGCTTGCAGGGGAAGTGGAGTACCACAGCTTCCTGCAATACGTTTTTTCGCGGCAGTGGAGACGCCTCAGGGATATATGCACCAGGCGCGGCATTGCGCTTGTCGGCGACATCCCGGTCTACGTAAGCCATGACAGCTCTGATGTCTGGGCCAACCGCCCACTCTTCGACCTCGAGGGTTCCGGTCGTCCCCTAAACGTTGCAGGGGTTCCTCCGGACTACTTTTCCTCTACAGGCCAGAGGTGGGGCAACCCCATCTACCACTGGGATATTCTCGAAGCGGATGGTTTCGGCTGGTGGATACGGCGGCTCAAGCACACCCTCTCGCACTTTGATCTGGTCCGGATAGATCATTTCCGAGGGCTGATCAAGTACTGGTCCATCCCTGCAAAAGAGAAAACCGCTATGAAGGGTCAGTGGAAGGATGCCGCCCCGGACGCTTTTTTTGCGAAGATCACGGAAATCTTTCCCGATATGCCCTTCATCGCCGAGAACCTCGGTGTCATAACGCCGGACGTAACTGCATGGGTGAAACGCCTCGGTGTACCGGGGATGCTGGTACTTCAGTTCGCTTTCGGGGACGATTTCCGGAAAAGCCCGTACTCGCCGCAAAATCACGTAGAGAACGCCTGCGTTTACACCGGGACCCATGACAACAACACGTCAAGAGGATGGTTCGAAACAGAGGCTTCTCCCGCTGCAAAAAGACAGCTTTCAGCTCTTGCTGGGCATCATGTGCGGCCGGAGAAGGTTTCGATGGATATGATATCCATGGCTCTGGCATCGAAGGCCCGCTTTGCAATTTTTCCCATGCAGGACCTGCTTGGATTGGGGGGGGATGCGAGGTTGAATATTCCCGGCACCTCTTCGGGGAACTGGCTCTGGCGCATGGATCAAGGTGACCTCGAAAAAGCTTGCGTTACATCGCTGGCGCTGCTCTCCGCATCGTACGCCAGGATGCCTGGTTTTGAAGCTGATAACGCATCGTGAGATAATAGACTTGAAAGAGATGGGGAACATTGGAGCAAGAGGAGGTAAAAAACATGCAGAAAATGGTTTACGGCAATGAGATAGGGCATTCGCTACTCTACATGATGGAACAGGATCCGTCTTTCCGGACGGTTGCATATTTTTCGATGGAGATAGGACTTAAGGCGAGCATTCCTACTTACGCCGGAGGTCTCGGGGTCCTTGCGGGGGATATACTGAAAAGCGCTGCCGACCTCGGTGTTCCGATGGCAGGGATGACGCTTCTCTACCGCAAGGGGTATTTCCGCCAGGTTTTCGAAGATTGTTCCCAGACAGAGAAGCCCGTTGAATGGGATCCGGAAAATGAGCTGACCCTCCTTCCCAACGAAGTTACTGTGATGATCGAGCAGAGAGTGGTGAAAGTGAGGGTCTGGTGTCACGAGATCCAGGGTCTGGCGGGTTTCACCGTCCCCGTATATTTCCTTGATACTGACGTTGAGGGCAATACTCCCGAAGACAGGGAGCTTACGTGGTATCTCTACGGGGGGGACGAGCGTTACCGGCTCTGCCAGGAGATAATCCTGGGTTCGGGCGGACTTCGAATTCTTCGCGACCTGGGTTTTGGGAATATTGACGATTATCACCTGAACGAAGGACATGCCGCTTTTCTTCTTCTTGAACTGATCCGCGAGATGGGTTACGAGTATTATGAAAAAGTAAAGGGGAAGGGGATCTTCACGACCCACACTCCGGTCTCGGCCGGTCATGACTACTTCAGCTGGGACCTTATCAACAAAGTGATGCACCCTTCAATGGCAAGAAGGCTTCGCCGGATGATGCCGGAGGAACAGAACATCTCGATGACTGAAATAGCCTTGCGCTACAGCCGGTACACCAACGGTGTTTCCAAAAAACACACAGAGGTGAGCCGCGCAATGCTCAAAAGTGATGACGTGGACTGTATCACCAACGGGGTCCACGCTTTCAGCTGGGTTGGTCCGGAGATGTCAGCCCTTTTCTCAAAGTATATTCAGGGTTGGGAGAACGCCCCGGAGCGCCTTGTCCAGGCAATGTATATCCCGGTGGAAGAGATCAGGACAGCACATTCAGAGGCAAAAAAACGTCTTCTGGAATTTGTCGAGAAGAAGACAGGGAAAAAACTTGAGGGAGATCGCCTTACCATAGGGTTTGCCAGGAGGGTCGCCCACTACAAGAGGGCCGACCTCATATTGAGGGATACCGATCGACTTGTCAGGGCCGCGGGCGGGAAAGTCCAGTTCATCTTTGCCGGCAAGGCCCACCCAAAGGATAACCCTGGCAAGGAAACATTGAAAAAACTCCTCTGCGAAGCCGAGAACATGGTGGGAACTGACGTGCCCATTGTTTTTCTCGAGGATTACGACATGGATATGGCGGCCCTTCTCGTGCAGGGTGTCGACCTCTGGCTCAACAACCCTATCCGTCCGAGGGAAGCGTCGGGAACGAGCGGAATGAAGTGCGCTCTCAACGGTGTGCCCAACTTCTCGATCCTTGACGGCTGGTGGGTTGAAGGTTGCCTCGAGGGAGTAACGGGGTGGAGCATCGGGCCGGCTCCCATGGAGGCAATTGACGACCATTATGACGAATCGGTCGACCTGGACGACCTTCTTGAAAAACTGGAAAAGATCGTCATTCCCACCTTCTACGACAGCCCTGACGAGTGGGGCAGGGTCATGCGTGGAGCCATTGCGATCAACGGGAGTTACTTCAACACTCACAGGGTCGTTCGCGAATACTGTGAAAGGGCCTACGGGATACATCCGAGGGGATTGTAGGGACGTGAACCGTAAATCGCAGACCGTGACCCGGAAAACCGAAACTCTTTCCCTTACAAAGATCCAGGGCTGCAATAAAGGGGTTTATCCATGAAATTCAGGCCGGAAGTGAGGCCCTTTCTTCTTGGTTCAGTGTTGTCAG
>DFYG01000164.1 GCA_002382605.1 Synergistaceae bacterium UBA4088 | reverse complement strand
AGCCGACAAGTTCGATTACCTTGTACACTCCGCTCATCAGAATGTCCCCCTTCTGGTAGTATGAACCATCGTTGAGTTATTACAGTACATTGTCAGTATACCGCAATCGTATCTCCTCATCAATGTCTGACCGGCGAGCAGGCTCACCTCGGGGATCCGATCCAGGCTTATGTCAGTTTTTTCCTTCTATATACTCTTCTGAATTCATTACCTTCGCGAAAGTTCCATTCAGTGCTGCAAGGAAAGCATTTTGAACATTTTCGGAGGTGATCGTCCGCTCATTAATGCTTAAATTCCTTGTGGCGCAGCAATCACCCAATAAGACGCAGCCATAACCGAGATCAAAAGCGGCGCGAACCGTAGTATCTATGCACATGTGAGTCATCATTCCCGCGATGACCAGCGTTTTTATCCCATTGTCTTTGCAGTAGGCGTCAAGGTCAGTATTTCTGAAACCATTCGGAAAATTCTTCTGAACGACTTTTTCGTCCCCTTCGGGTAATACATTCTCGTGAAATTCGATACCCTCAGTTCCGGGAAGAAAGAATGATGCGTNNTTTTTTTATTTTTTCACTGGCTTCCATGCTGCCGCTCAGCTCCATTCTGCCGCCTGGAAAATAATCTTTCTGCACATCTATCACAAGCAGGGCGGTCATATTCCTTCCTCCATTTTGCTTTAGTCTGGCTGACTAGATCAGTCTTGTCGGCAACCCTCTTCGGCGACAGATCGGCCGTCGATGATCCCGTTCAGATTCAAACCCCGGAGCTCCCGAGCCTGCGGCCCAGTTCAAAAGCCTTCCTACAATCGTCGGGGAAAACCTTCCTGCGCCGGGCGGCCTTTTTTTCAGGGTCGAACATCTCCATAACCACCTTTGAATAATCCGGGAACTGGAGCGTGTCAGTGGAAACGAGCGTTTCAGCAGGACCTATCACCCTGCCAAGCGTTCCCTCTGTTGAAGCAAAAAGCCTGTCGTAGCCATACTCTGCAAGCTTATCCTCCGGAACGTTCATCGTGTAGATGAATGCCGTTTTGATCCTGCGCGGGAAAAGCGACCGGTATGGATTCGAGTATGAGTGAGGTGCGAACAGGAGACGCTCCATGAAAGACCGCATCTCCCCTGTCATCGACCCGAAATAGATCGGGCTCCCCATAACCAGCGCATCGACCTCGCTTTCGATCCTGTCGAGAACGGGGGTCAGGTCGTCCCTCATTGCGCATCTGCCCTGGCTGGGTCCGTCGATGATCTTGCATGCGAAACAGCTTGTGCATCCCTTGTAGGTGAGGTCGTAAAGGTGCAGAAGTTCAGTCTCCGCACCCTGGGAAGCTGCCCCTTTCAGCGTGTTTTCAAGCAGTGTCGCAGTGTTCCAGTTTTTTCTCGGGCTTCCGTTTATGGCCAATACTTTCATCTATAGAATCTCACTCCTTTGTCTTCATTTCTTCAAACCCTGCAAGCCCACTTTTCCAGGACTGTCGCGATCCGCGCAGCGCCCTCGGCAAGGATCTCCGGCTCCCGGACCAGGGCGATACGCACGAACCCCGCGCCCTTCCCGCCAAAAGCTCTGCCCGGCGTCACCACAACACCCGCCTCCCTGATGCAGAACTCCGCAAAGGCCATGTCGTCTTCGCAGTCGGGCACCCGGGCCCAGATGAACATGCTGCCCATGGGCGGTGTGATGTTCCAGCCGTTCTCCGAGGCTGCGCCGATAAAGGCATCGCGTCTGTCCTGATACATGGTACGTGTCCGTTCGATCATTGCGTTCCTGTCGGGATGTGTCAGTGCCATGATGGCGGCCTTCTGTATCGGACGGAAGAGGCCGTAATCGATGTTGCTCTTCAGCTGCTTCAGGGCTGAGATAAAATCCGGGTTGCCAAGGGCGAATCCGATCCGCATACCTGCCATGTTAAAGGTTTTGGAGAAAGAGTTGACTTCAACGGCCACATCCGAGGCGCCCGGGATCTGCAGTACGCTGGGAGGTCTGAAACCGTCGAAGGCCAGTTCGCAGTAGGCATTGTCGTAGATCAGCCAGATATCATTTTTACGGCAGAAATCAACAGCCTGCTTCAGAACTGTAAGATCCGCGCCCACGCCAAGCGGGTTGTTGGGGTAATTCAGAACCATCAGGCGCGCGCGCCTGGCGACATCGTCCGGGACAACACCGAAGTCCGGCAAAAAACCGTTGCCCTCTTCCAGCGGAAGAGCCCACGACTCGCCATCCACCATCACTGGCATATAGTGGTAGATGGGGTACCCGGGATCGGGCAGGATGCAGAGATCTCCACTCTCCATGGCTACCAGCGGGAAATGGGCAAACCCTTCCTGCGACCCCCAAAGAGGCATGATCTCTGTGCCGGGGTCAACAGCAACGCCGAAACGGTCAGCGTACCATCCGGCTATGGCCCTGGGAAGTTCGGGATCGATAAAGGGGTACTCGTATGACCTGTCCTCTCTGGCTGTTGCCAGGGCTTCTTCAAGGACGGGATCCTCAGGCCGCCGGTTGGGGCTTCCCACACCCAGGTTGATGATCTCCCTGCCGCCCGCAGAGGCTTCCAGGATCCATCTCTGAAGCAGGCAGAAAACTCCCTCGCAGCTTCCCTGAACCCGCTTTGCAATGTACGGCATACAGTTGCTGCCTCCCTTCGGTTTTCCCGGTACCGGGCAAAAAGTGTACTGGACCCGAACAACTATAACCTCTTCTCTTGCATTCTCAAGCCACCCATTTCGCTTTCTCCTTCAAACAGGAGATTTACAGGGACAAAGCAGAGACGTTGTTACATCTTCAGGTGCGGCAAGAACGACTTCAGCCGGATCTTGTCTTACTGGGTACGAACGAAAGACTTGACCATCTCCTTGACACTTCGGAAATGGTACTGGCCCTTGAGAAAAGCGGGGAGATCTTCATCTACAGCTTCTTCGAAACCATCGATAATGGTAAGAAGGATGAGGCTATCATGATGATGGACCCATCTTTTGTGGGGGATGATCAGGCGAAGGAGATGTGGAGATCCAACTTCGCATCACTTGACCTTATACGGGTTGTCAGGATAATCCCGGAGCCGGAAAAGAAATGGCACGAGGGCAAGGCCCTGTTCGAGGTGACGATCTTTTCAAGACCTGATCCCGGAAAAGGCTTCTTCGGATGGGAAGAGGGCTTCGACACCAGGTGGATAAGTCTGGTTCGGACAGGAAACAGCTGGAAGATCGCCGAAATAGCCACAGGTCCTTGAAAAGCTCAGGAACCTGGATGCAGGAGAACCGGGATCAACCTGGCGGAAAAGAGAATGCAGGCTCAGTGGGTACGACGCATTATGTAGAAACCGTAGCCGTACCAGGCGGAATATTTCCTGTACATCTCCTGCTCCTTGTCGAATGTGTCGAATAACTTCTGCGCTTTGGAGTTGCCCTGGTACTTCAATCTCAATTCGGCAAGCTTCTTCTCCATGGGCCGGTAGTAGTCCGTCCACCA
>DFYG01000020.1 GCA_002382605.1 Synergistaceae bacterium UBA4088 | reverse complement strand
AAACTTCAGGAAGGGAGATCTCGTCCAATGCTGGAATTGTTGAGAAGCCGCAGGAGTATCCGCAAGTTTCAGGACCGGCCGCTGACCACGGAACAGATAGAAACCCTGGAGGAAGCCCTCCTTCGTGCCCCCTCAGCGAGAAACCTCAAGTCCTGGGAGTTTATTTTCGTTGACGACAGAGAGCTCCTGCAAAAACTGGGAAAGGTCCGGGGAGGGAGTTCAGGCTTTATTGGAGGGGCCTCTCTCGGAATAGTTATTCTGGGGAACGAGGAGACCGCCGATACATGGATCGAAGATGCTTCCCTGGCTGCGATCATTTCTCAGCTTGCCGCAACGTCCATAGGGCTCGGTTCCTGCTGGGCCCATATACGCAACAGGGATCACTCCCCTCAAGAGACGGCAGAGAAATATGTGCGTGAACTCCTTGGAATTCCCGATCCATTTAGAGTTCTCTGTGTAATTGCTGTGGGATTTCCCGCCGAGGAGAAGCCTTTCGTAGCAAAGAAGGATCTCCCCTTTGGAAAGATCCACAGGAACCGTTTCTAGGCAAACTTCTTCATGACCTGAATGCAGAAAAAAGGCGAGGTCCAGAAGGACCTCGCCTTTTTATTGGTAACTAACGTGCAAGGCGAAGCATGGCGTTCTTCATAACGAGGATGGAGGCCATAAGCTCATCGATCCCGATGTATTCGTCCGCCTGATGCGCCAGTTCCGGCAGTGCGTTGGGAAATGGAGCAAAGGCAACCACATTCGGGAGAGCCTTGGCGTAAGTACCTCCCCCTATTGCCATAATCTCGGGCCATCTGCCGGTGGTCTCGAAAAAGGCTTCTCCCAGCTCCCTGATCAGCGGTGAATCTTTCGGGACGTGGAGCGGATCCACACGGGAGGTCACGGTCGATCGGATACCCGTCCCGGAGATCTTTTTCTTGATCTTTTCGATAACGATATCGCCCTTTATGGTGACCGGATGCCTTATGTCCAGGGTGACTTTGAGGATGCCTTCCGAAAAGGATGCAAGACCGGGGTTACAGGTTAGAACACCCGATACTTCATCTGACATTGCTATGCCCAGATCGGTTCCGAACCTCGAGTCCTTGAGAAGGTCCGACAAGATCCTGAAAACGGGAGTGAAATTTTCAATTGGCGGGTTTTCAGCAATAAGACTGCAAAGGGACGCGATAGCGTTTTCTCCCTTTTCAGGCAGGCTGGCATGTGCAGCCTTTCCGAATGTCCTTACTACCAGAGTTTCCCCCTCCCGTACGGTTTCCCCTCCACAGGGAAGGGATCTGACTGCTGTCTCCAGGGTTTTCCCCCAAGTGTCGAGAACGTTCCCCTCTCCCCTGAAGAAGGCCTCGGCATTGTCAGGGACGATGTTCACAGCCTGGCCGGAAGAAAAGCCTATCAGGGTGACAGTTTCTTCTTCACCGACATTCTGTTCCAGCTCTATATGCAAGCCTCCCTTCTCCGCGTGAACGATCCCCTCGTGGATGTCCGGGGTAAAACCTGCGACTGGTTTTTCCTCATTTGCGGCATACCATTTTATCCCCCTGAAGCCGCTCTCTTCGTTTGTGCCAAAAATTATCCGTATACGTTTCGAGAGACGATGATCCTCATCCGCTATTATCTTCAAAGCCCATAAAGCGGCCAAAGTGGGTCCCTTGTCGTCTGTCGTTCCGCGGCCGTACAATTTCCCTTCATGGATCTCCGCTCCGAACGGAGGATACGACCACCCCTTTCCTTCCGGAACAACGTCCAGGTGGCCCAGGACAGCGATCATCTCCTTGCCCGACCCGTACTCGGCCCAGCCGATCATTCCATCGCGGTTGACCGCTCGGAAACCTAGGCCGGAAGCCGTTTCAAGGGCCAGAGCGAGGGCCTGGTGGACGCCTTCTCCGAAGGGTTTCCCTTCCAGGGAAGGCATTTCTACGCTTCTTATCCGGATCATTTCCTGCAGGTTCGAGATGATATGAGGCCTGTATTTTTGCAGCAGAGCATCGTGTCCCATTATTCAGTCTCCTTCAAAATATGATCATATTTCGATATCAGGTTGTATATTTGAAAGAGCGGAGAAATCCTTTCATCGATCTAACTGATAGCTCCACCCGGGGAATTTTCCGTGGATCAGAGGTACAACGTTGACGACATTCCCCTTCATCTCACGATTTTTAAAACTTATGCTGTGCGTTCCGGTTATGTTGTCGTTTTCGTCAAGCTCTTCTATTACCAGAACGTGATTGCGACCGGCCATAGCGACTGTTCCCCGATCCCCTGCAAGAAGGAACAGGGGGGGGGCCGTGTCATCTACTGAGACCTGGATAGCTTCAAAGGCTTCATAGGTTACCCCCTCGTGGTTAAAAGGGATATTTTCAACGAAAACAATATTGGCCTTGCCATTGGTGTAGCAGAAAATTGCGAGGGCCACCATAGCAACAAAAATGAGCAAGTTGACCAGTATCTGTCTCTGTTTCATGCTCTTACCCTCCTTATTCTGCTTCTATACCCCTGAGGCTTCGGCGGGCTCGATCCTTGTTTTTTTGCCGCCGCCAGGCATGAAGCACCAGAGCCAGGGAGATAATTCCGTAGGAGACAAAAACCCGGAAATATTCACCCAGTTGGGCCTCGCCTATCAGGTATTTGCCGGCCATGGGAGAGACCACGAACATAAGGTGAAATAGTACCACTCCGAGGAATACATTGAAGATAGAGGCTCTTGAGACGCTGGCACCCCCGACCAGGAGAGAAGCTATAGCGAACATGCCGGCCTGTTCGTGGCTGTTGTAGGTGTTCAGAGTTCCTATATTTTGCAGAAAGATTATCTGGCCGTAACAGGCAAGTACGGTGGATATGATGATCGAGATCAGACGAGTGTGTTCCACGGGAATTCCAGCAGCTCCAGCGACCTTCATGTCCTGGCCGACTGCTCTCATGTCCTGTCCCAGCTTCGTCCTGCGGAACCAGACGACAAAAAGACAGAACAAGGCGATGATCAAAAACGTGGCAAGAGGAATGTCGATCCCCTGAATGGAAACAGGGATGAGATTATCAAGACACTTACGGACTCCCTCGAGGTTGGTGACGTTGCGTATGCCGAATCCTCTGGAGAGGACCATGGCTGGGTTGGTAATGGGAACAACGCTGCCGAAGCCGTAGAGGACGATGAGCTGATAGACGCCGTTCATAAAGAACCCCAGGATAAAGGATGTCACCATCTCGCGTCCCTTTGCCATGTTGAGGATCGCGCCGCAAAGCCACCCAAGAAGTATGGCCAGAGGAGTGGAGATGATAGCCGCAAGCAGAATGCCCGAAACCCCAACAACATTCCAGTCACTGATGAATATCAGCCCTATCTGTCCTGCCATGGCTCCAAGAACCATGCCGAAGTTCAGTCCCATTCCCGCCATGATGGGAATAAGCAGAGAGAGGACAAGAAAGGAGTTCCTGGATAGGCGGACCAGCATTTCCTGGATCAGGTAGGTTCCCGAGAACTGTGAAATGGGGATGGCAAAGGCGCTGACGACAAGAAATAGAATAGGGACTGCGTTCTGGACCAGAAAGTGCTTGAAGGAATCGAATTTCCTGTTCATAGCTTCACCTTCACTGCCCTTGTAAGGGCGTACAGGATCATGCCGTTGGAGACGATGATGCGGATGACTTCAGACATGTCGGTCTGGATCATGCTGTTGATTACAGAAGGCGTCATAGTGAGGATGCCCTGGAAAAGTATGGTACCCACAACGACATTCAGAATGGTGGCCTTGTGAACTGAGGCGCCTCCGATCAGGATCGCTGATACGGCAGGAAAGGCCATGTAGAATGGTCCCATATAGAGTTGTACAAAGCCGAAGCTTTGCTGGTATACGATAATGCCTATCGCTCCAAGTACTGTTGAGAGGATGACCGAAATAATTCTCATCCTGTCGATATTCACTCCGGAGGCTCTGGCGTACTCGGGGTTCGATCCGACCGTGGTCATTGCCGTTCCGGTCCTTGTTCTCATAAAGACCCACATGGCGGCACAAAGCAGGGCAAGAAAGAGAAACATTCCCGTTGGGATATAGAAGAACTGGCCGATCCTGAATGAACCTATGTCACTTATGGCCTGGTGCCAGAATCCCTCTACGGCTATGGTTGTCCGAAGCCCTTTGCCCGCATACCCCCAGACCATGTTGGAGCTCCTGTAGGGAAGAACAAGCCACATGATGCACATGAAGGCCACCGACGAAAACCCCACGTAGGTGGCTATCATCATCTCGCTTCCCTTCACCTTGTTCAGAAGAAGACCGTAGGCCCACCCAAGGATCGTGGCTATGGGGATCGCAATGGCCATGGCGATCAGGACCCCTGGTATTCCAGGAATGCCGATCTCTATGCTGGTAACCGCGCCCAGCAATCCGGCAATGATCCCGAGAGGAAGTCCGAAGTTTAGACCGCAGCCTGATACGATCATGGGAACCATTGCCAAGACCATGACGCCGTTCATGCCGAAACGTACCAGCGTATCGCTTATTGATGCATCAAGGCGTACCCGGACGAATGGCGCCATTACGAAAAGGGTCAGAAGAAAGATGCCTATGATTATCCTTGGCCAACCGGCATACTCGATAAAGTTCTTTATCCTGTTCATGATCAACTCACCTTCTCTTCGTGTTTCTCTACACCAAGCATGAGGATCCCGAATTCGGTGGAAGGTGCGGTTGCGGGGAGAATTCCGGCGATGTGCCCGGAATCAACGATCGCGATCCTGTCACAGATGGAACGGAGTTCTTCAAGTTCGGAAGAGACCATGACTATGGTGGTCCCATATTCTTCGTTATATTTCTTCAAGGCATCAAGCACCATTTTTTTTGCGCCGACGTCGATCCCCCTGGTGGGTTCGGCTACAAAAAGAAGCCTGGGCCTCGTCTCGAAAGCCTTGGCCAAACAAACTTTCTGCTGGTTCCCTCCGGAGAGATCCTGAACTCTCTGGTTTTCGTTGACGCATTTGATATTCAGCAACTTTATATAGTCTTTTGCGCACTGCGAAATAGCAACTTCGTCCCTGATATTGGCAAGCCCTCCGAGTATTGGCTTGAGGAAACGCCCCTGCATCTGGAGAGCCGTGAAGATAATGTTCCATGAAGTCGGCTCCTCCAAGAGGAGTCCTACTCCGCGGCGATCTTCGTAGACAGCCGAAATGCCAGCCTTCAGGGCGCTTGTTGGTTCGTTCAGAGTAATGGGTTGACCAAGGAAAGTAACGTTACCTCCGGCGGGAAACATGCCCATAATGCCATTTGCAACGCCGAGCTTACCCTGACCGGCCAAGCCGCCGATCCCGAAGATCTCCCTTTCCCGGACCTCGAAAGAGACATCCCTGACCGTTTCCCCAGGCATATCTACCCAGAGATGATCCACCGATAGTATGGGTTCTCCAATGTTTCTTCCGGAGGGCTCATTTCGGGCAAAAGCGGTGGATATATCCCTTCCGACCATTAAAGTAGCTATGCACATGATGTCAGTTTCCGAGGGTGTGGTGTTACAGACAACTTCGCCATCCCTGAGTACTACGATCTTGTCGCAGACGTCAATGATCTCCTGAAGTCGGTGAGAGATAAAAATTATCGAGATCCCCAATCCAGCCAGGCGTCTCATGGACGCCAGAAGGATTTCAGCCTCTGATTCAGTAAGGGTAGCTGTGGGTTCGTCGAGAACCAGAAGTTTTGTATTTTCCTTGTCAATCTCCCTGGCGATCTCCGTAAATTGTTTGTACCCTACTGGAAGCTCCGAGATAAGGGTATTGGGATCCAGCGTGACTTTCAGTTTATCAATTGCTTTCTGGCTTCGTTCCAGCATTGCGCCATGGTCGAGAGTTCTGAGGCGGTCGCCGAAGGCTTCAACCAGGAAATTGTAATTCGTGGATTCCCTGTTGAGAACCACGTTTTCAGCAACGGAAAAACCGGGGATCAGTGAAAACTCCTGATGGACCATACCGATACCGGCTTTCAGTGCATCGAATGGGGAGTCGAATCTTACCTTTTTGCCTTCTATGAGGATACTGCCCTCGTACCCGCCGGTCTCGTGTATTACTGTCATACCGAAAAGAATGTTCATCAATGTTGATTTTCCCGCGCCATTCTCCCCTACAAGGCCGAGTATCTGCCCCTTGTCCAGGGTAAAATCCACATTTCTTAAAACCTTGTTCCTGTAATAGGACTTACTGACACCTTTCATTCTTAAAAGCTGTTCTGGCGCCATTCAGTTCACCTCGCTTACGGGACTTACGCTGCTTGAAACCCAATATATGGGAAAAGAATACTGGGATGGAAATGCGGACATAGCCCTCAGATTTGAAGTGATCCCGCAAAGGGTTCTTCTGCTCACAATATCCTGGACCCAAAAAGATGATTGCCATAAAAACAAAAAGGGGAGGGAGGGAATCCCCCCCTCCCCGCCAGAGATGATTCTATTTGAAAGTGAAATACTTTTCCGGAACGACTACGTCTGTCATTTGCAGATAGCCCTTGCCGAAAATGTACGTGTCCTGGTAAAGGAGGATGTGGTTCTTTTTCACAACCCCGGTCTGGATATCTGTATAGAAGCTGCCGTTCCACTCAGCGCCGGGAGTTGCTTTAGCGTAAGTGGCGAACAGTTCTTCTTTCTTGAACTTTCGGGCGAAGTTCTTATGATCTACCCCTGCTTTTACCATCTGCTGACCGAACTCAGTCAAGGCAACAGAGTTGGTATATCCGTACGAAAATGCCCAGGTTCCCATGCGTCCGGCCCCGCCGTGATCGGCTACCGCCTTCTCGACTTTCTTGAGGATAGCTGGAAAATCGCCCTTTACATCGGCAAGCTCAACACCCAGGGCGCCTGGGTATCCCATAAGGGGAGAAGGAAGGTCTGCTTCGATGAAGAAACCGCCGCCCTCTGCGATCCTCTTCAGAAGCGGTTCGGTGTGTGCGTCGTTTGTGCAGAAGCNNTTTTATCTCCGTACTTGTCAAGCCAGGCAGGGACCTTTTCAAGAATGAACTGCTGTGCTCCTGCTACGCCAACATCGCTGGTAGGGTCTGGCGCTGTCTCGAAGTGGAACTTGATCCCCAGGTCTTTGCAGGCCTCTTCCATGATATTGCGCCGCCGCGAAAGAAGTTCGTAGCTCATGTGGCGAGGAAAGGAGATATGGACGAAGTCGGTAGCGCCAAGTTTTTTTGCTGCTGCGATGATAAGGTAGCCGCGAGCAATATTATCAGCGTTGATCGCAAGATCGGCGATACTCTCGATGACGCCTGGATCCTCGTGAGCTTCGCCGGCAAAGAGGAGGATATCATCCCTTTTTTCCCGAATCCGGCGGAAACCCTCTGTGGTGCCCGGGATCGCCTGGTTGACGACAACCACTTTCATAAGAGGGTCGTCGGCAAGAGATGCTATCTGGGAAATAGTAGTTTCCATCTCCTGCATGAAGTTGTCGGGGTAGGTGATATGTTTGATCATGCCGCCATCAGCAACGTCTCCGTACTTTGCTATCATGGCCTCAGCGCCTCTGAGGTCGTCCTCGGACTGTGAAACCGTTCCTGTGCAGATGCCTATGTGGAATGGGGCAGCCGCGAGAGCGACCGAAGCCATTGCCGCCACCACAAAGACACTGAGCAGAAGGACAACATACTTCTTCATTGGTATTCCCCCTTCAAAAAATGTGTAAAACCAGCTAAACTTTCACTTCAAAGACGTGTTTTGTCAACATTCGAACTTAATTTTAAGGGCTTCCCACCCAGTAAACCGTTGATTCATTTAATAATTTATTATCACAGGATTCTGATCTCTCTTAAATAAAACAAGGGCAGGAACCCATGGGTTCCTGCCCTTGTTTTATAGCGTATTAAGGTTGAAGTATTTTACGGATGCAGTTCGTAAACCAGTATCCCCGATGCTCCCGGGGATCCGCCCACTACAAAGCGATATTGTCCGGCGGGAAGTTGCAAAAATCCGTTGCCGTTCGCATCCGCCATGTATATACCCTGCGTGACCGAATAGACGTTTTTCCCAAGTTTTTCGTTGTGGTACCCGGTTGCGGGATTATCATGCCGAAACTTTGTAATGATTGCTGTGGAACCGGAAGGAACTGTGAATTCTCCCGGCTGCAGTACCGCCTGGATAGCCCCTGTTCCGCTTACTACGCTTGCATGGACCGTGTAGGGCCCGGATACCGCTAGTGCTGAAGCCGAGAATGCGACAAGAAAAGCAAAAGCCAGAATTGATTTGACAAGAACGCTCTTTTTCATAATTTTATCCTCCTGTAAGTAAAAAGGTATGGTGCTGTTTGCAGCTATAGTTTGCCCCATATCTTGTAAGTGAAGGAATAGCCCTCTGCTTCGGCCGCTTCTTTGACAGCAGAACGGACCTTTTTGTAGTCAAAGGTGTAGTTGTATTTTTTGCCAAAGAGAGAGGACTGCTGATCTACAATGCCCTCAAGCCCGCCTGGTCCGGAAGAAAACGAGGTTTTTTTGAACGAGAAGCCCGGAGAAATATCATCAGCACCACCAGTCCCGAGACCGGATTTGACCTCCTTGAGCATTTCCGTAAAAGTGACCTCTTTTGCCACGTCATCCACTCTGAAGCGCGCGGTGTAAGAGAGCTTCTGTTTCGAAAGAAAGGCTTTTCTCTCGGCTATGACACAGTCAAGGCAGAATACCTCTTTCTTGTCCTGAAAATCCCCTGGTATGTCCTGAATCTTTTCCCGAACCATCTGGATCATGCTTTCACGACCCACCTGCAATTCCCCCTCTCTTTTGAAAGCGTACAAAGAATTCTATCATATTGCTTATTGTCTCACAGTGAGAGAGAAGAGAAGAGAAAAGTAACAAAATAAGAAAAAAAGTCGATGCAATGCCGGCCGGGCATACCGCCGGGAAAAGTTGAACTATTGTGGCAAATGCTTTTCCAGCAGTTTGAGCATCTCCCATCCCGCGTAGGTCAACCCGTGAGTGCGATGGTACATTGCCAGCATCTCCAGTCTTGGCGGAGGATCAGCTGCAATTTCAAGAATGCGCAGTGCACCGGAAAAATGAGAGTTTGCGGATGCGTTTCTTGTGAGAAATGCTACCCCCGATCCTCCGGCTGCAAGTTTTCCNNGCGATATCCATGCTGTCTACAAGGAGATGGCCGGCAAATCTGATCTGGTTGCGGGTGGCAAAATCGTCAAGATAGGCATTAAGTGCGTTGCTGCCGGAATAAGTTATTATCATAATTCCCTCCAGTTCCGAAACCGATAATGGNNNTCCGGGGGAAGTGGCATATCGCGGGAAGCCGCGAAGACAAGTTCCTCATATCCTATTGGATGGCAGATGATCTCGGGGTCGATTATTTCTGTGAGATTTCTCTCGGAGATCAGCAGTTCAAGGTCGTTTCTCCTGAGCCCTGCTTCCAGGGTCTTCAGGTCTCCGGTAACGACAGAGATGTTTACGGCAGGGAAAGAGGCCGCAAACCTTCCCA
>DFYG01000114.1 GCA_002382605.1 Synergistaceae bacterium UBA4088 | reverse complement strand
GAGCCGACGGCAGCGCCTACTGGGTTGAGTTGTAGAGCCATTCAATTTGAAAGGTTGCTGAGACATCTGCCTGGGACAGATCACTCCTGTATCAATCCTTCTTCCAAAAGAATCTCAGCAACCCATCTAGCTGCTTTCCCGGCGACTTTTGGGCACTTGTCGTCATGCCCTCCCGCCTGGATAAAAGCATTATGCTCCTTTTCATCGAAAAGCCTGTAGGAACGCCCCATGATCTTTTTCTTAATATCGTGGCAGAGGGAGCTTCCGTATTCCTTCTCAAAACGAGCCACAAGATGCCTTGAGAGATCGAAGGTTTTGAACCGTATTTTTCCAGGATCAGCAAACTGATGGTACTCCCTTCCAATGAACGACCCTATTACAAGAACCCCACCGGTTAGGGCTCCACACGTTGCACCCGAAAGCCCCACTCCCCCGGCCAGTCCGGTCGCTGCCTTGAATACGCTGTCGTCTACGCCCCCGGCGACGTCCCTTATTGCCCCAACAACACACTGGGAACACCCTCCGAACTTTCTTTCGTACTCGGTTCCCAGATTTTCGACCAGATCCAACAGCTTATCTTTCCTCATAAATTTCACCCTTTCTCCGTTAAAAAATCGAGTTTTCAATTCGCTGCCATCTGTACCAACCCATGAAGGAGGGGAAAGGGCCGCTGGTCCAGTAATTCAATGGGGAACGGCGGCCCAATCGTTTTCAGGTCAGAACAGCAGTTCCGGCAGGAAAGTGGATATTGCAGGAACGAAGGCAAGGATGAAAAGTCCGACGATCAGAGCGACCAGGAAGGGGATGATCTTCCTGGTCAATTGACCGATAGTGATATCCGCTATTCCGCAGGTGGCGAACAGGGCGATCCCTACAGGCGGGGTGGCCATTCCGATGGCCAGGGCAATTACAGTTACCACCCCGAACTGGATCATGTCTATTCCGAGATGTTCTGCAATAGGAGCGAAGATGGGGACAACCAGAAGTATTATTGCCCCGGTTTCCATAAAAGTCCCGAGGATGAGGTAGATCACCAGCATGAGGATATAGATCACATACATATTCGACGACAGCCCAAGGATAGCCGTTGACGCGATCTGTGGAACCTGCTCAATGGTCATGATCCATCCGAATGGGCTTGCTGCAGCTATAAGGAGCATTATCATGGCCGAGTTCAGGGAGGCCTTGTAGAAGATCGGGACAAGATCTCTGAGGCCCAGTTCCCGGTAGATGAAGAAGCTTACAAAAAGGCCATATACAACAGCTATGGCAGCTGACTCAGTAGGGGTGAAAACCCCCGTCATGATACCCCCGAGTATGATGACCGGCATCATCAGGCCCCAAACTGCATCCGCAAATGTTTTCCAGCGCTCTCTCCATGTTCTTCGGTTTTCAGTAGGGTACCCGAGCTGTCGGGAACGTACATAGTTGACGCAAAGAAGGATAAAAGACAGGAAAAGACCAGGAAGTATGCCTCCTATCAGAAGTTGGCCAACCGAGACGTTCGCTACTATTCCGAAAATGACCATGGTTATGCTGGGTGGGATGATAACGCCAAGACAGGATGCAGAGGCAACAACAGCAGAAGCATAAGACCTTGCATAGCCCCGTTTTTCCATCTCGGGTATTGTAAGACCCCCCACAGCAGCTGCTGTAGCAGGAGTCGATCCGGATATCGCAGCAAAGAAGGTACAAGCAACGATTGAAACTGCTGCCAGGCCTCCCGTGATGTGCCCAACCAGGGCACTTGCAAGGCTGACAATCCTCCTTGAAACACCCCCTCTTTCCATGATCGCCCCTGCAAGCATGAAGAAAGGAATGGCAAGAAGAGGGAAGGAGTTAGCCCCTGCGACCATTCTTTGTGGGATCATGGCGATCGGCATCGAACCAGATGCCAGAAGGCTGGCCAGAGCGGCCATGCCGAGGGCAAATCCTATCGGGACGTTTATCAGAAAACATATAACGAGTGTCGAAGCAAGGGCCATCAACATGCCTGGGCCCTCCTCTCCTCCGAGAAGTGCTTGAATATATTTATGATCTCCAGAGAACAGTAGAGGATAAGCAAAACCCCCATAACCGGAATTGAGAGGTAAACCCAGCTCATGGGAAGTCCCAGTGCTGGTGAAGGCTGACGTCGGGTCATCATGGTAACGGCCCATCCGTAACGTATCATGTAGCCCGAAAAGGCCATTATTCCCAGATTGACCAATATTTCCGTAAGAGACCTGATCTTGGCAGGAAGGAGGCTGACGAATACATCGATCCCTATGTGGATGCGTTCCTTTACCCCGATCGCGGCGGCGACAAAACTGCACCAGATAAACAAAAACCTTACAAGTTCCTCGCTCCATGATGGGGCGCTGTTAAAAAGGTACCTCATGAACACCTGGTAGAAAGTCAGAGCCGCAATGACCATCATTAAAATTGAAAGGAACCATTTAACTATGGTGTTGAAGTACTTCAGGATTTTCCAGTTGCCGGATTTTTCCATTGTTTTCTCCCGTGCTTCTTTATGATCCTCCCATCCTTCAGGACAGGAGAAGGCTGGAGAAGGGATCTGATCCCTTCTCCAGCCTGAACGGCTACTTCGTATTTACGACGCTTTCGACAAGTTCCTTGCCATATTCGGCGTTTCCGCTCCCCAGGGTCTCGTAGTATGCGGGATAGATGTTTTCCTGTGCGGTTTTAAGGAATTCGGTCTTGTCTACTTCGTTGATTTCCATTCCCTTTTCCTTGAGAACCTTCACCATCTCGATCTCGTACTTGGCCAGCTCTTCTCTCTGAATGTCGCAAGCTTCCTTGGCAGCCTCGGCGATCACTTTCTGGTGCTCTTCGCTGAGGTTGCTGAACCAGGCAAGGTTCGCAATGTACTGCCGCGGATAGTAGAAGTGACCGCTGAGAGAGAGATACTTCTGAACTTCGTAAAAGCGCTGGCTGAAAATAAGGTTCATAGGATTCTCCTGACCGTCGACTACGCCCTGCTGAAGCGCGGTATAAAGTTCGCCGAAGGCCATGGGGATCGCTGATGCTCCGAAAGCGTTGATGGTGTCGATCATGACCTTGCTTTCCATAACACGGATCTTCATGCCCTTCATATCAACCATGGAATTGATGGGGCGGAGGTTGTTGGTGAAGTACCTGAAGCCTCCGTCATTGTAGGCAAGATGCCTGATACCCACTTCATCATATTTTTTCTGGACGAACTGCCCCACGTCACCATCGAGGACTGTGTGAGCGTGGTCGATGTCCCTGAAAATGAAGGGAAGATCCCAGAGCATTGCTTCCGGGACGAACCGTCCCATGGGCCCGTTCTCGATGTCGCCCATCTCTATGGTCCCCATCTGGACCCCTTCCACAATGGTACGTGCATCTCCGAGCTGGGCAGCCGGGTAGACATCGACTCGGATCGCTCCGCCTGAACGCTCTTCAACCATCTTCTTGAAGGCGTAGACAGCAATGTTCTGGGGATCCTCAGGGATCGTGTTGCCGTTGTGGGCAAGTTTGACCACAATCTCCTTCGCCGCCATCGCGTTGTCGGGAGCCATAAAAATGGCCATACCCATAACCAGTGCAAGAACCGCTACTACTGCAATCAACTTTCTTGCCATCCGTGACACCTCCCTGTTTTGTCTTGTTTCTTTTCCTGTGCTTGTTCTCGGGGAAAGCTGCAAAGACGGTCTTGTGCCCATCTCTCTTTTGGTTTAACTTCATTACAGCCGACGCTTGTGTTGGCTGGCTGGCCGGGATCTTGATGTCTTGCCAGGGACCGGATCCCGGTCATGCCTTGTCAAGTACCGTCGTTGCGATATCCCCGAATTCCTCGATGGACAAGA
>DFYG01000089.1:2076-9345 GCA_002382605.1 Synergistaceae bacterium UBA4088 | reverse complement strand
AACCTACCCGTCAGCCTTCAGCATCTTGCCCGTCTTAAGGTAGTGGTTGAGCATCTTCTCCTCTGCCTTGCACATCGTTTCGAACTCCCTGCCGTCCAGACTGCGAATGTATTCGTTTCCTTCCTCGGTCAGGCCCGTAAGCACCTGTTTCCACTCCGATTCCGTGCCGCCGTCGACCGCTTTCAGGGAGATGGTGTAATGGATCGCCCTGATCGTGTTCCACCTGACGAACTCGATGCGGACAGGGCTTTCATGCCATAACCTCCCTGTTGATCGTTCACCCGTAAAACTTCCAAAAAACACAGCCCCCTGCGGGGGCTGTCTGTGTTACTTTTTCAATTTTTCCAGGTTGGCTCTTGTATCCGGCACGTTGTCCAGTTCGAACTGCAGTTCCTTGCATGGGAAATCGGCACACTCGATGCAGGAGTCGTATTCCTTTTCAATGCAGCATTTGCGCATTTTACATAGATTGGTGCAGTAACAGGAGCGCCTTTCCCCTACCCTGCATCCATCGCAAATGACGTACTCCGGCTTTACCTCGGTATGGTACAGCTCTGACAGTTTCTTTGCGACGGTTTCCAATTCCTCGTGATTTCCTGACCGGGTTGCAAGATAGCTGTCGCATTTTGAACAGTCGATTCCACAATAAGCGATCATTTTGCCTCCTTTCGGGTTTCACGCCCTTATCGGGTATCCCCATCCCCCAGGTATCGCCACCGTATGTAAAGCAGCGCGAGAATCGCGCCGACCAGGTCCGCGCAGAGGTCGAGCGCCGTGTTGATGTAGCCTCCGACCCCGGATCGCGGGACCATGGTTGATACGACGAATTCGGCGATCTCGTTGAGGGCGCCCGTGCCGAGCCCGGCCATGACCAGGACAAAACATACATCATGGCTGACGGCAAAAACAGGTAAATCTGTGAACCCGTCCAGCAGGTGGATATACCTTTACCCCTGACTTAAAAAGCTCTTCTCCCGCAGAAACTCCGGGACCTTGTCTGCGGCCCTGCCCTGCACCCGCCGGCCCTGGTTTTCCTGCCTCCCGCTTCTCACCTCTTGCGCCCTGAAAAAACCGGTTAGAAAAAACAGGACACCGATACCAATGACGGTTATCATTAGCCAATATGTTCTGGTCGATCTGGCGGAAGGGGGAGAAAGAGAGTAATGGAGATGAGCGTGATCGTCGCTTTTATCGTATGCGCAGGGTTCCTCGCCATCGGAGACGTGGTCTCGAACATGACCAGGGCTTTCGTCCCGTCGGTCTTCGTGGCGGCAGCACTTTTTCTGCTGGGCTTCTGGACCTTCGTCCCCGAAAATGTGGATGTTATCGCAGGCCTTGGCATGCCCATCGCCCTTATGTCTATATATCTTCTTCTTGTCCACGTGGGGACGCTTTTCAGCGTTCAGGAACTAGTTTCCGAGTGGCGGACCGTCGCGACGGCCCTGGCGGGGATCGCGGGCATGGTGCTGCTTCTTCTGACCATAGGACGGTTTCTTGTCGGCTGGGAGAGATAGCAGGGCCACTGGCCATTATCATAGTGGTGGGCGTTGCGGGAATGGCTGCCGCCAGCATGACCGTCGGCAAGTTTCTGGGCTACTCCCGGTCGATGGCTTTTGACCTTTCCCTTACGGCTCTTTACGGCTTCCCGCCTAATTACATCCTGACCGACGAAGCCTCCAAGGCGCTGGCCGATTCGCCAGAAGAGTACGACTTCCTGATGGACCAGATGCTTCCGAAAATGCTGATAGGCGGTTTTACCTCGGTGACCATCGTCTCGGTCATCATTGCGGGTTTCTTCGCCAAACTTTTGTGATCGAGGAGGTATTCCTGTGAACGGAAAAAAGATCAAGGTCCTTGCCGAAGCCTTCCGGGATGAGGTTGTGGAACTCAGGCATCAATTCCACAGGCATCCGGAGACAGCATGGAAAGAGGTGGAGACCAGCAGAAAGATCGAATCCCTTCTGCGTGAATGGGGATTCGAAAACATTCGCAGGGGCGTCAGGGGAACTCCCTGCGGCGTTGTGGCCGACCTGAACCCGGGAAGGGAAGGCCCGTCCATAGCTCTCAGGGCCGACATGGATGCCCTTGCCATAAAGGAAGAGAACTGCGTGCCCTACGTTTCGGAGAGTGAAGGAGTGATGCACGCCTGCGGCCACGACTCTCACATGGCTATCCTGCTTGGTGCCGCCAGAGTCCTGTCCTCGATAAAGGAAGATCTTCCCGGCAGGGTCCGCCTGATCTTTCAGCCAGCCGAGGAGGGCGGGACAACCAGCGATAATCACCCCGGAGCGGAGTGCATGATCCGGGAGGGATGCCTTGAGGGCATCGACGCCATAGCCGGACTCCATATCTGGTCGCCCCTCGAAACGGGTCTTGTAGCCGTTAGGCCGGGTCCCCTCATGAGCGCTTGCGACAGCTGGACCGTGAGGATCTACGGAAAGGGAGGCCACGGCGCGATGCCCCAGGATGCCATCGACCCCACCCTGGCGGCCACGACCCTGGTCAACCTCCTGCAGACAATTGTCAGCAGGGAGGTGGACCCCAAGGAGATCGCCATTTTAAGCGTAGGAAAGATCATCACCGGCTCGGCCTTCAACATCATCCCCGATTCAGTCGAGGTCACCGGGACCACCCGGACCTTCAATCCCGGGATCCAGGACAAAATGCCCGACATGATCCGGCGGATCGCAGACGGGGTGTGTGCAGCTCTCCGCTGCCGGGCCGAACTTGAATACACCAGGTTCGTTCCGCCGACCATCAACGACGAGGAACTTACGAAGCGGTTCATCGAAACAGCAAAAGGCATCATCGGCGAAGAGCGAGTCCAGATCTCGCCCCTTATAATGGTTTCGGAGGATTTCAGCTATTTCCAGGCGAAGATCCCCGGGGTTTTCTTCTTTCTTGGATGCGGTAACCCGGCCAAGGGCACTGACTACCCCCATCATTCGCCTCGCTTCAATGTCGACGATGATGCCCTCTCTGTGGGTGTGGAACTGCTGGCGGGATTTGCTGCGGATTACCTCTCCGGAAAGAGCTGAACCCGATGAGATCTGATGCCTGCGGTACAAGGGGAAGGGATCCCCGGGGACCTTCCCGAACTCTTCCTGGCAGGTCCGCTGTCATCGCAATTGTAAAATACGAAAAAAGGAGGGTTTTTTCATGACAGATATCAAGAAAAGGGCACAGGCCCTCAATCCGCAGATCGTTGAATGGAGGCGACACTTCCACCAGAACCCCGAGACCGGTTTGGACACGCCGCTGACGGAGGCCTTCATCGTCGAGCGTCTCCGGGAAATGGGCATCGATGAGATCCGCAAAGGTGTAGGCAGGCACGGGGTTACGGCTCTTATCAGGGGCGAAAAGCCTGGAAAGGTCCTGGGAATCAGGGCCGACATAGACGCCCTCCCCGTCATGGAGGATACGGGTCTGCCCTTTGCGGCCACCAACAACCGCATGCATGCCTGCGGACACGATGCCCACGTGGCGATCCTTCTCGGCACGGCGAAGATCCTCGTCGAAAACCGGAAGAAACTTCCCGGAACGATAAAGCTGATCTTCCAGCCCTCCGAGGAGACCTCCGAAGGCGCCCCGGCCATGATCAGGGACGGTGTAATGGAGAACCCGGCCATGGACGCCATCATCGGCCTGCACACGGGGAATCTGTGGAAAGGTCTTTCATCGGGAATGGTGGGTTACCGCTACGGGGTCCTGATGGCCGCTACCGACTGGTTCACCGTTACGTTTGAAGGCAAGGGAGGGCACGGCGCTACACCGCATCTGACGGTGGACCCGATCGCCATGGCCTGCCAGGCCTTTTCTGCCATCCAGATGATCGTAAGCCGTGAGACCAACCCTCTCTCCCCGGCAGTCATCACCGTGGGAAAGATCTGCGGCGGGACGGCACTGAATGTCATCGCACCGACATGCACCATAAGCGGGACCATCAGGTCCCTGGACCCGGAAACACGGGCCATGCTTTCTGAACGCCTCAGGGCCGTCTGCGACGGGATAGCCCGGAGCATGCGGGGCCGGGCCGACGTGCAGATGACCTTCGGTACCCCGGCACTGATCAACGACAGGGAGATCACCGACAGGCTAAGGAAAGCGGCCGTAGACATCCTGGGGGAGGAAGCCGTAGCTGAAGTCCCGGAACCCACGATGGGCGGCGAGGACATGGCCTACTTCCTTGAGAAGGTTCCGGGGTCCTTTTTCTTCCTGCCCTCCATGTACGGCGGTGGGAAGGACTACCCTCACCATCATCCGAAGTTCGACCTCGACGAAGAGGTGTTCTGGATCGGCTCTGCTGTAATGGCCCATTTCGCCATGACGTGGCAGTAGGCCCGGGCAGGCCCTGGCTTTCGTAAAGATCCGTTCGCAATGGAGCGAACGCATTTCGGCGAGGTATTGATGGGGCAACTTGCTGCCTTGACCATACCGGGTTGAAAATTTACAATACAAAATAAACAGAGTGATCCGAAGATAGCATGGTTTGTACAAACTGGACGATGTAGCGGGTTCCGCCAGGTGTTGGTGTTTTCAGCAAGAACAGGTTGCTTTCCTGATAGATCATGGTTCAGGCCGCCTGATCATTACAAAAATCGAGGTGATGGATATCAGGCAGAACCAGCAGGGTAACACTGATCACATTCGGAAGGAGATGTTATCGATGAAGAACAAAAAACTGGTCCTATTGGGGATGGCTGTACTGATCACCCTGGGTCTGCTTGCAGTCGGAGGCCCGTCTGTGGCTGCTGACAAGGTTTACAACTGGAAATTCCAGAGCCATCATACGCCTGGATCCCTTGCAGTTGAACAAGCGATCAAGCCCTTTATCGAAAGGGTGGAGAAGATGTCTGGCGGCAGGCTGAAAATCAGTCTGCATTATGCCGGGGAACTGGTGGATTATGCGGAGGTCGATAAAGCCCTCCAGGCAAACATGATCCAGATATCCAATACCAGTTCATTGTTCTTTAGAGGAGCGTTCCCCATGGGTTGGGTATCGGCTCCAAACATGCCGCCCTTTGTTACCCGCTCCAATGATGAATTCAACGAGCTGTTCCATCACAGGGGAATTGACAAGCTTGTAGGAGAGGCCCTGGAAGAGCGCGGCATTCACTTCCTTGGCAGCCATAGCGTGGGTAACACATACTTCTGGAGCAAAAAACCCATAAAGTCGCTGGAGGATCTGAAAGGATTCAAGGTGAGGTTCTTCGGTTCCATGTCGGACTTCGTGGAACATTTCGGGGCCTCTCCGGTCATGCTTCCGCACCCTGAAACCTATATGGCTATCGCCACAGGCACTCTTGACGGCAGTGGTACCGCATGGTGGCTGTATCGGGATCTCAAGCTCTATGAGGTTTGCAAATATTTTATCGGTCCGGCCTTCCAGGTACCTCAGGGAATGGAACTCTGGACATCCAAGAAGGCATGGGATGATCTGCCCGCAGATCTCCAGGCGATAGTTGAGACAGCTGCCGAAGCTTTCAACCAGGATTATATGGACGCCGTGACCATTCAGGAACGTGAGATGTTCAACAAATCCTTCAAAGAGTGGGGAACCACCTACATCGAATTCAGCGATAATGACGTGCAAAGGATTACCAACGAGTTCTCCTTGCCTTACCTGGACAAGATCGCTGCAGAGCAGGGCGCGAATGATCCAAGGGTTATCAAGGCTATAGAGATCATCAAGCAGTTCATGAAGGACTACGGATACATAAACTAAAAGGAAAGATCAACGAGGGTACCCCCTTCTCTACCCAGGGGAGGGGGTTCTTTTTTCAGGGTTTTAGCTATCGAAGCTTCAAATGAGGTGAGGCGATTGCTCTTTTTGACAGGTTTTATCAGATTTGTCGATAAATTTAACGATCGGATGGGTAAAATTGTCAGCTTCCTCGTTTATCCGGTAATGCTCGTGCTGGTGTACGAGGTTGTAATGAGGTATGCATTCAACAGCCCGACCATCTGGGCTCATGAGACTTCCTCCATGCTTTATGGAGCACACTTTGTACTTGGAGGAGCCTATGCCCTGCGGCATGATGCTTTTGTGAATGTCGAGGTTTTCTATATGCGATTCCCCAGACGCACACAGGCAATTATTGATCTTTTTACCTGGACCATGTTCTATGCCTTTGTGGGGGTATTGCTCTTCAGAAGCCTGCCCTGGGCTTGGGAAAGTCTTTCATTGTTTGAATTCTCCGACAGTACCTGGGGACCCTATGTCTGGCCTGTCAAGTGGACCATACCCATTGCGGCTTTTTTCATGCTGCTCCAGGGAATGACAAAGACGATCAAGGACGCCTATTTAGCTGTGACCGGACGCGAGATCGTTGCTGTGGCGGATACCAAAGCCCCCATTGGAAACTGAGGTGATCTTATGGATATAGGAATGATTTCTATCCTGCTGTTTGCCAGCATGTTCCTTCTGTTGGGCCTGGGGCTTCCAGTGGCTTTTGTCCTCGGCGGACTTGCCTCCGTTTTTGCAGCTATATTCTGGGGTCCCGAGTCTCTATTTATCATTGTTGCCAGGACCTTTTCCATGATGTCCACCACGACCCTGGTGGCCGCTCCCCTTTTTGTGCTGATGGCGACCGTGCTGGAACGTTCAGGTGTAGCGGAGGATCTGTTCGAGATGATGTACCGGTGGTCCGGGGGCATCAAGGGAGGATTGGCAGTTGGTACTGTAATTGCCTGTACGCTTATAGCCGCCATGTCAGGCATAGCCTCCACGGGAGTGGTGGTGATGGGTGTCATGGCTCTCCCTGCCATGCTCAAACGTGGATACGACAAGAGAATTGCCACGGGCTGCATCCTGGCCGGAGGAGTCCTGGGACCTCTCATTCCTCCCAGCATCGCGTTGGTGCTTTACGGTACCATCGCCCAGGTTTCCATAGGGGGGCTCTTTGCCGGAGGCATGGGCGCCGGGATGCTGTGTTCCATTCTTATCGTCGGATACATTCTGATCAGATGCTACATTAATCCAGAGTTGGGACCGCCTATTCCCATTGAAGAGAGATCCAACTGGAAAGCCAAGATCGCTTCCCTTAAGGGGGTAATACTCCCGCTTCTTCTTATAACTGCTGTTCTGGGTTCTATCTATACCGGCATTGCCACTCCGACCGAAGCTGCCGCCGTAGGAGCTTTCGGCGCTTTTGTATGCAGCGCCATCCATAGACGGCTGAACTGGGAACTGATCAAAAGCGTTGCCTACTCTACGATACAGGTGCAGGGTTTCATGATGTGGATCCTCTTTGCCGCCCAGGCTTTTGC
>DFYG01000089.1:0-2000 GCA_002382605.1 Synergistaceae bacterium UBA4088 | reverse complement strand
TGTGGCTGGGTGTTCTTTACGCTGTCAATACACAGACAGGTTACCTTACGCCGCCCTTCGGCACCATGTTGTTCATGATGAAGGGGATCGCTCCCAAGGAAGTAACCATGAACGATATTTACAGTTCCATATGGCCCTTTGTGGCAACCCAATTGGTAGGCCTGACCTTGTGCATCATCTTCCCGAAGATCATAACCTGGCTTCCCGATCTTCTTTTCGGATAAGGATGCTGCCGGGCCCTGGGAAAAACCGGGGATGGGGCTTCAGCAGATCAGAACACCTTCGAGCCGGGCGGGACGGGTACCCTGCCCGGCTCCAGCAGGGAGAGACCTCCATCCTCGTGAGGCACGCCAAGCACCAGGACCTCCGAGAGGAATCCGGCGATGTTCCTGGGCTCGAAGTTGACCACGCAGACAACGTACCTCCCGAGCATTTCCTCGATAGAGTAATCGGTTTGGGCCTGGAGGCTTGAATTCTTTACCCCGATCTCTTCACCGAAGTCGATCTTGACCCGGTAGGAAGGTTTTCTTGCGCGGGGAAAGTCCTGGACGTCGATCACCTTCCCTGCACGGATGTCCACTTTTTCGAACTCCCCGAAAGTGATCATTCCACCCTTATCGTTGTTCGACATGGTTTAGCCTCCCCGTTCAGCTGATTATTGTGACCTTGCAGTTTGTCGTTAAGGCCTCGATCTGTGAACAACTACCCCTGCCCGGGATAGTAGGGCTGTCCCGCCGCTCTGGGAGCCCGGGAGGTTCTGGAGAACAGCACCAGCGCGATGAGGGTCACGATGTAAGGGAAGCTCTTGAGCAGCAGCGGAGGGATCACCGCAAGCTGGGGGATCACCTGGGAGACGTTGGCCACGGTGGCGGCAAGGCCGAAGAAGAGGGTGGCCCCAAGCACCCCGAGGGGTTTCCACTGCCCGAAGATGAGCGCGGCAAGGGCAAGAAAGCCCAATCCAGACACGGTGCCGTTGAATTCCCCCGAGTAGGTGACCAGGATAATGCCTCCTCCGAGCCCTGCAAAGGCTCCGGAGATCAGTACCCCCATGTAGCGCATCGCGTAGACGTTGATCCCTGCCGAAGCAGCCGAGGAGGGGTGCTCTCCGCAGGCCCGGAGCCGCAGTCCGAATGAGGTTTTGTAGAGCAGGAACCAGGATATTCCCAGCAGAATTACCACCACCCAGGTGGTCCAGTAGGTCTGACTGAAGAGCATGGGCCCCAGGCCCGGGATATCGGCCAGACCCGGAATGTCCTGGCGCAGGATGCCGCTACGGATGCGGATGTTGCCGCTTCCGGTGAAAGTGCGTGCAAGATATACCGTGAGGGCCGAGGCCATCATGTTGATAGCGGTGCCGCTGATGATCTGGTTAGCGTTGAGGTTGATGGAGGCGAAGGCGTGCAGGAGCGAGAAGAGGGCGCCACCCAGGGCTGCCGCAAGAAGCCCCAGGGGAATGGCCCCCAGGGGGAGAATATCCTCCAGGCCCTGTATCGTGATCGCGGCGGCGAAGAAACCCATGACCATAAGCCCCTCCAGGCCGATATTCACCACCCCGCTCCGTTCGCTGAAGAGCCCCCCAAGGGAGGTAATGAGAAGGGGTATGGTGAAGGCCACCGCATATGGGAATATCTGCAACAGGATGTTCCAGAGTTCCATGTCAGGCTCCCTCCTTTTCGGGCGCTCTCTCCCGGGTCTCTTCAGTTTTCGGCTCCCTGCGTCTCCAGTAACGCAGCAATCTTCCGAAAAGAACGCTTGTGGCTGTGAAGTAGATGATGGTGGCTATGATGGTATCCGAGATCTCCGGGGGGATATTCGTCATGGCGTTCATGAAGCCCTTTCCCGAGTGGAGTACGCCGAAGAAGAGGGCCGAGGCGAAGACCCCCCAGGGCTCGGTGGCTCCCAGAAGGGCCACTGCGATGCCGTCGAACCCATGGCTGGGAAGCACCCCTATCTGCATGTTCGATGCGTACCCCGTGTAGAAGGGGCTTCCCGCCAGCCCC
>DFYG01000026.1 GCA_002382605.1 Synergistaceae bacterium UBA4088 | reverse complement strand
CTTCCTTTGCGATGCTTCTTCTTGTTGCGGCGGCGTTCCTTCATGCGGGGTGGAACCTCGTGGCCAAACGCGTTGCGGGCGGTGCGGCCTTCACATGGCTTTTCTCGGTGCTATCGGCCTTGCTGTTGTTTCCTTTCGCTATCTTAGCGACATGGGGGCAGGGATGTTTCACCGGCACCGCTCTTATCCCTCTGGCCGCGGCGAGCGCCCTCTTCGAAACAGGTTACTTCCTTTTCCTCCAAAAGGGATACCGTGCGGGCGACATGTCTGTGGTATACCCCCTGGCGAGGGGAACTGGGCCCCTTCTTGCAACCCTGATGGCGATCCTGATACTCGGGGAAAGCCCTTCGATACTCAACCTTGTCGGAACGGGACTGGTTGTTGCGGGGATCCTCTGGATAGCGGGCGGAATACACTTTTTCAGGGATTCCGGTTCCAGGGCGGCACCCCTGCTTGGTGTCGCGACAGGAGCCTGCATTGCCGCCTACTCTACAGTGGACCGGATGGCCGTCGGAGTGGCGGGGTTTCCCCCGACCCTCTTCTTTCTTTCCGTGATAGTGATCCAGGTATTTCTTCTGACCCCTCTTGCCCTGAAGGACAGGGAAGGCATATCCTTCCAGTGGAGGCGCAACAGGATGTCTGCCCTTACCATAGCCGCCCTGGCCGTGACGGCCTACCTCGCGGTCCTTTACGCCCTTGCCATCACACCCTTGAGCATCATCGCCCCTGCACGGGAGATCAGCGTCGTGATAGGAACGTTCCTCGGCACGACCGTCCTCGGTGAAGGCGACAGAAAACGCAGGATGACGGGATCTTTCATCATCCTGCTCGGGATCGCCGCACTGTCGTCTGGATAAAGGCAAAATCAAAGGATGAAAGAAACCATGGAGAAGAAAGAAGGCAGAAACACCAGAGCCGTCGACACTGCCCAACGGAACCTCTTCGATAACGACCATGAACGGGAGAAGGACCGGCAGCCTGTTGTCGAAGAGATCGCGCCGCGAAAGATAACCTGCAGGTCGGCCCTGAACAGGACAAAGATCCCCGGTTATGACTACTGCATGAACCCGTATGTTGGCTGCACCCATGGCTGCGTCTACTGTTACGCATCGTTCATGTGCCGGTTCACGGACCATAGGGGAAATTGGGGAGAGTTCCTCGATTTTAAGATCAATTTCCCGGACGTACTGGCCAGACAGCTGGGCGGAAGGTCGCGGCGAAAGGGGAAGGTACTGGTAGGAACTGTGACAGATGCCTACCAGCCGGCCGAGGCTCAATACGGGATCACTCGATCAAGCCTGAATATCCTTGTGGATCATCCTCTGCTGGAAGTCCATATTCTGACCAAGTCGGACCTGGTCCGGAGGGATATTGCGATCCTTCATAAACTTACGGCGTGCGAGGTCGGGTTCACCATAACGACCATGGACAAAAACATCTCCCGGGTGCTGGAACCGGGCGCTTCTCCCCCGGATCTTCGCCTGGAAGCAGCCGGGGCGCTTATGAAGGCGGGGATCCCGGTATGGGTTTTTGCAGCTCCGCTGCTTCCGGGTTTGACAGACACGGAAGCAGCATTGAAAACCCTTGTTAGTGCTCTTCAGAAAACAGGCATCAGGAAGATCGAGTTCGACTCCCTGAACCCATATCCGGCAGTCGCCCGTCGGCTTAAAAGCGTCTACAAGCGGAATTTTCCCGAGGCATTGCCGAAACTGGAGGAATACCTGCGTCACCCGGATGGCTGTCGCGAGGAAATTGTCAGCCGCATCGGCCGGCTGAGTTTTTGAAAGGAACCGAAATAATGATGGGTTACAGGATCTCAGATCCTGCTGCAACCCTCAGGGGCCTGACTTCCCGCTCAAGACGGCTTCCCAATTTATCTGTCGCGATATCAAGGTCATACTCCGCTTGCAGGCCAAGCCAGAACTGTGGAGAAACTCCAAAATAACGCGCCAGACGCAAAGCAGTATCCGCCGTTATGCTGCGGCCCCCCAAAACGATCTCGTTTATCCGGCGTGCATCCACACCTATCTCGATCGCCAACCTGTTCTGGCTAAGATTCAACGGTTTCAGAAACTCTTCAAGCAATACTTCCCCCGGGTGGACCGGATGCAGTTTTTCGATCATTGTTACACTCTCCTTAGTGATAATCGACTATTTCGACGTCATAGGCGTCACTTTCGCGCCACTCAAAACAGATACGGTATTGTTCATTGATGCGAATACTCCATTGACCGATTCTATCGCCTCTGAGTTTTTCCAGTCGGTTCGCGGGAGGAATGCGCAAATCTGCAAGCGATGAGGAATTATTTATCATGCGCAACTTGCGCAAAGCGACCTGCTGAATTTCCAGTGGCAATTTGCGTGATCGTTGGCGTTTAAAGATCATGCGAGTTTGCTCGTCTTTGACGGTTTTTATCACAAAGCCATTATAAGGTGCACTACGCCTGGCGTCAAACACCCAATGTGATTGTTTCGCCCGTTTTCTGATTATCGAGGGCCACAGAAGGATACCGGCACCCTTGCAGAAAAAGTTCGAATCTGACAGACTTGGATCGAACAGTTGCCGAAAGATCCGACATATCCCTTGAAAAAGAGAGGAATACCAAGATGAAGACACTCCTTTTCGACCCCCTTTCAGGCGCCTCCGGAAACATGATCCTTGGAAGCCTGATAGATCTCGGGGCGGACGTAGAAAAGATACAAAAAGCCATTGAGTCGGTCGCCGATGTAAGGCTCTCTTTGGAAAGGACCTGCGGGAGAGTTGTGGAAGCAGCGAACGTAAAGATCCAACCCCTTCACGAGATCCCTGAGCGAAACTACCAGGAGTTGGTCGAATTCATACAGAATTCGAGGTTGCCCGGGATCACCAAAAAGGAAGTTCTGACCGTTTTCAGGATCATGGCGACCGCGGAAGCGAAGATCCAGGGACTTTCAATTGAGCATCTCCCGTTTAACGGGGGAGAACAGGATAGAGTACTTGCCGAGTTGGCCGGCTGCTGCACTGCCCTCCACGATCTGTGCCCGGAAGCCGTCCTTACAACACCTGTCAACATTGGGGGAGAGATCGCCCCGGCAACACTTGAGATCCTCAGGACAGGCGGTTTGCTCTTCTATGGTCGGGGTGAAGGGAGACTCCTTACACCCGCGGGGGCGGCGCTTCTTTCCCACTTCGCACAACCCGTGGACAGCTTCCCCCTGGGCAGGGCTCTGGCCTTAGGTTACGGAGCAAACAGCGAGGCTGAAATATCAAATCTCCTGAGGACACTGTTCATGGATCTCAAGGACGACGACCCGGAGGACCTTGTAGAGATCCTTGAGACCAACGTTGACAACGTTTCCGGAGAGATCCTGGGAAACCTTTTCGACCGCCTTCTGGCTCTCGGCGCCAGGGATGTGACCATCTCCCCTGTAACCATGAAAAAGGGACGCCCCGGCCATCTCATTCGCGTGGTATCCTTCCCCCATACAAGCGCGGCACTGGCAAGGGAGATAATGAGGGAGACGGGAACTCTGGGAGTCCGCGTCATGACGGGCCGGCACCGTTTTACAGCAACTCGGAGAATTGACAGCGTGACTTTTTTCATCGGTGAAGATCGCTTCGAAGTACCCGTGAAGATAGCTTCCGACCAGTCAGGTGAAATTTTCCATATCTCCGCCGAACATGAGGCCTGCAGGAAGATCGCTGACTCTGCCCGACTTCCTTTGAGGGAAGTTATGCGCAGGGCCGAGGAAGAGGCCTGGAAACGTTTCGGAACCCCCTCTCATTGAGGGAGGGTTTGTAATTCATTCAAAAGAGAGGTGACATCAAGATGCTTTACCGCAAGATGCCAAAAAACGGTGACGAACTGTCCATTCTGGGATTCGGCTGCATGCGACTTGCCGTGAAGGATGACCGGATCGACGAGGAACGTGCCACCGCCCAGGTGCGCCATGCCATCGATCAGGGCGTCAACTACATCGACACGGCGTGGACCTACCATGCCGGAGAGAGCGAAAACTTCGTGGGAAGGGCTCTTCAGAATGGCTACCGCGAAAAGGTCAAGTTGGCCACGAAGCTGCCCACCTACCTCGTCAACAACTCCGAAGATCCCGATCGTTTCCTGAACACACAGCTCTGGAAGCTTAAAACCGACCACATTGATTACTACCTTCTCCACACGCTCACAGGAGGGCTCTGGGATCGAATGGAAATCCTGGGGATCAGAGATTTTATGGATGCCGCCAGGGCCGACGGACGCATCGTAAACGCGGGCTTCTCCTTTCACGGACTGCCTGAAGACTTCAACCGAATCGTCGATGCCTACGATTGGGATTTCTGCCAGATCCAGTACAACTATCTTGACGAGGAGAACCAGGCAGGAACGAAAGGGCTGAAGTACGCCGCGTCGAAAGGCCTGGGCGTCATCGTCATGGAACCTCTCAGGGGAGGCAATCTGGGCCTACCCGAGGCTCCCGCCGAAATTGCCGCGATCTGGAACGAATCCGACGTCAAAAGATCTCCCGCCGAATGGGCACTGCGCTGGGTCTGGAACCATCCTGAGGTCATCGTCGTCCTTTCCGGCATGAACGAAGAGGCTCACGTCGAGCAAAACCTGAAGATCGCCGGCGAGGCCAAACCCGACTCGCTGACCGGGGAGGAACTCGCCCTGATAAAACGGGCGGGTGACAAGTATATGGAGCTCATGAAGGTAGGGTGCACCGGGTGCGGCTACTGCATGCCCTGCCCGGCAGGAGTCAATATCCCGGGCGCTTTCGAAGTCTACAACAAAATGCACCTCTTCGGTAACATCCCGGAAGGCAGGATGTCCTACGTCGTCAAGTTGAGCGGAATCCTGCGCAATGGGACAACCAGCTACGCGTCCCAGTGCGTGGAGTGCGGACAATGCCTTCCGAAGTGCCCCCAGAGTATCAAGATTCCCGACCTGCTAAAGGACGTGGTTCGCGAACTTGAAGGCCCCGACATGGAAGAGCGGGCCGCAAAAGCCGTGAAGATCATGAACCTGAAGTAGACAAGCTTTGCAGGAGTTCAGGGAAGCAAGGGGACAGTAGGAAGGAATACCCTTAACCGAAAGATCGGGTTAAGGTCTGGTGTCATGTTTTTCAAGGTCACTATCACAACGGGGGTGTCCCATATGCTTACGGATCTGCCACGCATCCGAAAAGACATTGAAAACCTGGCCCGCTTCAATGCCACCCCGGGGAAAGGCCTTACGCGCTTTTCTCTGACATCTGAAGATCGGGGTGCGCGAAATTATCTAAAGGATCAACTCGGGCAGCTTGATGTAAAGGTCTATGAAGACGCTGCCGGAAGCCTTTTCGGCAGGAGGGATGGGGCGGACCCTTCCCTCCCTCCCATCATGGTGGGCTCCCATTTCGATTCGGTAAAAAATGGGGGAAATTTCGACGGTCAGGCCGGGGTCGTCACAGGACTGGAGATCCTCCGCTGCCTCGAGGAAAACAATATTCGGACGGATCACCCTGTCGAGATGGCCGCGATGATAGAAGAGGAAGGCGGGCGTTTCAAGTCCGGACTTCTTGCCAGTCGCGCAATGGCCCTGGGCCTGTCCCTCGATGAGCTGGAACAGCGCAGGGACGAAGATGGTATAAGCATAGCGGAAGCCATGAGATCCTTCGGTTTCGACCCGTCCAGAATAGGGGAGGCCAGAAGGAACCCGGGGCAACTGCGCGCATTCATCGAACTGCACATCGAACAGGGACCTCTGCTTGAAAAAATGAATACCGAACTGGGTATCGTTTCAAGTATCGTCGGAACCGACCTTATGCGGGTGAATATTAAAGGGCGTCCCGACCATGCCGGAACAACCCCCATGGATCTCAGGCGAGATGCCCTCCAGACAGCAGCGGCAGTGATCTCCATGATCCCTTCGTTCGCCATGGAAAAGAGAGACGGAACCGTAGCGACCGTAGGCACCTTTACCGTCAGGCCCGGCGCTCCCAACATCGTACCCGGCGAAGTTGAATTCACTGTCGATACGCGTTCCCATAATGCATCCTCCATCAGTATGGTCAAGAAACAGATAACAGATAACCTCGAGAAAACATCCCGGGCCGATGGAACCACATTCCAACTGGATCAGCTGCTTAAGGTAGACCCTGTTGCCATGGATAAAGGAATCCGCCAGGAACTTCAGGACCAGGCAGAGGCACTGGGTTTTTCCTGGCAGGCCATGAGCAGCGGAGCCGGTCATGATGCAATGGTGATGGCTTCAGTATTTCCTTCAGGAATGGTGTTCGTCCCGAGCAAAGAGGGCCGGAGTCACTGCCCGGAAGAATGGACGGATTACGCAGATCTTCAGAAAGGGATCGAACTGGTCTATCACACGGTGATCTCTCTGGGGGTATCTTCGGATCAATAGGCATGCAGCGTCTATCAGCAAGATGAGAAGGGGTATGACCCCTAAATACCGACGAGGCGAAAATAGCTAAGGGCTTTTCTTCACAGCGATCCCTATCTCCGGAAGAACAGATTCACCACCAGCGTCAGGACGACGCTGACGATTATCATGGAAGTTACCGGGATGAATACCCTGCTTCTTGCGGTCTCGTACCTGATGTCGCCGGGAAGCCTCCCGAACCACGTCAGCAACCATGGGGCAAAGTGAAGCGCCAGTCCCAGCAGGATCAGCAGTCCGCCCGCGACAATGAGCCATCTTGCCATTCATATCCCTCCTGAGGGAAAGACTACCCATCAGCAGCTTAAAATTCAACCCGTCTGCAATATGCCGGTCAAGACTGCCTGCCTGTCGACGGGACCCTGAATAACGGGTACTCTCCTTGTCAATTATAAGGACCTCGGTCCGCCAATGGAGAATAACGATGATCGACATTTTGAAAAGGGCAAACCGACCTGACCCGTGCGTTCCGCCGCGTACCCGAAGAAATATTTCCCGGGAAGGGTTGGTCATGTCCTGATCAATATCTGGGTTCAGGTTGAACGAAGAGCATCAAGGGCCGCCGACTTCCGGGTCGGAAGGCCCATTTTTATTCGTGCGCCCGGCATGGCGCACCGACTTGGAGGTGAAAGTCCTCTGCAGGCCCGACAGGGGGAACTGCTAGCCGTACGGCAAGGGCTGCCGCCGCGAGGTGGGGTCTGAAGGAAGCCGCAGGCAAAGCGCTGCCTCGACGAACAGAAACCGCATAGGAGGCATACAG
>DFYG01000032.1 GCA_002382605.1 Synergistaceae bacterium UBA4088 | reverse complement strand
CGCGCCGGTTTTCCGGTACTTGAGCAAACTGCCTACCTGGACACCGCCACGACCGGTCCCTTTCACAGGCGGATACGTGCAGCAGCCATTCGCGGCTTTGACCAGCGCCTGAACGAAGGGCTCGACATACCCTGCTACAAGGAGTGGGTCCTAACAATAGATGAGGCACGGAGGGAGATAACGTCCATCTTCAACGCAAAGCCTGAAGAGCTCGCCTATACGAAGAACGCATCGGAGGGAATGAACATAGCTGCCCATACTCTCCCGCTCGCCCCCGGAGACAACGTCATCATCCCTGATCTCTCTTTCCCATCAAACTCCTACGCCTTTATGAACCTGAGAAACAGGGGTGTTGAAGTGAAGTGGGCGAGGAGCACTAACGGGGCGGTCCCTTTCGAGGAGATAGCCGGTCAGGTCGACAGCCGCACACGGGCGATATCCATCTGCCACGTCGAATTCGCGAGCGGATTCAGGCACGATCTTGAGAGGGTCGGTGATCTCTGCCGCGACAAAAACCTCTTCTTCCACGTGGACTGTACCCAGTCGATAATGGCACTCCCTATCGACGTCAGGTCGGCGAACATCGACATGATGTCATCCGCCGTGTACAAGTGGCCGTGCTGTCCGCTGGGAGTCGGTTTCTTCTTCTGCTCGGAAAGAATTCTCGAAAAACTCGCTCCTGAAAGTGTCGGATGGTTCGGCATGACTGATCGCTGGGATATGCCCCAGCCTCCCTCCGGAGTGCCTTTTTCCAAGACTGCCGGGAGGTTCGAATCCGGAAGCCCAAACTTTGCCGGGGTTTTTGCAATGACAGAGGCCACACGCATATACAGTGAACTGGGTCCAACTTTCATTGAGGATCGCATCCTGAACCTTAACGGCTACCTTTCCGACCGCCTGCTGAGTGCAGGAGTTGAGTTGATAGGGCCGTTCGAGGGAAAAAACCGTTCCGGGATACTCTATGCCCGCGTCCCCGAAGAGGAGAGGACTGCCAAAGTTCTGAAAGAGAGCGGTGTTCAGATCAATGTGGGACACGGAAAGGCGCGCATCGCAACGCATTACTTCAACACCGAAGAGGATATCGACCGCCTTGTTGAAGTCCTGAAATAACGCTTTTTATGGGTTCTCGCGACTCTGCCTGTCAGATCGTACCAAAAAAGGGGAATCCCCTTCCCGGGGATTCCCCTTTACCTAACTTGACTTCACTTCATTCATCACGAAAGATCTTTTTTCATCTCATCAAACTGTTCTTTGGAAATTTCCCCTTTGGCGAATCGCCGTTTCAGGATCTCCATAGGCGTTTCGCGGGTAAATTCCGNNCATCATCATGAACATCCCTCCAGGAAAACCGTACATCATATGTGGTCCCCATCGCCATGCATAAGACCACGCCCTTGTCCCCTCTTCGGCCGCTTCAGCCACTCCGCCTGCCGTGAACAGAGCCGCAATTGACGATATCATCTTCATCGCTTTGACCTCCCGGATTTTTACCGCAATATCTTTATTGCTGCATCTTCACTTTTTCATTCTACTATTGCGTGAATACCTGTCATCCGTATAAACACGTATCAGGAACCGCCGGAAGGATCGCAGGCGATGTAACTCTAATCAACAATAAACAGCTTTGCCCCCTCTATCGTCCAGGATCTGTGAGGGTTTTCAGCGTCATCTTCGGCATGGTAGCTCATCCCGGGAAGCAGTTCGAAAACCCTGCCGTCTTTGAGTTCGGTCATCAATTTGCCCTCCAGGACAAGAAGCACGTGCCCCCTTGCGCACCAGTGGTCGGCCCTGTAACCCGGAGAATACTCCACCATGCGGACCCTGATGTTACCCTGCTCAAAGGTGCGCCATAGGGCCTGCCCCGTCTCCCCCGCATGGACCGTTGGCTTCAGCCTGTTCAGATCAGCCGTCACGAATGGAACTCCTTCTATCTTCAAACCACACACCTCCCGTCGGTTTTCTTATCTCGAACCACGTCGGTACGCTCCGGTGCCACAAAATCTTTTCCGTATATCGTAACATTTCGCTCGCCGCGCTCGAAAAAAATATTTCAATAATCCGCAATTTCATTCGGACTCTTGACAGAAGAAAAACCAACAGTAAAATAAGTGTATGTGAATTCACTTTCACTATTAAGCGGGAGTTGGTCACCATGGCAAGGACAAGATTGGACTCGGGCCTCAGAAAAGAGCAGATACTTGACGCGACGCTGGCGATCATCGCCGAAAGCGGGCATCCCGGCGTGAACACATCCGAAATATCCCGACGCGTGGGTATCGTGCCGTCTGCCCTCTACCGCCATTTCAGCGACAAGGAACAGCTTATCGACGCTCTTCTGGAACGCACTCGTGGACGACTTCTTGAAAATATTGAAAATATCGCTGGCAGAGCCGGGGATCCTGTCAGGCGCCTGAGGCAGATATTGCTGCTCCACCTCCAGATGATCAGGGAAAATCCTGGGATCCCCAAGCTTGTCTTTTCCGACGCCGTTGCATTCGGCACTCTCCAGCGAAAAAACAAACTCTTCTCCATTCTGGATACGTATATGAAAAACATCGAGGAGGTCGTCGTCAGGGGGCAGGAGGAGGGAAAGATACCCAGGGGCATCCTGCCCAGGGCTGCTGCATTCACCCTGGTAAGCCTGGCACAGAACGTAGGCATCATCCTTAATCTTACTGAAGGAAAGATTGATATGACATCGGAGGCGGAATCCGCCTGGAGGCTTTTCGAACAGGGTTTTATCCAGAGTGAAAATACCGGACAGGAGGTGAAACAGCATGGTTGTGAAACTGATGGACAAGGTTTACTGGATAGGCATTGCCGACTGGGGGATCAAACATTTCCACGGCCACGAACTGTCAACGCACAGGGGGACGACCTATAACTCTTACCTGATAATGGATGAAAAGATCGCGGTGATAGACACCGCGTGGGCCCCTTTCTCGGATCAGTTCATTGATAACGTCCGTTCCCTTGTGGATCCGAAGAAGATCGACTACATAGTTGCCAATCACGCGGAACCGGACCACTCCGGATCTCTCGGGGCACTGGTGGAAGCGGCTCCGCAGGCAAAAGTGATCGTCTCGCGGAAAGGACTCGAGAGCATCCCGGGACACTTCCACAAGGATTGGAACTTCCAGACTGTTAAGAGCGGCGATACGGTACCTCTTGGAGAGACGGCCATGGCGTTCGTCGAGGCACCCATGCTCCACTGGCCCGACAGCATGTTCACATACCTTTCAGGGCGGAACCTGCTGATGCCCAACGACGCATTCGGCCAGCACTACGC
>DFYG01000005.1 GCA_002382605.1 Synergistaceae bacterium UBA4088 | reverse complement strand
TGGGTTACGGTGTTGTTTTCCAGCAGGGAGCAAAATATTCGGCAGGCCCTTATGGGTGTCTTTTCACTTCATCAAGGGATCCGATGGAGGAAAGAATACTTTATCTTTTTGACCGTGTCGATTCTCTGATCTCGGAATTAAATCCTGACCTGCTTTCTGTAGAACGGCTTTTTTTTGGGAGAAATTCGACTACCGCCGAATACGTATTTCAGATCCGCGGCACTATGCTTCTTTTGGCCGCCAGGCATAAAATATTTTTAGTTGAACCCAAGCCAGCGGAAGTTAAAATGTCTGTCTGCGGGAACGGAAGGGCCGAAAAGATACAGGTGCAGCAGATGATCTCCAGAATTTTGGATATGGGAAGTGTGCCGTGCCAGGACGATGCCGCAGATGCCCTGGCAATAGCTGTTACCGGGCTAGCCCTATGGGATTTCCAGAAGAAAACGAAAAGCGGTGATTGAGATTGCTCTATAGTCTGGAGGGCAAGTTGTCCAGAATCGAAAACGAAGGAATAGGGATTGAAGTCGGAGGGATCGGCTTTTTCCTTATGTGTTCGAAGAGCGTTTCCAATGAGGCGGTCCTTGAGAGAACTATTAAAGTGCTTACCTGTCTTCAGATAAACGATTCAGGCCCCTCACTATTCGGGTTTATGGAAGAAAATGAAAGACTTCTTTTTCAGCTTTTGCTGAAGGTCAGGGGCGTGGGGGCAAAAGTCGCGATCGCCATAATGCGCACCCTGGAATTCAATGAGATAATCAACTCCATAACTTCAGGGAACAGCAGCCTTCTCTGCCAGGTTCCCGGGGTAGGGAAAAAAACAGCGGAAAGACTTTGTTTTGAGTTAAAACAAAATATCGAGAAAACCGGTTTTGGGGTCATCTCCGACATGGTTGCTACAGATAGCGGAGAACAGGTCCAGTTCGTATATCAGGCACTTGAATCGCTCGGGTTTACAAGAGGCGAGGCCCGCCCCGCTGTTCTGAGGGTTCTGGCCAGACTCGGCGAACTGCCCGGGTCGCCTGAAGATCTTCTTCGCGAAGCCCTGAGCGAATTACGAAGAAACTGAGGTGTTCTTTTGAAGGAAACCCCTGAAGATCTGCATACCCCCCTAGCGGAAAAAGCAGAAGCAGAAGCAGAAGAGGAGATCTCTGGCTTCAGACCCGGCCGCCTCGTCGAGTTCATTGGACAGGGTGACCTCAAAAACAAGCTCGGTATTTACATACAGGCAGCCAGGAAACGCAGCGAACCCCTGGACCATTGCCTGTTTTACGGCCCCCCCGGCTTGGGCAAAACAACACTTGCCGGGATCATAGCAAACGAAATGGGCGGACAATTCAGGGTTACTTCCGGGCCGGCGCTTGAAAGGGCTGGTGATCTCGCTGCCATTCTTTCGAACCTTCAACCCAACGATGTTCTTTTCATTGATGAAATTCACCGGCTTTCACCTGCGGTCGAGGAGGTTCTTTACCCCGGAATGGAAGATTTCTTTCTTGACATAATAGTCGGAAAAGGACCGCTTGCGAGAAACATTCGCCTTCAACTTCCACCTTTTACGCTCGTGGGAGCAACAACGCGGCTGGGCCTGCTGACATCCCCGCTCCGGGCGAGGTTCGGAATAGTCGAGCAACTTGAGCTTTATTCACCTGATGACGTTTCAACCATAATTTCCAGAGGGGCCCGTCTTCTGTCCATCGATATATCAAATGAAGCGGCTCTTGTAATAGCCAGAAGCGCAAGGGGCACTCCCCGGGTCGCCCTTCGTCTGCTTCGAAGGATCCGTGATGTGGCTGAAGTCCGGAGCGCACCCTCAATCGATGTCAATCTGGCCCGGACAGCGTTGAACATGCTTGGAGTCGATTCCGCTGGAATGGATGAACGGGATCGAAGATATCTCCTTGCCCTGATCGATCTTTTCGGCGGTGGGCCTGTCGGACTTTCGACACTTTCAGCTGCCCTTAATGAAGAAGCCCAGACTATCGAAGATATCTACGAACCATTTCTTATTCAAAAAGGGTTTATTGAAAGAACTCCAAGGGGGCGCAAGGCAACCCGTAACGGCTATGACTGCCTGGGACTCGAATATTCTGGCGATCAGGTATCGGATCAAAGGACTTTGTCACTGGATGGGAACGGAGTTACAGACTCCGGGACCTATTAATTCCCTAATGTCTGGAGAGAGTTCAATGAAGAAAAAAGGGGCTTTATTTCCATGGATATTTACGATCGCAATTTTTCTGTCTTCCTTCGCTCTGCGTGTGGATGCATCTCCGGGCGGGATGATCTCCGTGGGAATTTCTACAGGTGACAGCAAAGCCGCTTTTTCAGCAAAAAATTCATCGCTGACGTTGACTGACGCTTCCGGAAAGAAGGTTTCTTTCACATCCGCTGTCCAGATCGTTCAAAAATCCCCTGGAATTGTTACCGCAGGTTCCACCAGTCTCAAACTTCCAGTATTGATCAAAAGCAATGGACTTGTTTTATGGAACAACCGTCCTTACAGGGGGTACTTTCGTCTGATTGCTGAGGGTGGCAGGAGCTTCAACGTCGTAAATCTTGTAGGGGTGGAGGATTACCTGAAGGGCGTTCTGAAGATGGAAGTAAACCCCGCCTGGCCGATTGAAGCACTGAAGGCCCAGGCAATTATCGCAAGAACGTACGCGTTCAGAAGCAGAAACAAACACGGAAGCAGCGGATTCGACCTCTGTCCCACAGATCACTGTCAGGTTTACCGGGGAGTGAACGCCGAGGATGCAGCATTATCCAGGGCTGTTGATTCCACAAGGGGTATGGTCCTGAAATACCAGGGAGCCTTTGCCGCGACCTTTTACCATTCCGACAGTGGCGGGCATACGGCCGATGTTGCTTCAGTATGGGGTTCCAGCATACCGTATCTCAAGGGCAAACCGGAACCCCTGCAATATGAATCCCCCTATTCCAGCTGGCAGGTAACCCTGAGTCTTTCAGAGATACAGAGGATCCTTTCTTCCAAAGGGATAAACGTTGGTAATCTTACCTCTCTTCAGGTAGGTTCTACCGATAGAGCAGGCAGAGCTGAAACCATAATTCTGAAAGGCACGGCCGGGTTAACAACGATAAAGTCCAGCCAATTCCGCACATTTATGGGAAGCAACAGGATTAGGAGCACGTTTTTCACAATTGGCGGGGAAACTCCACCCATGCCCCTCCAATCTACGGGAGTATCACCAACTGGAGTTTCCAAGGGTGAACCAGTCCCTCTTACACCCAAGGATGAACAACTTTTGATAGCATTTACGAAAAAGGGGGTATTTAATGCCGAGGAACTCATGGATATGCTTATAAGGCCCGAAAACAGGAGCATCCACCTGAGGAGAGCCATGGAAAGACAGAGCGGGAATAATACCTCCCTTGCTTCTGCAGCAAAGATGCCGACTTCCTTCCCTACAGGGACAGCCATTACATTTTCAGGCAGAGGTTGGGGACATGGAGTCGGAATGTCACAATGGGGCGCAAAGAGCTTGTCCGAGTCTGGTTGGGATCACCGAAGGATCCTTCAGTACTATTTCCCGGGGACTGCAATAGCAAAGGTTTCCTACTGAAAATGGATGAAATCTCGCAACCGGTTCATCCGTTGGGCCGTGAAAAAGAAGAATCCTGCCACGATTATTTCAAGCTTGACAGTTACGACTACGATCTTCCGGAGGAGAGGATTGCACAGACACCCCTGGAACCCAGGGATTCCTCAAAACTCCTGGTCCTGGAGCGCTCCACCGGAAATATCCGTCACTTGATCTTCCGTCAGATGCCTTCCCTTCTTGACCATAGGGATGCAATAATCCTAAACGATACCCGGGTAATAAGGGCCCGTTTGATCGGGATGAAGGCTGATGGATCAGCCCGTCTGGAGATATTTCTGCTTAAACCTCTTTCCGGGCCAGAGGAGGGACTCTGGGAGGTACTTGTCAGGCCGGGCAGAAAAGCCAAACCCGGACAAAGCATTCTTCTCGACGAAGACATTTCAGTAAGGATTCTCGGTCACGGGAGTCAAGGTACAAGGGTCTGCTCGTTCCCGGCTGGTCTGGACGTTCCTTCATTTATCGAAAGATGCGGTAATGTACCTCTTCCTCCATATATTAAAAACACTTCCGTGGATCCTGAACGTTACCAGACGGTCTATGCCCGGAAGAACGGCTCTGTCGCAGCTCCCACCGCCGGACTCCACTTCACTCCATCCCTTCTTTCCGAGATCACCGCTATGGGGATCGAAATCGGGAGGATCACCCTTAATGTTGGGCTTGGCACGTTCCAGCCAGTTAAAACCACCGATATCCGCAGGCACAGGATGCATTCAGAGGAGTGCTTCATCCCGAAGGAGACTGCTGATCTTGTGAGAAAAGTCAAATCATCCGGAGGCAAGGTAATTGCGGTAGGGACAACAGTTGTCAGGGCTCTTGAAAGCAGGACAAAGGAGAATGGAGATGTTGCTCATGGTTCCTTTTCAACCAGGGCTTTTTTCTACCCCGGTTACAGATTCAAAACTGTGAACGCTATGATAACGAATTTTCACCTCCCCAGAAGTTCCCTTATCATGCTGGTTTCTGCTTTCGCGGGACTTGACTTGACAATGATGGCATACAGGAAGGCTGTAAATGAAAAATACAGGTTCTACTCTTTCGGGGATGCAATGTTGATCCTTTAAGCTAACTTAAAGCCGATCTTCTCCTCTTCCAGAATTTTTCTGGCCCCTTCGCTCAGATCACTCCAGAGCCATCCGGCTGATATCTGTACTCCGACCCCGGGAGTCGCAACAATAACGAAAAGTCCCGATTGCTTGATCTCCTTCAGGGCGCGATATGCGGTTCTTTCCGAGAGACCGGAGAGTTCGGCTAATTCGTTGAAACGGCAACAAAGATCCCCGCCTGTTGTTCTCAATAATGAAGAAATCAGAAGAATGCGGGCTGCCTGGGAGAGCGGGAGAGAGAGAACGTTGGCAACTGCAATGATAAGGTCATCTTTGTGACATGTTGCAGTAATACGCTCAGGTTCCGCTCCTGTTCCTGTCTCTGAAAGAATGTTCTCCATTTCCGAAACCAGTTCCCAAAGTCTTAAGGGATCTTTTCCAAGGTTCTTCGTTTTTTTCACGATACCCTCCCGCTGCCCAGAAATTTGGCAAGAATCGAAACGGTAAGTCAGAAATGGGCCAATATATTTCACCGCAGTAACTTCTGTTGGAAAAATGGTTGGATATTCCATCTGAACACTGTCATAATACCTTATATTAGTTCTGCCAGTACTATTTGGGAGGGATTGCAATGTGGATTTTGGGTTTTCTCATTCCGCATGCACCTATCCTGGTGCCTCAGGTAGCGTCCATTTCCGGAGTGAATTGCGGTAAAACATTTTCTTCCCTATCCGCGATCGGGAGAACCTTGAAAGAGACAAGGCCGGATTTTCTCCTGTTGCTTGATCCTCATGCAAGGACAGGGTATTCATTTAAAATTGTACATGCTGAAAAATTCAGAGGTTCACTCGCCGGGTTCGGTGCGAAAACCGTGATCGCGGCACCAGCAGGAGCCGGGGAAGAGGGAAAGGCACTCTCACTTCACATAAATTCCCTTTTCCCCGTTTCAGACCGCTCAGAAGAGATATTTTCTCTTGAATATTCGGCTGTTGTTTCCCTCGTGCTTCTTGAGCTGGCTCTGGGTTATATCCCCCCGATTGTCCTCATAAACCCCTTGACGCTTTCCTACAGCCAGGCCTTCGATCTAGGCAGACATCTCCGGGGATTTTCTTCGGAAAAGAAATGGGCCCTTCTTGCAAGCGGCGATCTGTCCCACTGCCTTAAGAAAGGAGCTCCTGGAGGTTACCACCCGGACGGAGAAATTCTCGACCGTGCGATAATCGAATCACTGGAAAAGTCATCTCCAGATCCTGTTTTTGCCCTTTCACCGGAAACGGTCCTGAACGCGGGGGAGTGCGGAATGCGTTCAGCTCTTTGCCTTATAGGGCTTTCTGGCGGCAAGGGGATCGAGGTTTTGTCATATGAGGCCCCGTTCGGTGTAGGATATGCTACAGCGCTATGGAAAGCGGGACATTCGGAGGGTGAGTTTGATAAAGAAATGTGATGACCCTGAAAAACATCCTTACATCATTCTGGCAAGAAAAAGTGTAGAAAACACTGCAAACAAATTGGATCCCTGCAACGGAATAGACCCTGCCGAGTTTGTTTCGGTGCCAGAACTGAATATCAAACGGGCTTGTTTTGTATCAATCAAGAGCAGAACGATGGTCCTCAGAGGTTGTATTGGGACCGTTACGCCTTCCTTTGAAGCAATATGGGAGGAGATTATCAGCAACGCACACGCTGCGGCCTGCCGCGACCCAAGGTTTCCGCCATTGTCCCCTCGAGAGGCGGAAGAATGCATAATTTCGGTCGATGTACTTGAAGAACCCGAGCTTATCTTAGATCTTTCAGAGCTGGATCCCAAATTGTACGGTGTGGTCGTGGAAAAAGGACCCAGAAGAGGAGTCCTTCTTCCTGACCTCCAGGGAGTAACTTCTTCAAGACAACAGATAGAGATCGCAATGAAAAAGGCCAATATCGCTTCTCTGGAAGAAATAACCGTAAAGAGGTTTAAAGTATCGAGGTTTTCGGAACGATGAATATTGCCCGGAGAGAGGAGTGCCATTCGGCAGAAGCACTCTTCTGGGAAAAGATCGCAAAAGGCGATGTCAGATGCCGACTCTGCCCGCATTTATGCAACATTAGTCCGGGGAAATACGGAATTTGCGGAGCCAGGAAAAATTCCGAAGGTGAACTTTTTTCTATAAACTACGGCAAGATACGCGCGGCGATCGATCCTGTTGAAAAGAAGCCTCTTTTCCACTGGAGACCGGGGAGTATGATCTTTTCTATCGGCACTTTCGGATGCAATCTCTTCTGCCCCTTCTGTCAGAATGCTCATCTTTCCAGATCACGGAACGGTTCAGGGCTGGAATGCGCTGACCCGGATGATGTTCTTGGCATGGTTATTGAGTCCGGGATAAATTCTGTGGCCTTTACGTACAATGAGCCGAGCATATGGTTTGAATTCGTACTGGAAACCTCACGGCTTTTGAGATCAAACGCGATCGCCACAGTTCTGGTCACCAATGGATATATCTGCCCTGACCCGCTTGAAATACTTCTACAGACGACAGATGCGATGAACGTCGATATCAAGGGTTTTTCAGACGAAACATACTCACGGCTTGGCGGCTCCCTTGAACCTGTCCTGAATACAATTTACTATGCGTGGTCAAAGAAGATACATGTTGAAGTAACTCATCTCGTTGTTCCGGGAATTAACGACTCTTTTGAGGAGTTCAGATCCATGATCGGGTGGCTAAAGGATGTCTCCCCAGCAATCCCTCTACATATATCAAGGTATTTCCCTGCATATGAATGGGACAGGCCCCCGACCGCGATGAAGGAGCTCCAGTTGCGAATTGATCTAGCTTCCAGACATCTGGATTTTGTCTATTCCGGGAATATCGGTGGGGCCAACAACACATTCTGCCCCAAATGCGGAACCATAGCAGTTTCAAGAGGCCCTTTTTATGAAATTGATGTTTTTGCAGGGCATGAGGGAGAATGTTTATCCTGTAAAACCCCCTTGGGTATTGTCATGTGATGATTTTCAATATAACCTGTTGAATGAAGAATCTATCTTCATCAGGGGGGCTAGAAAATGCTACCATCTGTCCTTGAACTGAATGGCCACTCATTGAAACTGGAAGATATTATTCAAGTCGCAAGGAACAAAAAGAAAATCGCCCTCGACAGGTCCGCGGTCGCTTTTGTGGAACGAGGCTCACGAATGGTCCGATCATGGGTAGACGAAGGAAAAACCATATATGGCATTACAACTGGCTTTGGTGACCTTGCCAACCAGGTGATACCTTCAGACCAGAGCATAAGGCTCCAGAAAAACCTTCTTCTCAGTCATGCTTGCGGAGTGGGGGAGGCCTTCCCCGAGGATATAGTCAGGGCAATAATGCTTCTCAGGATCAATTCGCTTATACGTGGTTTTTCTGGAATTAGTATTGAAACTCTCTCGCGGCTTGTTGATTTTCTGAACCTCGGGATCCATCCAGTGATCCCCTGCAAGGGCTCTGTAGGCGCAAGCGGCGATCTCTGCCCCCTCTCACACCTTGCCATTGCCATGCTGGGACTCGGCGATGTGATTTTCAAGGGGAAACGCATGGAAGCATCTGATGCGCTTCGAAAAAACGGATTGGAGCCTTTGACCCTTTGCCCGAAGGAAGGGCTCGCTCTTAACAACGGAACTGCAGCCATGACCGGAGTGGCAAGTATCGCTATCTCGGACGCTCTTTCCCTGTTGAAAACAGCGGACATCATTTCTGCGGTATCCCTTGAGGCACTCAGAGGTGTTCCATATGCCTTCGATCCTCGAACGCATGAGTTAAGACCTCACGAGGGTCAGATAAAGGTCGCCAAAAACATCAGAACCCTCATTAATGGGAGCGAAATCGTTGAAAAATACAAAACACAAAGGGTCCAGGACGCCTACTCGATCCGATGCATCCCCCAGGTTCACGGAGCGTCCCGCGATGCAGTAGATTTCATCCATAACAAGATCCTTATAGAGATCAATTCAGTGACCGACAACCCTCTCATCTTCCCTGCGGAGGAAGAAGCCATAAGCGGGGGTAACTTTCATGGCCAGCCTGTGGCTTTGGCAATGGATTTTTTTGGTATTGCCATGGCTGAGATCGGAAGTATTTCAGAGCGAAGAAGCGCCAGACTTGTGGACGGCAAACTTTCAGGTCTTCCGCCTTTCCTGATCTCCAACAGTGGTATCAACAGCGGGTTCATGATCCCTCAATACGTTGCCGCGGCGCTGGTTTCAGAAAACAAGGTTCTCGCGCACCCCTCATCTGTCGACTCTATTCCCACCTCGGCGAACCAGGAGGACCATGTCTCGATGGGAATGTATTCAGCCAGGAAAGGCATGGAGATCCTGGACAACGTCAAAAAAACACTTGCGATCGAGCTTCTACTGGCCTCGCAGGGTCTGGATTTTTCCAAACCTCTCATCCCTGGATCTGGAACCAGGGTAGTTCATGAGTCGGTGAGAGCTGAAATTCCACATCTTGTTGAAGACCAGTACCTTCACCCGATGATCCAGAGATTAATTGAAAGGCTGGAAGACGGAACCTATCTAAGGACAGTAGAGGACGCGGTAGGCGAACTCGAATAATAGTCTGCCCGCGCATATTAAGGATCGGAGGTTGGATAATGATGGACAACAGCAGCATAGGAAAAGCAATGACCATCAAGTTGGGGAAGGAATTGCCGGAGCTGCCCCTTTTCGAATCGGCCATACGAAGAGCGCCGGACAGAGGATACAGGCTGAACGAGCAACAGACTCTCGTCGCTTTGAAGAACGCGCTCAGGTACATCCCCGAAGATCTTCATTCAACCCTTGCACCCGAATTTCTTGAGGAACTCAGGACCAGAGGTAGAATTTACGGCTACAGATACCGTCCGACGACGCCCATAAAAGGACTCCCCATCGAAAGCTACAAGGGGAAATGCCTTGAGGGCAAAGCTTTTCAGGTAATGATCGACAACAATCTGGATCCTGAAGTAGCCCTCTACCCGTATGAGCTCGTAACATATGGGGAGACCGGCAGCGTATGCCAGAACTGGATGCAATACCTTTTGATCAAACAGTATCTCCAGAATCTGACTGAAGATATGACTCTTGTAGTCGAGTCAGGCCACCCGCTCGGCCTCTTCCGATCAAGCCCTTCCTCTCCACGGGTCATTATTACCAATGCGCTCATGGTTGGCATGTTCGACAATCAGGAAGACTGGGAGATAGCGGAGCAGATGGGGGTCGCCAATTACGGCCAGATGACTGCAGGCGGATGGATGTACATCGGACCACAGGGGATTGTTCACGGAACCTTCAACACGATCCTGAACGCAGGACGGAAATTGGGCATATCCACCGGAATGGGACTTGAGGGTGTACTTTTCGTCTCTTCAGGACTCGGAGGAATGAGCGGGGCTCAACCAAAATCCGCAGAGATTGCAGGGTGCGTCGGGATCATGGCGGAGGTCGATATTTCCAGGATCAATACTCGCCACAAGCAAGGCTGGGTTTCTGTTGTCTCTGACGATCTGGAGGAGGTTTTCGAACTTGCCTCAGAATATGTAAAGAACAGAAAGGGACTCTCCATAGCCTATCATGGGAACATAGTGGATCTTCTGCAATTTGCCTATTCAAGGGATATCCACATCGACCTCCTTTCTGACCAGACTTCATGCCATGCCCCGTATGAAGGCGGGTATTGCCCTTACCAACTTACGTTCGATGAGAGAACGGAGATGTTAAAAAATGACAGGAAGAAATTCAGAGCCCTTGTTAATGAGTCGCTCGGGAAACACTTTGATCTGATAAAATCTCTTACAGAGAGGGGTACCTACTTTTTTGACTACGGAAATTCCTTCATGAAGGCGGTTTTCGACGCCGGATGCACCGGGATTGCAAGGAACGGAAAGGACACGAAGGACGGTTTCGTTTTTCCTTCATACGTCGAGGATATAATGGGGCCGGAGCTCTTCGATTACGGTTACGGCCCCTTTCGCTGGGTTTGTCTGAGCGGAAGGCCGGAGGATCTTGAAAAGACTGATGAGGCCGCCATGGAATGCATTGACCCTGAGAGACGGCCGCAGGACATGGATAATTTTATCTGGGTGAGGGATGCAGGGAAAAACCGCATGGTCGTAGGTACTCAGGCCAGAATTCTATACCAGGACGCATCGGGCCGTGTCCGTATAGCCCTGCGCTTTAACGATATGGTCAGAAAAGGGGTCATAGGACCCGTAATGCTGGGGAGAGATCACCACGATACTGGCGGAACTGATTCTCCCTTCAGGGAAACGGCTAATATCAAGGATGGGAGCAATGTAATGGCGGATATGGCTGTACAGTGTTTCGCAGGAAACGCAGCGAGGGGTATGAGCCTGGTCTCCCTCCACAATGGCGGGGGAGTCGGGATAGGCAAGGCCATCAATGGCGGCTTCGGCCTTGTTCTGGACGGAAGTGAACGGGTCGACGATGTTATCAGGAGATCGATCTCCTGGGACGTTATCGGCGGAGTAGCCCGCCGATCCTGGGCCAGAAACATTCATTCGATCGAGACCATAATCGAACACAATGCCTCTTCCGAAGATCATGTTACCCTACCTTATATTGCCGATGAGGACCTCCTCCTTTCCTTGATCAGATCGAAAAATGAAGTTTAAAGAGTGGATTTTTTTGATCATAACCCGGGCATTCGGAGAAAGATCATGAGTATATTCAAGTGTAAACCCAACGTTAACGGAAATATATTCGACCACAAAAAAAGCCCGCTTCCCAGGCTTCGCGGGATGGAAAGAAATGGTGCTTCAAGTTGGGGTGTCCCTGTATTAGAAACGGGAATTTATCAAATGATCTCGGGATCCGCACTTTATGAGAACGCAATTCAATATTTCCCGGTTGCGGACTTCGTTTCGGAACAGAACATCGAGCTGAAACTCCCTGGGATGTCCGGGAAAGATCAATGACGATAAAACTTTTCCGAAATGCCAGGATCTACACCCCGATTTCATCCTCATCCAGTTGCGCCGGAGGGAAAGCAGATTACAGCATCTCATTATGGAAATCCGGGGCGGTCCTTGTTAAAAACGGTCTGATAGCCCGCATTGGAGACGAAGCCAATGTTCTGGCCGGCCTTTCTCATAAACAGGTTGACCAGGAAATATCCTGTGAAGACAGATGCCTGGTCCCTGGATTTGTAGACCCTCATACGCACATGTGCTTTTCAGCCCTGCGGGAAGCGGAATTTTCGGAACGTCTTGCCGGCACTCCATACCTTGAGATACTCAAGGCCGGAGGAGGAATCCTTTCTTCTGTAAGATCTGTGAGGGGATCCACTGATGATTTTCTCTTTCAGTCGACCAGAAAGAACGTCATTACCGCATTGCTCAATGGGACCACTACTATGGAGATAAAGAGCGGTTACGGGCTTGACACCAAAACCGAGATAAGAATGCTTAAGGTGATGGAGCGGATCGCGAGGGAGACACCCCTGGACATCGTCACCACATTTATGGGGGCTCATGCAGTACCTTCTGAGTATATGGGCGACACAAACGGGTACGTTGATCTCCTTGTAAACGAAATGATCCCAGCAGTCTCAAATGATTGTTCTCCCTCGTTCTGTGATGTTTTTTGTGAAGAGGGAGTCTTTTCAGTTCCACAAAGCAGAAGGATTCTTCTAACCGCTAAAGAATACAAAATGGCCCCAAAGATCCATGCGGACGAGGTCAACGATGTTGGTGGCGCGGCACTTGCCGCGCAGATAGGAGCAGTTTCCGCTGAGCATCTTCTCGCCGCAAAAGACGAAAACCTGGTTGCCATGGCCAAAGCAGGAGTATTGGCGGTGCTTCTTCCGGCAACCGCATACAGCCTGAGAAAGCCTTATGCCAATGCCCGAAGAATGATCGAACTGGGTCTGACTGTTGCTCTTTCCACTGATTGCAACCCCGGGTCTTCTTATACGCAATCAATGCCCTTTGTCTTCGGATTGTCAGTAATGAACATGATGATGACGGTAGAGGAAGCCCTCGTTGCATGTACACTTAATGCAGCCCGGGCTATAAGGATGGACTCACTTGTGGGAAGTCTTGAAATTGGGAAATATGCCGATTTTGTAATACTTGACGGAGATTCCCCTGCCATTATGGCATATCAAAACGGCGTTTCCCCGGTTGATTCGGTCTTCAAAAGAGGAGAGTGCATGACAAAAGTTTTTCAGGACAGGATTTGTTCACGATGAACGATTTCTCCATTTTTTCTATTCAGACCTTCCTCGAAGAACTCGGATCCTCCAGCCCTGCACCTGGAGGAGGTTCTGTTGTGGCAATTTGTGCTTCACTGGCATCCCGTCTGACGGAAATGGTTTCAAACCTCACCATCGGCCGCCAAAAATTCGAATCTGCTGAGAAAGATATGTGTCAGGCCCGTGATGTCGCCAGATCGCTTTCCAATGATTTCATGAACCTTGCAAAAAGAGATGCCCTAGCTTACAACGCCTTTATGAGAGCGATGGTTCTTCCCAAAAATACTGAAGATGAACGCGGGATCAGAGAATATTCAATGCAGGAGGCTCTGAAGGTGTCGACCCTGGTCCCTCTTGAAGTTCTTTCGCTGACGCGCGTTCTATCTGCGAACTCTCTCTCTGTGGCGGTCCACGGAAACCCCAACGCCGTAACCGATGCCGGCGTTTCCGCGCTTCTTGCGGAAGCTGCGGCCAAAGGAGCGGCGATGAACGTCAGGATCAATCTCTCTTCGATAAACGACCATGAATTCGTCGAAAAGTGTCTTGCGCAGATGGGATCATATCTTGCAGAGACAAGCAGAAATGTCCATGAAACCATAGTTTATGTGGATTCTAAATTAAAATTATCATGAAGGATATCGGTCATCAAACAGAGAGGATCCAGCAAATACTGACCTCATTAACACTCTTCATTATTTCCGGTATTTTTTTTGTTGCCCTCGCCTATTCCATTCCCGCAAGGCTGGCAGGATCGATCCAGCCGGGAAAAGGCGAGCCTGTAAAGGTTCTGATCGAACCAGGAGTAAGTGCAGGAATGGTTTCCCGTCAAATCGCCGACATGGGACTGACTGTTTTTCCAGGAGAACTCTCTCGATGGTTCACAAAACTCGGCATAGACAGAACAATAAGGCCCGGGCTCTACCGTATCCGCCCCGGTTCACCCTGGGAAATAGCTCGGCAGATGGCTGTATCCACCCCTGAAGTATCTACCATAACCATACTGCCCGGTGAGACTTTCCAGGAACTCCAGAAGCGCCACGGAATTCCTCTCCTGCGTGCCCTTGAGGACAACACGCTCTTTCCCGAAGGAACAAGAAACATCCTGCCATCTGAAATCGCGGCCAGGATAGCTTACATTCTTCCTGATACGTACAATGTTTCACCTTCTTCGAAATTTGCAAAAGAACTTATCCAGAGCGCATCGGCCGCATGGTGGAAGAAGATAGGATCAAAGCAGGAGGTTTCTGAATTAGAAAGCCGGTACCTTTTCAGAAAAGCAGTTCTGGCGTCACTTGTCGAAAAGGAGGCACAACACGCCGAAGAGAGAGCAGTTATCGCAGGAGTTATTGAAAACAGGTATTCCTCAGGCATGCGGCTTCAGATCGACGCAACGGTCATCTATGCCTGGTCCCTTAGAGGGGTTTTGCTCAAAAGAGTTCTATACAGCGACCTGGAAATAGATTCTCCCTTCAATACATACATTTACCCAGGTTTTCCACCTGCGCCTATCTGCGTTCCATCCTTTGAGTCATGGGAAGCTGCACTTGAACCGGGAGATGTTCCCTATATGTTCTACGTAGCAAGACCTGACGGAAGTCATATTTTCAGCCTGACATATCAGGAGCACCTGGAAGCAATAAGGGCCATCAGAAAAGAATCAGATTCCATGGTTGATTGATCATATAAAGAATATCGCGTCCGAAAGGAGACCTTTACAAGTGGACAGGCTCTTTGATATCAAAGACATCCTGGAATTGCCCGGAATCTCTTTTTCTGACGCTTTCATCCAGAGAAGTATCAGTCGCCACGCCATTTTCGATAACGGAAAGTTTGAAGAAATTTCAGCATCCCGGACAGAAGGGGTAGGAGTCCGGGTTGTTGTTGGGGACCGGACCTATTTTACTCACTCAGCGGGAGCAACTTCACTAGAGGCTGGATTATGCATTTCTGAATGCACAAGGAGAGCAGGAATTTCTTCAAACGTCAGATCTCTCAGCAAAGGACCTCCTCTGGTCCCTTTCCCGGAGATATCCATCGAAGCTCCCTTTTCCCGCATCAGTGAACTTGACGCAAAGATCAGAAAGGAATCACCCCTGGTTAAGCAGGTTTCATTCGGTTGGAGCAGCGGTGCAGGCGAGATCGCCGTAATTGGAACAGAAAACCCGGTCTGCAGGGCATCCAGTTTCTCAACCCGATTTTCGGCAAGCGTCGTGATCGAGAAGGATGGTTCTCTTTTTTCTGGCCGAGAGGTCAGTGCACTAAGGATGCCGCCTGAACAATTCCTTGATATTTCCGATATTGATAACGTTGCTTTTGAAGCATTAAGGCGGGCACTTGTAATGGTAGAAGCAAAACCTTGCCCGGCAGGAATTATGCCAGTCGTACTGGCAGGAGTTGCGGGAGGGACTATGATCCATGAGGCCTGTGGGCACAGCCTGGAAGCGGACATCGTCCTGAAGGATTACTCGGCTTTCAGAAATTCAATGCGGCAGCAGGTTGCTTCGCCTCAAGTATCCCTGGCTGATGACCCGACAATTCCCGGACTTTTCGGCAGTTACGCTTTTGACGGCGAGGGGACGGTTTCCCGTAGAACCATTTTGATAAAAGATGGTGTGCTTCAATCTTTTCTCAGCGACATTCAGTCATCGCTTCAGGGCGAATTCCCACGCACCGGTAACGGCAGAAGATCATCATACAGAGTGCCGCCAATTCCCAGAATGTCGAATACATTTATAATGAACGGCAAGATGCATCCCGAATCGATAATTTCCAGTGTTAGGGAAGGTCTGCTTGTTAAAAAAATGGGGGGAGGGGAGGTAAATCCGACCTCCGGCGATTTTGTTTTTCATGTCACAGAGGGGTATCTTATCAAAGAAGGTAAAGTCTCATGGCCTGTAAGGAATGCCATTCTCACTGGAAACGGACCGCAGGTTCTGATGGATATTGAGGCCGTTGGGGACGATATTCACTTTGAGGCCGGAATGTGCGGCAAATCCGGCCAGGATATTCCGGTCACTGACGGACAGCCTACGCTCCTGATAAGGCAGATGATCGTGGGAGGGAGCGATACCGGTCATGAAGATCATTAGAAGAAAGCCCAGATCCAGTCCCAGAAAAAAGGACACGAACGACGGGACAAAAACCAAATCACGTTCGCCCTTTGTCATATCAGCTGTTTTCGCTCTTTTTCTACTTGATATCTATGTCCTTGCAACCATTTTCCTTTTCCGAACAGGGACCGCAGGGAATATAGTCCATTCGCGGATCCTCGGAACCCTGGGAGGAAGCGTGATAGTTCTTCTTCTTTTCGGAGGCTATATTTTGCTTGCGTGGCTTTTCGGTTTCATCGTTCCCCGGATATGGAGACAGAGTTCAGGTACCGCGGTGCTCTTTTTGTGCTGTGTGCTGTTTTTGGGGCTGTTCCGCCTGAGTGGTTCGGTCTCGAGAGCAGAGATCCTTCAACCAGGGACTTTTGGCCTTTTTCTTGCCGAGTCACTTTACAGAAATATTGGACCTCTGGGTGCCGTTTTTACAGGCTTCGCTGGAATATGCGTTGCCATGGGTCTTTATGGTGTGCTTTCCAGAAAAACTTTCATGTTCCTTGGATCTTTGCTCGCAAGTTTGAAAAAAACGGTTTGGGATGATCTTCCAGATAAAACGCCGGAAGTACCGGATCATATTCAGGCTTCAAGGGACATTCCGGAAAAAGATCCTGGCAAAAAAACCGTTTCCTCAGGCAGGATACTTATCCCTGAGACGATCGGAGAAGATGATACAACTTTAGAAGAATACCGGCACCCGGATTCCCTTGACCCCGAACTCCATTTTCCTGTTCCGCTTGATGTCTTCGGAAAATCTGATGATCATTCGTTCAACCTTGACAGAAAACTGCTCTCCAGCCAGGGAGATAACATCATTTCCACTCTTGATGAGTTCGGGATAAGCGCTGAACTTGCCGAAACCGTTGTTGGCCCCACCGTCATCCAATACCGCCTTCAACTCGCTCCCGGCATAAAGGTAAGCAAAGTTTCCGGCCTCGCCAACGACCTCGCTGTTTCTCTCGGAGTTCCCAGCCTCCGCGTCGAGGCTCCGATCCCTGGAAAGACCTATATAGGAATAGAGATCCCCAACCCGGAGAGAAAACCGGTCATTTTAAGGACCGTCCTTGAGCATTCTTCGTTCCAGGAATCCGAAAACGACTTGTCCATTCCTGTCGGAGTTGGAGTTGACGGTCGCCATCTTACAATTGGACTTGAAAAAATGCCTCATCTTCTCGTGGCAGGGACCACCGGCTCAGGAAAGAGCGTATTCATTTCATGCTGCATTGCGGCCCTATGCAGCCAGAACAGACCGGAAGATCTCAGGCTTCTTCTGATTGATCCCAAAAGAGTCGAGATGAAGGTATTTGAAAGGCTGCCGCACAATATCGTCCCTCCTGTCGTTGAGGCGAGAGGAGCGATTCATGCCCTTGGCTGGGCGATCAGGGAAATGGAGCGACGGTACGAGATATTCGCAAAGGCAAGGGTCAGGAATCTTAAGACTTTCAACGCGAGAGCTCTTCCTCTTAACCGTCTTCCCTATATTGTCATTGTCATTGACGAACTTGCCGACCTCATGTTCACATCACCAAGAGAGGTTGAGGATTACATATGCAGATTGGCGCAGATGGCCCGCGCTACCGGAATTCACCTTATCATAGCCACACAGAGGCCTTCAGTGAATGTTGTTACAGGTCTTATCAAGGCGAATATTCCCGCAAGGGTTGCTTTTGAACTACCTTCACAGACAGACTCCAGGACCATAATCGACATTGCCGGAGCGGAACGTCTTCTTGGAAGCGGAGACATGCTGTTTTTAACGCCAAGATTACCAAAACCTCTGAGAATTCAGTCCCCTTGGATCGAAGAGACCGTTATTCAGAATCTTATAGACTATCTCTTATCCCTTTTCGGAGATCCTGTGTTCCTTGATATTGATATTCAGGAGGAAGAAGGCGGAGATAATGGCCGGATACACCTGGATGACGCGCTTCTTGAGGAGGCGATGGAAATGATACTCCGTAGCGGGATCGCCTCCGCCAGCCGACTTCAGAGGCAGCTGAGAATAGGATTTACCAGGGCGGCCAGATTGATTGACACACTGGAGCAGATAGGTATCGTGGGGCCCCAGGAGGGATCAAAACCACGGGACATTCTGGTAGACGAAGATGAAGCCAGGATCATTCTGGCCGAAAGCCTAGATGGAAGCTGAAGAGGCCCTTCGTTGAGCCTTATTATCACAACACCGCAAATAAAGGCAAATATATCTCCAGGATCGGGTTCCCCTTCTCTGGTTCTTGTGGCTGGCGGCAGAGCTCCTGATCCATGTTGGCTCGCACTGCTCTGCAAAGGAAAAACCGCGTGGGCCATCGACCGTGGCATTGACGCCTGCATGGGCGCAGGAGTAGTTCCGTCGCTTTTCATAGGGGACAGGGACAGTGCTTCAAAAAAAGGAATACTCTGGGCCAGCGAAAAGGAAGTGCCATCACTTGTTTTTCCTCCCGAGAAGGATATGACGGATCTTCAGCTGGCACTTAAGTTAATGAGGAACTTCTCCGGAGGTTCTTCGGCCATTTTGACAGGTGCTTTCGGGGGCCGCTACGATCATTCGATAGCAAATATCTTTTCACTGATATGGGCAGAGGAGGAGTGGAGTGTACAGATCAGATGTGCCGCTGACGATAGGGAATCCCTTTTTATTTTAAGGGACGGAGAATCGGCAACCTTTTCGGGTGTAACCGCCGGCACTCTTGTATCAACAATATCTCTATCTGAAAACTGTACAGGGATAAACCTGTGGGGAACCAAGTGGTCTATCCCGAATGGAATGCTCTCGATAAGACGACCATTCGCCGTCAGCAACATAATCTCGGGAACAGACGGCGTTCCAGGCAGTAAAGACGGAGAGGTCTCTTTCGGAGTGGATATCGGGACCGGATGGCTTGGCGTTTACGTTGCGGGACCTGTGACAATAAAGGGCTGAATCTAGACAGCCCTTTTAACCTTACCTGAACGGAGACAGCGTGTACAGATCTTCATTCTTCTGGATTCGTCACAGCCAAGATCGACCTTTACCGATTGAAGATTTATGCACCAGGTTCTTCTGGTATGACGGTTGGAGTGGCTGACACTGTTCCCGGTCATCCGACCTCTTCCGCAGCAGTCGCAAACGTTCGCCATTTGTATCCCTCCTTGCTTCGTAGTGTCCAGCAAACGGGAAGAATTGTATCACGGTTGATTGATAAGACGCAAGAAGCTATTTTCGATGTATCATGTACCCGTTCTTAACTCATGCCAGATATTCAGAGGTGATCTTTTCAATGTCGTTTTCCGGTGAGATGGCAAAACTCCAGGAAATTGTAAACAGGCTTGATTCCGGCGAGATGTCGCTCGAAGAATCCCTGGCACTTTTCGAAAAAGGGGTCGCTCTGGTAAATTCATGCCGGAAGTTTCTTGATAAGACCCAGCAAAAGGTTACCCTTATCTCCATGGACTCAAGCGACAACGAAGGAACGTCCTGGGATCCCCTTGGGGAGGGACCCGAAAATGAGAAAAAGGGCTGAATATGGGATTGGACAATCCGGGGAAGCAACTCCTCACGTTAGTGGAACTTGTAAATTCGGAACTGACAGAGCTATGTGAAAAACGTCCCCACGGCATCCCGTCGCGGCTCTGGGATGCCATGTCCTATTCACTGCTGGCAGGAGGAAAGCGTGTTCGCCCTGTTCTGTGCCTGTTGGCAGGTAAAAACTGTGGTTCTTCCATCCAGGACCTGGCCCCAATGGCCATTGCGTGCGAAATGGTTCACACTGCCTCATTGATACACGACGACCTTCCTTCAATGGACAACGACAACCTGCGGCGTGGCAAACCTTCCAACCATGTTGTTTTTGGAGAAGCTCTCGCCCTTCTTGCAGGAGATGCCCTCTTCATCTGGGCCTTCGATTTCGCAAAGAGGAAGCTGGAGGAAAAAGGAGTTTTTTCTCCGAAATCTATACTTGACGCATTAGGGGAGTTGCTGGAAGCATCAGGCCCTTACGGGATCTGTGGAGGGCAGGTACTCGACTCCGACCCTCAGAGTTTTTCTCCAGACAACGATCATCCCTGGAATGTTGCTGCGGCCAAAACAGCGATTCTGTTAAGATCTTCTGTTGTTTCAGGAGCGATCCTTGGCGGCGCTTCAGAAAAAAAGAGAAAAGCCTTTTCCGATTTTGGATATCATCTTGGAACAGCATTTCAGATAGTGGATGACATATTAGATGTGAAAGGCGATGGATCAAGTATCGGGAAAACCCCTGGAAAAGATGCAAGTCAGGGGAAGATGACTTTTGTCGCTGCGTTCGGAATCGAAAAGGCTAAAATGCTTGCAGCAACGGAAACTCAAAGAGCAATTGAGGCTCTTCTGCGTATAGAGGGCGACACGGCCGATCTGAAAATTTTCCCCGAGATCCTGAGGAAAAGATGCTGCTGAAAATTAATTCGACGGATGATGGGAGAAGTGCTTATGTCCGGCACTCGTGAAAATTACGGCACTTATCTGGATCTTCTATCGATGAATTACGAGGAACTCGCTCAAATTTCCAGGGAACTCCGGAACACGATATTGAATGTAGTCACAGAGAACGGAGGACACCTGGCATCTTCACTTGGTGCAGTTGAGATGATCGTAGCACTGCTGAGGGTATTTGACCCTTTCCAGGACAAGATCATTTTTGATGTAGGGCATCAGGCATATGCTTACAAGATCCTTACCGGCAGGAAGAACCGCTTCTGTACCCTCCGGAAGCGTGGGGGGATCTCCGGGTTCCCCGATCCTAAAGAGAGTTCTTTCGATCATTTCAACGGAGGGCACAGCAGCAAATCGCTTTCCGCCGCATTAGGGTTTGCCAAAGCACGAGATATACTGGGCCAAAAACACAGCGTAGTTGCGATCATAGGTGACGGCTCGCTCATGAACGGTCTAGCCCTCGAAGCCCTTAACAATGCCCATGAAGTCAACACTCCTGTTATCTTTGTGTTAAACGATAACCAGATGTCTATCAATAGCAGGGTTGGAGGAATGGCCCACCACCTGGCGACCTTGAGTGCCAGCCCCATATACAAGAAATTCAAAAACGCGGTCAAACGTTTTTGCAGAAAGATCCCCGGCGGCAACAGGATCGTATCATTTCTCGAGAAAATGAAACAAAAGATCAAGGTGTTCCTGCTTCCGGCAAACATGTTCGAGGAGATCGGCATCAGTTACTGGGGGCCTTTCGACGGTCACGATATACGGGAAATGGAGAGGATCTTCGGTTTGGCAAGGAATTTCGAGTCCCCTGTTCTGATACACCTTCTAACTCAAAAGGGGCGGGGATTCAAGCCCGCAGAGGATTTCCCGGAAGAATTCCATTCAGTTTCACCAGGCAAAACTTCTTCGCAGGCTCATTCTTTATCACGGCCCTGCTGGAGTCTTGCTTCAGCATCCTGCATTGAGGATCTGGCCCGCCGTGATCCACGGATCGCTTGCATGACCGCCGCGATGAAGGAGGGGAGCAAACTCACCCGTTTTGCCGAGATCTATCCGGACAGATTTTTCGATGTAGGAATTGCTGAAGGACATCTTCTGACCTTTGCTGCAGGAATGGCTTCCGCCGGGCTGATCCCGGTGGTTTCCATCTACTCCACGTTTCTTCAGAGAGCGATGGATCAGCTTGTTCATGACATCTGCATGCAGAACCTTCCTGTGATCCTTGTGGTCGACCGCTCCGGGCTTGTTGGTGAAGACGGCGAGACACACCACGGAATACTTGATGTTCCATGGAGCAGACCCATCCCCAACCTTACAGTGATGGCCCCAAGGGACACGGTCGATCTTCATTCGATGTTCGAAGGCGCGCTGTATGCGGGGACTCCGTGCGCTATCCGGCTTCCAAGGGGCATAGCGCCGGAATCCATCTCCAGAGGCATCGGGACTCACATCCCTGCCTGGAAAAAAGCTGAAAGGATCCTTGAAGGAAAAAGGTGGACCATTTTTGCTTATGGATCAACCGTTCCCCTGGCCATCCAGACTTTCAAAGAAGCATATTCTGAAGGTTCTGAGCCTCCCTCGGTCTATGATCTCCGCTTTCTCAAGCCGCTTGACGAAAAAATGATCCTGGGAGCTCTCGCCTCCTGTGAACTGGCTGTTGTTATTGAAGATGGGCATACAGAAGGAGGGATCGGAGAGAAGATCTCTTCACTTGCCAACCGGGAAGGACTTTCCTGCAGGGTTCATCTCTGCGGTATCCCCGATGAATTCATCCTCCACGGCAGTGTAAAGGAACAGTGGGAGTACTGCGGCCTTGTCCCCAGGGAGGTGATGAATTTCTACCATGCCTTTTCGAGAAAAGGAACGCCTGGACCAGGAGATGTACAACCGGGGTCTGACGGAAAGCCGTACCAGGGCACAGTCTCTTGTACTAGCGGGAGAAGTCAGTGTTAACGGTGAAAAAGTCACAAAAGCAGGTGCCAGGGTCTCCAGGGACGATATAATAACAGTAAACTCCGGACCTGTCTGGGCAAGCAGAGGAGCGTTGAAGCTCCTTAAGGCGATCAAGGTTTTTTCCGTCAACCCCCTCGACAGGATTTGTGTGGATATTGGAGCCTCTTCTGGTGGTTTTACGGACGTCCTTCTTTCAATGGGTGCTAAAAGAGTCTTCGCCGTGGATGTCGGATACGGACAACTTGAATGGAAGCTCCGAAATGACCCGAAGGTGACCGTCATGGAACGCACAAACGCAAGAAACCTGCAAGCAGAGGATTTTGACGTTGTGCCGGAATTAGCGGTTGTCGATGTCTCGTTCATCTCCCTTAAAAAAATTCTTCCCGCCGTCGAAAGGATCCTTGTTCCGGATGAGGGAGAGTGCGTCTGCCTGGTAAAACCCCAGTTTGAAGCCGGCAGAAACGCGGTAGGCAAAAATGGAGTAGTGAGGGACAAGAAGACCCATCTTTCCGTCCTGCTATCCCTGAAGGATTACATTGAATCCATCAGGGATATGCAACTCTCGGGAGTCGATTATTCTCCGCTCCTGGGGGCAAGCGGAAACATGGAATTTCTTTTCCACATCAAAATGAACCGAACGCCCCTTACCCTTCCGGTAAACGAAGTGTATATTGAAAGTCTGGTAGAAAAAGCGCACGCTTTCCATTTCACCAAATCCGACAAAAGAACCTGAACCCCGGGAGGGATCCTGCCATGGTAAACACTCTGGGACTCCTAGTGAACACACAAAAAAGGTCGGCATTGGATCTGGCCGAGAAAATTCTTCGGTGGGGTCGAAAACATAAGATAAAACTGGCTCTTCCTCCTCATGAGGCACATATCCTCGGTGAAGCGGAAGTGTCGGATCTTGCATGGAAGGAGTCGGTAGATACCGCCATCGTCCTGGGGGGCGATGGGACCTTCCTTCGTGCGGCACGTTATGTGATAAGCCATGATATTCCACTATACGGCATAAACGTCGGTCATCTGGGTTTTCTCTCCTGCGGAAAGGTCGAGAACGCCGAACGCGACCTCGAACTGATCCTTCAACAAAAGCACAAGATACAATATAGAAAGATCCTCCATGGAGTTGTGAACAGGGGAAAACGCCAAAAACATGAAGTCTACGCCCTGAACGACCTGGTAGTAACAAAGGGGCCTTTTGCCAGGCTCATAGCACTCAATATTGCCGTCAGCGAACAACCTTTGAGCGTTCTTCATGCTGACGGGTTGATAATCTCAACCCCCACCGGTTCGACGGCATATTCCTTATCCGCAGGCGGACCTATTGTGCCTCCCTATGTTTCATGCATGATACTAACTCCCATTTGCGCTCATACGCTCTATTCCAGGCCAATGGTTCTGAGTGAATCGGACACCATCACGATAACTCCCGAGGGGCAGCACAGAGAGATCATGTTGACCCAGGACGGGCAGCTCGGGTACGAACTTCTCCCTGGAGACTGCATTTCTATTTCCATAGACCCGGAAAAAAAGGTCGGGATAATTACTCTTCCAGAAAACGAGTACTTTACGCTTCTTCAGGAAAAATTCCAGTGGGGGCACCGGACCACGGGCGGCATTAAGGAGTGAGGGAATGCTTTCCGAACTTATCGTTAAAAATGTAGGGGGTATCAGGGATGCCTCACTGCACTTCCGGGGCAGGTTCATTGCTGTTACAGGAGAAAGCGGGGCCGGGAAAAGCAGCCTTGTCCGGGCGCTTGAACTGGTAAGCGGAAAGAGAGCACAGTCCTCGATCATTCGTGCTGGAGTCGAGGAGGCCGAGGTACAGGCTGTACTTGAAATGGACGAACCGGTCCCTTCACTGCCTGAAGACCTTCAGCCACAGGAGGGTTTTATTGTCGTCAAGAGGATTGTTTCTTCCGGAGGCAGGGCAAAAACCTATCTCCAGGACAGGCCTATCCCTCTTAATACGCTGAATACCGCACTTTCCAGCATTATCGCGATCCAGAGCCAGTTCGCACAGTTGGAACTACTGGATGCCGGACAGCAGGTAGAACTTCTGGACAACAGCGGGGGAAAGGAATTGAGAGATATCAAGGCAGGGCTTTTCCAGGCCGTAACCTCGGCCCTGGAAAAGGAAAGAAGACTGCTTGATATGACAAGGCACAGAAGAGAGATAGAAAACAGACACCAGGAAGGTGAATCTTTCCTCGTAAAGTATTCCAGCCTCCACCTTAAGCCCGGCTGTGAGACCGAATGGGAAAACGAAATGAACAGGGTTTCAACCTCTCTTAAAAGACAAATGAAGATCAGATCCATATACGACAGACTGACAGGAGGGGCCGTTGGAGAGGGACTTTCCTCATCCATTGAACTTCTATGTGGCGAGTTACGACAATTTGTTGCTAAAGGGTCAGAAACTGACGCGGCAATCGAAAGATTGCTTGGCTCGATCCAGGATATCGAAGTTTCTCTAAAGAATCAATTTTCGAAGGAGAGTGATCAGGAACTTAAAGACTCCTATGAAACTCTAGAATCACGCCTCGGCTCCCTCAAAAAATTGATGCGCTTCGCGAAAGTAGACAATGTAGAAGATCTCATGGATCATGCGGAAAAATTAAAGTCAGATATGGAATGGCTTCGGGAAAGCCGTGTTGTTCTCGCGGAACTCCAGGAAGAGTCATTCAGACTCAAAAATGAGGTTTCTTCCCGGGCCCTTTCTCTGAGGGAGTCCCGAAAATCTGCAGCCGTCAAACTTGAAGAATCTGTGAACGGGACCCTCGCGACCCTTGCAATGGAAGGGTTGCGTTTTGGCATCTCGCTTTCCCCCCTTGAGAAAGTAAGACATAGCGGGGCAGATGATATATCCTTCTTTCTGACCGACGGGAAACATCTCAAAGGGCCTGTGGCAAAGATCGCTTCCGGAGGGGAATTAAGCCGGATCCTGCTGTCACTCCAGATCGCTTCCACGGACGAAATGCTTCCGGATGTCCTGGTCTTCGATGAGGTCGAGGCAGGGCTTGGAGGGCGTGCGGCCGTACTTGCAGGTTATGCACTCAAGAAACTTTCCCTCCGATGTCAGGTCATTCTGATAACCCACGAAGCTTCGATAGCAGCTCTCGCCGATCAACATTTCAAGGTAGAGAGGGATGGAGATCTCAGTCGCGTTCTTGAAGTCGACCATGATCAGAGGATATGGGAAATCGCAAGAATGCTTGCTGGCAACCCCCAGGATCCCGAAGCGATCAG
>DFYG01000079.1:1045-3176 GCA_002382605.1 Synergistaceae bacterium UBA4088 | reverse complement strand
ATATGTCCACAGACCCTGTCTACCGTAGTTACCACCACGATAAACTGACATTCAGCATCTGGTACGCCTTTTCGGAGAACTTCGCCCTCCCCCTGTCCCACGACGAAGTTGTCCACGGCAAAGGATCACTGATAGGAAAGATGCCGGGGGACGACTGGCAGAAATTTGCAAATCTCCGCCTTCTTTACGGGTACATGTACGGGCACCCCGGAAAGAAGATCCTTTTCATGGGCAATGAGTTCGGCCAATGGAGTGAATGGAACCACGATGCCAGCCTGGACTGGCATCTGACGGAATTCCCTGCTCACAGGGGCCTCCAGCGCTGGGTGCAGGACCTCAACGGCATCTACAGGAATGAACCAGCCCTTCACCAGATGGATACCAGACAGGAAGGATTCCGCTGGGTCGATTTCAGGGACCGGGGGAACAGCGTCATCAGTTTTTTACGGCTTGACTCCGGGCAGACGGACCAGGTTCTTGTGGTCTGCAACTTCACTCCCGTTCCAAGGCACAACTACAGGGTCGGGGTTCCGGCAGGCGGCTGCTGGCAGGAGATACTCAACAGCGACGCGGTTACTTACGGCGGGGCCGGCCAGGGGAACATGGGCGGGGTGGATTCAGGACCGATACCATACCACGGATATGATAATTCCATTTCCATTGTGGTGCCGCCGCTGGGTGTAGTGTTTTTCAAACGGCAGGGCTGACATTCTTCCGCATTCCCGTCAGGCCGGCAGAGTACTCGTTGAATTCTGGATCGTTTTCAGGTATAAATAAGCTGATCGACAAATACATTTATCGTTAATTTTACGATGAGATATTGTCAGGTGTTAACCGAAAAGCAGTCAAGGCCAAAGAGGGAAATGCAATGCTTCACAGGTCGGCCGGGATATGGCAAAAGGAGGACAAGATGGAAAAGCCGAAGAATGATGAACCCATCGTTGTGATCGGGGGGTTCCCCTGGGGGGAAGAGATCGAGGAGACACCTGAAGAAACACCCAAAGTTCCCGAAAAGCCTCTACTTTTCAATTTCCCGACAGTAGCGCTCCAATTCCCGCGACTTGATGGGGATCTTTTTCTTCAGAACATGGGCTATATAAAGGCGAGCGACGCCCATCTCAAGGTTGGCTGCCCCCCGATCTTCCGCCTTGACAATATGAAGCTCCACGTTGCGGAAAACATGGACCCGATCACCGATAAGGATATCGGACAATTTATTACCCAACTCCTTGGGAGAGAAAAGTTTGAGGAGGTCCTTAAAGGACGGGAGATCGACTTCGCCTATTCGTCACGCAACGGAGAAAGGTTCCGGATGAATGCGTTCCTTTCAATGGACTTCCCTTCGCTGAGCGTAAGACATATCAAATCGGCCATTCCCGAGATAGGCAAACTCGGGCTTCCGGGCATCATCAAAAAGCTGGCAGACAGCACCAGCGGCCTTTTACTCGTGACAGGCCCAACCGGGACCGGCAAATCCACCACTCTTGCTTCAATAATCGAATACATCAATCATAGAAGAAACGTTCATATTGTTACCCTGGAAGACCCGGTGGAGTATGCCTTTCATTCCAAAAAGGCGCTTATCAACCAGAGGCAGATCGGTAAGGATTCCCAAAGCTTTCACCATGCCCTTTCAAAAGTGCTTCGCCAGGATCCGGATATCATTATGGTCGGAGAGATGAGAGATCTCGAAACCATCTCTCTTGCTGTAACGGCCGCGGAGACCGGACACCTTGTGCTGGCGACACTGCACACCAGGGATGCTCCCGGCACTGTCGACCGTATCGTCGATGTATTCCCGGCGGCACAGCAGGACCAGATAAAGGCGCAACTTTCCAATACCCTGCTCGGGATATGTTCCCAGCAGTTGCTGCCAAAAATTGGAGGGGGCAGGATCCTTTCCACGGAAATGCTTTTAGGAACAAGTGCCGTCAGGAACAGGATCCGCCTGGGCGGAACGCAGCATCTGCGGACCATAATGCAGACCGGTTCCGCTGACGGGATGTACACTTTCGAACAAAACCTTGCCGGGCTTGTCAGAGACGGAATGATAAGACTCGAAACAGCCGAGGCGCATGCCATGGAGATAAAGGACCTGCAGCGGGCCCTTGGGATCTGAGACCGCAAGTGC
>DFYG01000079.1:0-1039 GCA_002382605.1 Synergistaceae bacterium UBA4088 | reverse complement strand
CGTTCACCTTTTTTCATAGATATCGCAGCTTTGGATCATCCCGGAGGTAATATCTCCATGTGTTAAAGAGAAGTACGCGACGGATAATTATCGCTGATCAAAGATCCTCGTAAAGGTCTGTGCTGAGATATTTCAGACCGCTGTCGTTGAGAGTCAAGGCGATGTTCTTTCCGCGTTCTGGCCCTTTGAGCAGTTTCAGGGCGGCGCGCACGTTGGCGCCGGATGAGAAACCCGCAAACACCCCTTCTGTTTTCGCGAGATCCCTCGCCGTTTCTGTTGCTTCCTCATCGGAGATCTGGATGAATCCGTCGATAAGCGCCCTGTCCACCAGCGGAAGGTTCATGCTGTAGCCGCCTCCCTGAATTTTATGGGAACCACCGGCGACGGGCATTCCCGCGTAGACCGCAGCGCTGGAAGGCTCAACCACGTAGCAGCGGATGGATCTGTCAAGTTTCTTCAGCGCCATGGCGCATCCCTGGAATGTGCTGCCGCTTCCGAGAAAATCGACAAATACGTCTATGTTCCCGGAACTCTGCTCCCACATCTCTGCCGCGGTATGCAGTTCGTGGGCATGGACAGTGGCTTCCAGTCTGAACTGATCGGCACGGAATGCCCCGCGCGCCCGCGTGATCTTTTTCGCCGCTTCCTCAACCAGAGCCAGGTCTTCACCGGAAACCTGCCCTTTGACCGAGCCAGGTGCCTGGTCCACAAGTACGACCTCCGCGCCAAGCGCTTTCATCATCCGCGCCCGTTCTGTGGAATTGCCCTTCGACATGCAGGCTATAAACTGGTAACCCTTCACTGCGCAGACAATGGCAAGCCCGGTGCCGGTGTTCCCGCTTGTCAGCTCTACTACGGGCTGGCCTTTTTTGAGTGATCCCGTTGATTCGGCTTCTTCGATCATCTGCAGGGCGACTCGATCCTTCTTGCTGAATCCGGGGTTCAAATACTCCATCTTCGCGAAAATGTTCCCCTCAACCCCGTAATGCGCAGCAATTCGCGAGAGATGGACCATGGGAGTATTGCCTATCGCCTCTTG
>DFYG01000105.1:1651-6257 GCA_002382605.1 Synergistaceae bacterium UBA4088 | reverse complement strand
ATGAACATCATGCTGGTCTCGGTGACCGAAAGGACACGCGAGATAGGTATTCGCATGGCACTGGGAGCAAAGACCATAGACATTCGGCTCCAGTTCCTGGTTGAGGCGCTGATGCTTTCACTGGTGGGAGGGTTTTTGGGTATCCTGCTTGGTGTCGGGGGTGCGATGGCCATTTCAAACGGGTTTGGGTGGGCTGTGGAGATATCGACGTTCTCAATTGTGCTTGCTTTCGGGTTTTCCGCGCTGGTCGGGGTGTCCTTCGGTTATTACCCTGCCTGGAGGGCATCGCTGCTCAACCCGATAGAGGCTCTGCGATACGAATAAGGGAACGATGGCTCAGCCATCGTTCCCTTATTATTTTTCCCGAAGGATCGGATTCTTTAAAACTCCAGTCCTGTTCCCCTACCAGGGGGTGCAGGAGCTTTTGAGTCTTATCCGTGGTTCTACGATCTTTCCATCGTATGTGTCGGCCTTCAGGAAATCGCCTTCAGGAAGGCGCCAGTGTGGCACTCCGTCCATGAAGACAAGCCGAATAGGATTATCTCTCATACTGCGTGACCTCGTTTCCTTTCATGATATTTTAAATAATACTAGCACCTTCCGCACAAGTTGTCAAAAAGGATGACCCTGCAAAAAAAGATTACTTCCAGGAATTACTAGCGGTTACTCTGATGCCTTAAGACCCGGTAAAATGATCGGAAGATCAGCTGGAGGGAAAGGAGTGTGTTTTTTGCTTGGAGAGCCGGTGATCATCTATGTTTTTTCAGGTTCGGGCAACACATGGACAGTGGCGCGGGAGATCGCTGATGTCCTCCTTGATGGGGGAGTCTCGACGGCACTCCGCCCCCTTGAAAGGAGCACGCCCGAAGACTCCGTCAACGCAAATACGTTAGGTCTGGCCTTTCCAGTCGCCATGTTCACTGCCTACCCTTTTGTCTGGAAGTTCATTGAGGATCTTCCCGATGGAAGAGGGAAGAAAGTCTTCATGGTCGACACCCTCGCAGGTTTAAGCGGCGGTATCGTCGGTCCCCTCAAAAAAACGCTTGTCCGGAAAGGTTATCGTCCCATAGGTGCCCGGGAGATAAGGATGCCGTCCAACTACTCCAGGAAAGAGCCTGAGGGCGAAAAGGATGCCCGGATCCGCCTGAGTGGTCTTGCAAATGCCGCTTCCTTTGCTCGTGACCTCCTGAAAGGAAGGTCGTCCTGGTCGAGTTTTCCGATCTTCTCTGATATCATCAGGAAGATCGGTTATTGCTCCAGCGGTGCGGCCTGGCGGTCAGTACGGAGAAAATTCCCCCTTGCCGCTGACAGTGACAAATGCTCCCGCTGCGGTCTTTGTGAGAAGCTTTGCCCCGTTGGGAACATTTCCATGGCTGGAACGCCTGATTTCGGGGATGCCTGTGTTTTTTGCCAGAGATGTCTGTCGTTCTGCCCGGAGAACGCCATAAATGTTGCAGGGAGTTCCCTTGTCCCTTACAGGGGTGTCGACCCGGCTGTTTTTCTTGAATTTCTCGGGATCGACTGAAGAGACTCAAGAGGTTCCTCTGTTTGGTGATATCGCTTTTCAGGGAGAGTTTTGACTTGAGTTAACGGTTTTGACAATATGCTGAAATAATGAAATACTAACAAGATGATGCTCAGGACTCGTTGAAGTGATATAATTCGTTCTGCTGCGGTAAGATCCGTGAAAGATAGCCCCGGATATAGTGCATTTCTTTCATCGTTGGAGCCTCAATTCGGATCCATTGAGGAGTGACGCTGAAAAGTTGGACCGAAAGGAGGCGAACCCTAATGTCCGAAAAATGGAAAGATGCTCTTACCGAGCAGCTGGCAAAAGCCATCCTTACGCTCAAATCCAGCGAAGAGGTTTACGATTTTCTGGAAGACGTAGCTACGATAGGCGAGATACGCGCTCTTGCCCAGAGGCTCGAAGTTGCAAGACGCCTTAACGATGGCGAGACCTACCCCGTGATCGCGCAGCAGACCGGGGCCAGTACCGCCACGATAAGCCGTGTAAAGAAGTGCCTGGATTACGGGGCTGACGGTTACAAGTTGGTTCTTGAAAAGATGAAGTAGGAGCGACTTTTCAGTTGCTTCAGGGCAGCGGGCATCCCGCGAAGCGGAGTGCCCGTTTTTCATCAAAGGAGTGAACGCCGTTATGGCAAGCCTTTTCCGCTTTTTTGCTTTTTCAGCCCTCATTATTACTCTTGTCATTGTCTGGGCATTTTTCGACTTCCGGAGAAACAGGAAAAAAGCCTCTTCATACATCCGGGAGAACCTTGGAATGTCCGGAAACAGGTTCACGATGACCAGGTTCGTCAACATGGCCCGGATCGTGGAGCAGGATCCGGACCGGCTCATTGCTGTTTTCTTCCGAAAGGGCAAACATCTGGAGATAAAGGATTTCCGGCCGGACAAAGTGGTCGATCTCCCCACGGACGGGGTTGTCCTCTCGGACACAGAGAGGAACCAGAGCAGGATCTTCGTGGAGAGAGGGCGCAAGATCTTTTCCCTGAAAATGGATAATTTCGTTCCCGGAGATACCTGTATCGTAAAAAGAGGTACAGGAGGGGTCAAATTCGGGGTGGAGGAGATACCTGCCAGCAACAGGGACTGGTTCCTGATAGACCAGGGCAATGGAAGATCGTGCTCGCCTTCCCTTAAGGAGTCCGAGTCCTGGCCCGGTGAAGGTTTTTACTTTTACGAAGGATTTGCTCCGACTGAGGGGTTTCTCCTCAACGAGGAGGGGGGGATCCTCATGGTTGATGAAAAAAACCTGACTTCGGCTTTCCGCGAAAGCTCCAGGGAACCCCTGAGGCTTTACGGATCTGACGATATCCTTTCCGTTTCACCTTCTGCGGATGACCCGGATTCTCTTGACTTCAGGGTCAAAGACAAGGATCGCCCCGAGTTCTCATTCGAGTTCGACGATGCTGAAGAGGCCCGATACTGGATGGACTGGTTTCTCAGGAGCAAAAAGGAAAAGGGTGCAGCCGTAAGCTCAAGGTTTGTAGCTCCGCTTCCTCTTCAGAATATCTAGAAAGAAGGATCTTCAGCTCTTGGAACCTCTCCTGGTCTTGCCCTGTTTATGGCGGATGAAAATTGCCTTGTTCCCTGATTCGTTGTCCACAGCCCTTGCTTCAACCTCGAAAAGTCCCGTGGCCTTAACCAGCGAACTCAGTTTTCTGAATCCGTAGTTCCTGGAGTCAAAAGAAGGAGACTGGTTGGAAATATGCTGCCCTACGTTCCCAAGGGCCGCCCATCCATCCTCGTCCGCGACAGCGTCAACGCTGTTGCGGAGCAGGGTTGCCAGCTTGGTGTCCCCCCTGAGGAGTTTGGGTTCCAGGGGTTTCTTGGTAACAGGCCCCTCATCTGCTGGCCGTCCTGGTTCTTCCTCATCTTCCTTACCCAGGATCTCTGTGTACAGGAATTTGTCGCAGGCGCTGACGAATGCGTTCGGTGTCCCTTTCTTGCCGAATCCATAGACCGTTACGCCACCCTCGCGGATACGTGTCGCCAGGCGGGTGAAGTCACTGTCGCTCGACACCAGGCAGAAACCGTCGAAGCGGTTGGAGTACAGGAGGTCCATCGCGTCGATGATCATGGCGCTGTCGGTCGCGTTCTTCCCGACCGTGTAGTGGAACTGCTGGATCGGGTGAATGGCATACGATAGCAGGACCTCCTTCCACCCCTTGAGATAGGGCGAGGTCCAGTCCCCGTATATCCTCTTTACGCTGGAGATGCCGTATTTGGCGATCTCGGCAAAGAGATTATCGATGATGGACGGCGAAGTATTGTCTGCGTCTATCAGAACCGCCAGATTTTGCTGTTTTTCAGTTTCCGGTATCATTGTCTTGCCCCCTGCCGAAAAAACTCACTCCTATGTCATTATAACGCTTCAGCGCCCTTTAGACAGTACTTCTTCCAACCGTCCCAGCAGGCTGTCCACCAACACCGCAAGCATCGCGGCTGACAGGGCTCCCTGAAGCACCAGCGCCGGATTCTGGGAGATAAGCCCTGAAATGATCGGAGCTCCCAGGCCTCCCGCTCCAATAGTCGCCCCAATTGTGGCTGTTCCGACGGATATCACGGCTGATGTGCGGATCCCGCCCATGATCACCGGCAACGCGAGAGGAAGTTCCACCTTGAAAAGCGATTGCGCCGGGCGCATCCCTATTCCCAGTGCTGCGTCGAGAATCTCGGGGTCGATGGAGCGGAGCCCCGTCACGGTGTTCTGTAAAACCGGCATAAGTCCGTAAAGCAAGAGTGCGAACAGGGCGGGGCGAAACCCGAATCCGAGAGATGGTACCGCAAGCGCAAGAACCGCCACGGGGGGGAATGTCTGCCCGATGGATGTTATATCATCCACTACCGGTATGAAATCCCGGCCCCCTTTCCTCGTCACCAGTATCCCGCCCGAAACCCCCAGGATCGTTGCAAGAGCGGAAGAGAGACCGACGAGAGCCAAATGTTCACCAGCAAGCCGGATCATGCTGGAGCGTTCGTAAATGACGGAAAGCTGTCCCGGGAAAATGAACCGGAAAATGATTTCCCAGAGAGGTTCTGCAGCCATAAGGGTCGCGAATACACCTATAAGGAAAAACGC
>DFYG01000105.1:0-1512 GCA_002382605.1 Synergistaceae bacterium UBA4088 | reverse complement strand
ACGCCGGTCATTATGACCGGCATCGCCAGCGGCAGTTCCACTCTGAAGAAAAGCTGTTTCCTGCTCATTCCCATCCCCAGACCCGAATCTATGATGCTCGGGTCGATAATGGAGAATCCGGAGATGGTGTTTTTGATCACCGGCAGAAGTGAATAGACCACGAGAGCTATAAGGGCCGGGGCCCAGCCGATGCCGCCTATCCCCAGGGTAGCCAGCGGCTGGAACGAACGGGCTGCCCATGCCAGGGGCGCTATCAGAAGGCCGAAAAGGGCAAGGCTGGGGATGGTCTGCAGGGTGTTGGCCGTGGAAAGGATAGCCGTGCGAAGACGTTTCCTGCGAAAAGCCGTTAATCCGAGCGGGAATCCCAGAAGAAGGCCTATGCTCACGGCCGAAAGGGCCAGGGTAACATGGCGAAGCAGTTCCTGCCTGAAGCGGCCGCTCCGGTTAAAGAATTCCACCATGAAAGAGAGATCGTTGAGCCCTCCGGAAGCGACCAGCATCACCAAAGCAGCGTAAAAGCCCAGGCAAAAAATAGTGAAAAGTTTCTCCCGGCGGGCCGCGCTCCGGCATGAGGACATGACCATAAATGCACCGAGCAGCGAGAGCCATGCTCCGGAGCCGGGGGATATCCTTGCGAAAGGAAGATCAGGACCGGACATGCGGGCAGCCGAAGCACCGGCCTGCCAGAGGATGACAAGGATAAGGGCCCGGGAAATGGATGCCGAAGCGATTGTACGCGAATGTCTGTTCCTGAGGCCAGACGAAACAAACGAAGCTCCGACGAGCCCTGCGATCACTGCCAGTGGGGTGATCCTCAAGGCCGTGAAAACAGACACTCCGTGGGGGGGGGATATTCGTGTCTCCCTTATTATGAGAAAGGGGAGGAGAGAGAGGGCCAGCAACATCAACAGCGAACCGGCCATTATGACCCTGTCGCGCCCTTCAGGGGTTACAGGTTCACCTCCCCTGTGCCTTTCCATATATCCTGTACGTCCTTATTTGATAAAACCCCTGGAACGCAGGTGGTCTTCCGCCACGCGGGCCGGGTCCTGCCCCTCGACCGCTATTCTGCCGTTGAGCGTCTGGAGAGTCACCAGATCAAGTCCCTCGAATACCGGGTTCAGGATCTCGGCAATGACAGGGCTCTTGTCGAGAGTTCCCTTCCGGATGATCGGAGCGGGTTCGTAAACAGGCTGAACTCCGAGGGAATCCTCCAGCACCAGAAGGTTAAGGGCGGCTATGCCTCCGTCAGTTCCGTAAGACATCGCTGCGTTGACACCATCGCGGCCCAGAGATGCTGCCTGCTCCGTCTGTGCAGTGTTGCCGCCGGAAAGTATGAGAAGGCTTTCCTTTCCGAGTTTGAAGCCGTAGGCGGACTCAAAGGCCGGAAGAGCGTCCGGTCGCGTGGCGAACTCCTCCGAGCAGGCAAGACGGATCCTGCCTCCCTTGTTGATAAAGGCCGACAGATCCTCAAGTGTCGACAGACGCTCCTTCACTGAGAGGTCCTTTCTG
>DFYG01000174.1 GCA_002382605.1 Synergistaceae bacterium UBA4088 | reverse complement strand
CGCAGCCATTCGTAGAAGAGGCCTTTCTGGTCGACGATCACGACTCCCGCGCTTTTCATGCGGTTCAATCCCATCTCCTGTCCGGGGGCAGGCGACCCGGTCGCGTCGGCGACCACCGCCACTCGGTAGCCCTTTTCAAGCAGCCCAAGGGCAGAGTGCATGACGCAGACATCTGTCTCCAGGCCTACCAGAACAGCCGTTTTGCGGCCTGTCCGCTCGACGGCGGCAAGTATGTCGGGCTGGTGGGCAAGACCGAACGAGACCTTGTCGAAAACGGGCGTGCCTGCGGGAAGCGTTTGGGCAAGCTCATGGGCCAACGGCTGATCGCTGCTTTCTTCGGCGGTGACGACCAGCGGGATCTGTTTCCACAGGGCAAGCATTGTGAGCCAGCATATGCTTTTCAGCAGCCGTTCGCTTTCAGCATGCGGCAGTTTGTCCAGGAAAATATCCTGTACGTCGATAACGACAAGCACGGAGTCATCCGCTTCAAGAAGAGAATACGGGCCGGGGCTGGACCTCCTGCAAGATCCTGATGTATGGTCATTCGCCGCACAGCCATGACCGGGTGAAACCGCNNGGGCCGGAGCTTCCGCAAGGTTCCGGCATCCTGTTGTCAGCTGTCCTCATAAGACACCTCCGGATCTTTTTTCAAAACCTCTCAGGTTCCCCGGATCCCAAGGGGGGCGGGCTTCCACCGCGGCACAGATCATTCCCCTGACATGGGGACCTGTCCCGGTTCCTGTATCGGTTCCAGGGGCACAGTTTTTTTAAGAAGTTCGAAGTTGTCGAGGAAGATACGGACGATCTCCGGGTCGAAATGGCTGCCAGACTGACTCGCAATATGCCTGAGCGTATCCTCTTCAGACCAGGCAGGTCTGTAGACCCTTGGAGAGATCAGCGCCTCCCATACGTCGACCACGGCGAATATCCTTGCGGTAAGGGGGATCTCGTTACCTTTCAATCCCCTGGGGTAGCCGCTTCCGTCCCATTTCTCGTGATGGCAGTAGGGAATGTCCGCCAAAGGCTTCAGGTAATTTATTGAAGAGAGCAGTTCGTACGCTATTACGGGGTGTTTCTTCATCTGTTCCCACTCGCGGACATCGAGCTTGCCGGGCTTGGTGAGTATAGAGTCCGGGATGCCGATCTTGCCGATATCGTGAAGAACGGCGCCCCGCCGGACCTCCTCCAGGCTTTTTTTCGGGACACCGGACAATCTGGCCAGCTCTGCGGCCATCATTGCCACGCGGACGGCGTGATCCTTTGTCTCCTTGTGCCTCAGATCCATGACCTGCACCCAGCCGAGAATGGTCTGTTCGTAGCTTGCGATGAGATCTTCATGCGCTTTTTCGATGATCGAGATGTGCCTGTCCACCAGGAAGTAAAGCAGAACGCCCGTAACGAGAACGAACATCAGGCCCTTGTAGAGCTGGGCCGAGATCACTCCAGGTTCATCGAAAAGGGTTGCCACCAGGGCATCGGAAAAGAATATCCATATCACGGCAACGGCCATGTATATCAGGACTATTTTCTGTTGGGGTTTAAGCTGCATGTTTACCCCCCCTGGTTCAACCTTTGCTCTTCCGCCATCACGGATGACTCTGATATTGCAGTTGCGGGACACGGCATTTAAAAAGAATCGCACTGTTCAATGTTAAGACCATGTAAGAACACAGACAACCATGAACCGTTGAAAAACTGGCAGTTCCCGGGCGACAAAAGGGAGCGGCATCCTTTTCGAAAGCGCTCCCCTTTTTTTACCATCACATCAATCTCCCGATCTCCTGTCCGAACCTCCCCGAAACGACCTTTCCACACGATTCACGATTCACGATTCACGGCTTTTAAATTCCCAGCGGCACTACCGCGTTCGGCTCTATCACCCTGAAGGTGAAAGATTCAGCCATGAAGAGGCAGACCTTGCCATCCATTGTGGATTCGTAGCCGATCGAGACATCCTGCCCAAGGGTAAGCTCGAAATCCCCACCGCGCGAGGAGACCAGGAATCCCCCTTCGATGTGCGGGGACAGGATCGTTCCGCCGTCCGCCAGGGACGAAACACGCTTCTTGAGCGGATATCCCTCCCCGAGAACCTCTATGGTCTGCCAGAGCTGAGGTCCGGCCACGAGTACGAAGGGACCATCGATGGCATTCTTGTTCAAAAGCATTGTCGCCTCGGAAAGGCCGGCCATCATCTCTCCAGGTTTTCCCGTCAAAAGGGAGACAGTCTGCTCGGCTCCGGCCTGAGAAAGGCCGACTATGCATGCCGGGTCGAAGCCGTTGTAGACGGCATTCTCCTCGAATTCGGCAATCTTGTTGGCGGCCTCGATGACCGGATCAAGGCACAGATCCTTTGCACCCCTGATGACGTTGTCAAGCTCCCAGAGGTCCATCTCGAAGGTCACGCGGGTCTCAACGAGGGGCTGGACGAGGTGGACCCCCCAGCGCACATCCTTGCTCCCCTCATAGGGAGAGATCTCGAGACGGCCTGTGGAAACCACCGCATGATCCCATCCGTGCGGGCCGGAAACATCGACGAATTTTCTGGCGGAAAGCCTGCTTTTCAGGACCTTGCTCGCCTGATCGTCTATCACGTCCCAGGCCTGTTCGGTTATCGGAGATACGGAACGTTTCAGCATATCCATTTTCGGTCGTCCTCCTTTTTTGCGTATCCTCTAATTTTGCCCTTTGAGGCTTCCGATCCCGAGACCCGATGCGGCCGTTTTCCCGGCCGGCCGGGCTCCTCCGGCGGCAGCGGCCTCAACCTGGGTGATCGGAGCTTCCGTGAACAGGTATGTTCTCAAGGCCTCGTCAAAAGCAGGCATCTTTCTCCTGAGCCACTCGAGCATCATCGATGCATGCTCTATCTCTTCGTTCCTGTTGTGAATGATGATCTCGCGGATGGAATCGTCCGTGGTGGCTGAGGCCCGCTGATGATACCAGTCGACAGCCTCGATCTCTTCCTTCAGGCTTCGCAAAGCCCTGCTGATATTCCTGTCTTCCTCCGTCAGTTCCTCTACCGGTTCGTGATAGTCGGACATCTGCGTCCCTCCTTCTGATCTATTGAGTTCCCCCTCGCGGACCTGGGGGCCTGAGCTCTCTTCCCTGGTGTATTCAATGGTACCATTACCCTTCTGCCCCGACAATACGGGGAAGGGTTCGCAAAGGCGTGACACGTGACAAGGTGCCTGAGCATAACGATCGGGTAGAGATATGTGTTTGAACTTCCGATTCACGATTCCCGAGTCACGAGTTACAAGTTACAAGTCACGGACCTTTTCACCACAGAGGTCACAGACAAGGTCCCGGGGTTTCTGCGGGAGGGCCGCAGAGAAATTCAAAAACTATTTTTGGGTTAGGATCAAGGCCAAAACAACCCCAAACTTCGTCTGCGGTGAAAAGGGGTTTTGTCTTGGTTCCAAGTTTGTTTATTACAAAAAAAGCCCCTCTCTCTTGCACTTCTCCCGCAGAAACTCCGTAACCTTGTCTGCGTCCTCCGCGGTGAAGGAACCTAAAAGGCGTAAACGGTCAACGGTCAACACGAAGTCCCGGGGTTCCTGCGGGAGTAAACGGTGGGGGCGAATGCAAGACCAAAATCCTGGATTCGCTAAAAAAATTTGAACTCATCTGTGTTCATCTCGGGATAAACGTCCCGCCCTTGATCCTTCGATTCCCGATTCACGATTGACGATTTACGGCCCTCGCCCTCCCTGTCTCCGCAGTATGACGCCTGACTCCCGGGTTTTGCTTCACTCCCCTGCTTTTCTGCTATCATTGCTGTCAACTCCGGATAATGGAAGGTGAAGAGATGCACTGGAAAGAGCATATGCCAAAACCCGTCAGGGAGATGGAATTCGTCGAATACGCAACCTTCCATGAGGAGCGTCCCGTGAAAGTGGACTGTTCTCTCGGAACCAACCCCATGGGCTCTCCAGAATGCGTAAGGGAAATTCTGTCTGCCGGCAAATTCAAGGATCCTTGCGTATACCCCGGGGATAACCTCCCCTTCAGAAAAGCTCTGTCCGATTCATGGAATGGAGCGTTCGCCCCGGAAGAGGTAATATTCGGCACTGGGTCAATAGGTCTGATCATCTCCCTGGCCAGAACCTTCTGCGCACCCGGAGCAAAGGTTCTGGGAGCCTCCCCGCAATTTCCCGACGCCTCCATGCACTTTCAGTTCGCAGGAGCATCCTACAGGACCGTTCCCCTGAGCCCTCCGGATTACACGCTTGATCTCGCATCCCTTATCGAGGCAATGACCGGAGATGAATCCATCGTCTATCTCGACCGGCCGCACAATCCAACGGGACAGGTTCCGCCTTTGCCGGAGATCGAGCCTCTGGCAGAAGCCTGCAGGAAGCAGGGTTCCCTTCTCGTCATAGACGAAGCCTACGGAGATTTCCTCCCCGTCCGGGAGTCGGGAATAATGCTTAAACATAGCTCCATTATCGTCCTTCGCTCCTTCTCCAAGGGAAGAGGGCTGGCTGGAATAAGGACCGGTTACGCTGTTGTCCGCGACCCGGAAGCGCGACGTTTTATCCGGAAGGTCGCACCCCCATTCTCCGTGAGCAGCATTGCCATTGACCTGGCGACTGCATCCCTGCGCGATGAGGAGTTCTCTCACCGCTCGATAGAAGCTGTGAGGACGGTCAAGGAGAAGGTTGTGCAGACCATCTCAGGCACTCCCGGCTTCTCGGTCGCCGCAACCCATCCACAGGTCCCCATACTCCTGGTTTCTTCCGCCGCGGTCGGGGAAGATCTTTACGATCTTCTGATGGATCATGGAATAAGAACTGAATCCGGAACCTGCTTCGAGGGGCTCGGTCCCGAAAGCGTAAGACTTCGCGTCCCGCCTCCGGAACAGCTTCCAGAATTCATGGAGCTATGGAGAGCCGCTACCGGAAGAGGACAGTGACTCCTTCATGATCCTGCTCTTACCCTGTCCCCTTAAGGGGTGACATTTTCGCTGTCCCCTTAAGGGGTGACNNGACATTATCGCTGTCCGGCGACAATTGGACAAGAGTTCCCATTGACACCCGGTCAGATTACTGATAAGGTCTTGCGAAATATTTTCAGCGGGGATAATTACAATACCCGCCATAAACTTTATATGACATCGATCCATCCAGAGCGGCGGAGGGACAGGCCCGAAGAAGCCGCGGCAACCATTGCGAAAGCAAAACGGTGCCAACTCCTGCAGGAAACCCTGGAAGATGGTCGAGGCTCAATACGTTAACCAGCCTCTTCCCGTACCCGGGGAGAGGTTTTTTATTACGAGGGAAAGGAGGGGACCTCCCATGACGGCAGCAAGGACGAACAGCATGATGATGTGCGGCATGATGATGTGCAACGTCAGCGGATCTCCTCCAGGAGAACTCGGCGATTGACCGCACATTGCCGCTTTTTCTGGACCGGGATCCCCTATTTCAGGAGGATCCCGGTTTTTTTATGTTTTTTGAACGGAGGGATGGCATGGACGAGCCTGAAATGCGGAATGATGAGTGCGTCAGTATCAGCAAAGGCAGGACAGGGAGCACACTATAAGGAGGGATCAGAATGAGCGGCAAAAGGCATTACCGTTTCGAGACACTGGCTATCCACGGAGGCCAGACACCGGATCCGGGAACTCTTGCGCGCGGCATCCCGGTTTCGCGAAGCACCTCGTTCGTGTTCAAGAGCACAAAGCATGCGGCGGACCTTTTCGCGCTGCGCGAGCAGGGAAACATCTACTCCCGCCTCGGCAATCCCACCGTGGCGGTCCTCGAGGACCGGATCACCCTCCTGGAGGGCGGAGCGGCCTCCGTTGCTACAGCGTCGGGAACAAGTGCCATCCATTACGCGATCATCACACTGGCAGGACAGGGCGATGAGATCGTCTCGGCCAACAACCTGTACGGCGGCACTTATACAATGTTCGACACCATCTTCCCGCAGTTCGGCATCACCACAAGATTCGTGAACCCCAGGGAACCGGCCGGGTTCAGGAAAACCATCACTAACAAGACAAAGGCAGTATATATCGAGACCATCGGCAACCCTGGCCTGGACTTCACCGATATAGAGGAGATCGCCCGGATCGCCCACGAGGCCGGGATACCTCTGATCGTGGACGGAACATTCACCACACCCTACCTCCTGAGAACCATCGAACACGGCGCGGATATCGTGGTCAATTCACTCACGAAATGGCTCGGGGGGCACGGCTCGGCGATCGGCGGCATCGTCACGGATTCGGGCAAGTTCAACTGGAAGGGGAATAAAAGATTTCCGCTGCTGAACGACCCCGACCCCAATTATCACGGGCTTCGCTGGGCCCACGACCTTCCGGACTCACTTGCCCCGATCGCCTACGCCTTGCGGTACCGCTCTGTGCCGCTCCGTAACCTTGGAGCCTGTCTCTCGCCCGACAACGCCTGGATCTTCCTCCAGGGAATAGAGACCCTGCCCTTCCGCATGGACCGGCACGTGGAGAACGCCGCGAAAGTCGCCGGGCATCTGCAGGATCACCCTAAAGTCGCATGGGTTCGATTCCCGGGGGTGAAGGACGATCCGACTCATGCCGTTGCGAGCAAATACCTCAAGAAGGGATTCGGCGGCATGGTCGTGTTCGGCATAAAGGGAGGATCCGAAGCGGGAGCGAAATTCATCGAATCCCTGGAGCTCTTCTCCCACCTGGCCAATGTCGGGGATGCCAAATCGCTTGCCCTGCACCCCGCAAGCACCACGCACAGCCAGCTGACGGAAGAACAGCAGCGTGAAGGCGGCGTATCACCGGAGATGATCCGCCTCTCCATCGGGATCGAGAACATAGACGATATTCTCGAGGATATCGATCAGGCTTTGAGGAATGTCTGATCTTTTATCCCAGGGCCGCGAGTACGGGTTTGCACCCGCCGTCTGAATTTGCGTCTGCAGGTTTCGGGAGCCAGAGAGAATATCTGTCTAAAAGCGTGGTGATTTCAGTGGAGAGTGTGAATGAAAAATACGGAACCCCGTCGGATCCCTATTCGGTGGGGTGGACGGAGTGCCGGAAAATGAACCTCTTCTCAAGGAAAGAACCCTTCATGACGGAGCTCGGAGAGAAATTGCCCGGGGTGGACGTGGAATACGAAACATACGGGGATCTTTCCCCTGAGAAGGACAATGTGATCCTCGTCGAGCACGCCCTTTCGGGGGATGCTCACGCTGCCGGGTGGGACAAGAACTGGAAGAGAGACGACCGGCCGTGGAGAGCGGGGAAACCGGGTTGGTGGGACGGGATCATCGGACCGGGAAAGGCTCTCGACACGAACCGTTATTTCGTTATCTGCCAGAACGTCCTCGGAAGCTGTTACGGTTCGACCGGACCCGGATCACCGGATCCTGAAACAGGCAGCCCCTACGGCCTCTCCTTTCCCATGGTGACCGTCGGAGACTGGGTCCGTCTTCAAGCCCGTGTCCTGGACGAATTGGGGATCGAAAGACTCCATGCCGTCGTCGGCGGATCTCTCGGGGGACAGCAGGCCATTGAATGGGCTCTCGCTTTTCCGGACAGAGTGAGAAAAGCGGCCGTCCTTGCAGCGGCCCCGTGTCTTTCCGCGCAGGGACTCGCCTTCAACGCCGTGGGCAGATACTCCATTCTGAACGACCCGTCGTTCAAGGGCGGCAACTATTACGGCCGCGATATTCCAGCTTCAGGACTTGCGGCTGCAAGAATGCTCGCCCACATAACATACCTTTCGGATGAGGGAATGGAGATCAAGTTCGGCAGGAAGCTCAAGCAAAAGACAGGGCGCACAGCCTTCAGTGCAAAATACGAGGTTGAAAGCTATCTGAACCATCAGGGACGATCCTTCGTGGACCGTTTCGACGCGAACAGCTACCTTTACATATCCAGTGCCATGGATCACTATGACGCCTCCCGATGGGGCGGCGGCGACCTGGTGGAGGCCTGCGGACGTATCGCCTCCGATGTCCTGGTCGTCTCCTTTAATACCGACTGGCTTTACCCTTCACGGGCCTGCAGGAATTTTTCCAGGGCCCTCACTCTGCGGGGGAAAAGCATCGCCTACGCAGACTTGTCCTCCCCCTGCGGGCATGATGCCTTTCTTGTGGAAAAGGATAGCCTCACCCGGCTTCTGAAGCCATTCATAGAAAAAGGAGGAGAGAGGGCATGACTCCCGGAAGAGTCGCTTCTACTCTGAAGCTTGTCGATTTCGCATCCCATTTCTTCGGTGTTCCCGAGGAGACGATAATGAACTTTGTGGAAGAAGACAGGACAGGCCGGAAGAGCAACACTCCTATTCCTGTCATGCCCCGATGGCAGGATGCGATCCTCGAACAGGAGATCCCGGAAGGAGCATCTGTTCTCGATCTTGGATGCGGCCAGGGGGAGCTCCTCTCCCGGCTTATCGAAACGCGATCCGTACGGGGACAGGGCATCGAGCTGGATCCGGAAGCTGTGGCCTCGTGCATCGCCAGGGGGGTTCCGGTGATCCAGTCGGACCTTGACGAGGGGCTCCGGGGTTTCTCCGACGAGAGTTTCGACCTCGTGGTCCTTGAAGAAACCCTGCAGACATTGCGCCGCCCAATGGGGATTCTGGAAGAGATGCTCAGGGTGGGCAGAAAATGCGCCGTCTCCTTCCCCAACTTCGCCTTCTGGAAAGTATGGGTCGATTTCGCTCTCAGAGGGCGTATGCCTGTGACGGGGACGCTCCCCTACGAATGGCACGATTCTCCCAACGTTCATCTCTTCACCTACAGGGATTTTGCGGATTGGGCTGAAAAGTCGGGTGTCACCATGTCCGGGGTCTTTGTCCTTTCGGAGGGAAGGGTTGACCGCTACAGGGACGTAGATGATTTCAGAGGTGAGGAGATGCTCGTTTTCGTGGAGAAGAGCATCTGGCCTTCAGGTTGCACTTCTTCTGGGTAAAACAATAATTACGGAATAAAACAATTTCTATAAAGTGATAGTGTGTTATAATACAAAACAGGCAAATAATTGAAATGCTTTTGCCTGTTTTTGATTTATAAATCGGGAGGAATCGGAATGAGACAGAATGTTTTTCGATCCATCGTGGCATCGCTTGCGATGCTGGTATTGTTTGCGACGGGGGCCTTCGCGGCCATGGGGGATGTGCAGAACTTCTCCTTCAATGGTTTCGGGCCAGCCGATCTGGTGAGTGAAGGGGAGATCAGCCACCCTGACGGAAGACCGGATGCCCGGTTTACCGTTAATATTTCGGGATTTGGAGCCCTTGCGGGGTTTTTGCTCAGATCGGAGGACAACGATTTCGCCTGGGATACGACCCCGGGCAATGGAGTATGGGGGATGCACGTCAAAAATTCCTCCGGAAACATCCTTACAGAAAGCAGTGGCCGTATGTCCGTGGTTCCTTTCGTGATGGGAATGGCCTTCGAACTGTCAGTGGCAGACAATGGAGCGATCGCGCGAGGCGGAAGATTTACCCTGACAGCCCGGTTCATCGATAACTCCGAGAGCAGCTCGACCATAACCATCGAACCTTCCGATACCGGATATGGTGTCAGACTTCTTTCCGCACGCTGGCAAGACAAGGGACCCAGGGATCTGACCGGCAGGAACGAGAATCTACGTGGAGACGGGAGGATCGATGACCGCATACGCCTCGAACTTGAAGGAGAAGGCACCCTGGAATCCATCGAGGTTCGAGATATTGTCGACGGTAATCCTACAGCCGCGTGGGACACGATCCCTGGAAACGGCCGCTGGGCGATCGCTGTTGTTGAGGGAAACAGGATAGAAAACCGCAGCGACGGCAGTATCAACTTGCGGCTGTCGGATCGTACTGTTCTTGACCTGTGGATAACCGATAACGGAGTTATCGACGCCGATAGAAGCCGTTTTGAAGTTGCACTCCGGTTTTCCGACGGGAATTACCTCACAGCTTATATCGACAACTCGGCCAACCAGAACTCGGACCAGATAACTGGCCTGGAAGCAGCCTACATGGGGGAAGGAAAGAGGGACATAGTAGGC
>DFYG01000175.1 GCA_002382605.1 Synergistaceae bacterium UBA4088 | reverse complement strand
CGGGGTTCCTGCGGGGGTCAACAGTAAACGGAAGGGGCGAATGCAAGACCAAAATCCTGGATTCGCTAAAAAATCTTGAACTCATCTGTGTTCATCTCGGGATAAACTTCCCGCCCTTGATCCTCGCCTTCCCTGTCGCCTGCAGCCTGATGCCTGACGCCTTCTTTAAGGTTTTCCTGCCGCCTCGTTTTTGGTGCCCCGTAGGCCGAAGGCCGGAGGTGCCCCGAGCCCGCCGGCGGGCGGGCGAAAGGGTATGCCTCCTTGTTTTGCCCTTCCGTCTAACATCTAACGTCCCGCCCTTGACCCTTCGATTCCCGATTCACGATTGACGATTTACGGCCCTCGCCCTCCCTGCCTCCTTGTTCTTACTGTCCTATCGAATACTGTATCGTCACGACGGCCTTCACAGCCTTTTCAATGGTGGTGGTGTCGTACCTCCCCCAGTCATCGACATCGGTCGAGTATAGCGGGGTGATCTGGAACACGCCCTGGGCCGCGGCCCTGAGCGCGCCGACCTTGCCGCCGCTGTTGACCGCCAGCTGTTCCGCTCTCTGCCGGGCGTTAAGGGTGGCCTCCCCCAGGAGCTGTATCTTCATATCCTCGATCTTCGAGTAGAAGTACTCGGGCGGATAGGAGAAGAATTCGATCCCCTCCCGTATAAGCGTGGTTGAATCCCTGGAGAGGCCCGACACCAGGGCGACATTTCCGGATCTCACTGAAACGGTCTGTTCAAGGACATACTGCTCTATCTCGTTCGTGTCGTACCCCTGGGAGGTCTTGCGGTTCTGGATCGTTGTAGTTACAGCGGAGACAGCGATCTCCTCGCGGGGTATTCCGCTTCTGGAGAGATAATCCAGCACCACCTTGAGATCCCCTTCAAGCTTGGCGTAGGCTGTCACCAGATCCGGGTTTCTCGAAGTGAAACGCCCGTTCCAGACGACGATATCGGACTTGACCTCTTTCTGGGCGTACCCCTTTACCACTATCGTCTGGTTGGCAAGCTTCACGTCCCTGACGGTACTGGAAACCAGCCAGGAGGAGGCTATCATCCCGACCGCAAGCGCCGCTCCAAGGATCGCCAGTCCCGCATTAAAAGATCTCTTCTCTTCCGGCATCCCGAGTCCCCCTTTTTTCGCGTTCTCAGCTCTCTTTTCCGCCGAATCTCTTCCGGTACTGGGCCATCAGCCGGGCCAGGCCCTCGGCAATGTCATCCCTGGGAACTATCTCTTCGATCCTGTCGCGGCAGGCGGCTATCTCTTCAGGATCCGGTTTGACCGGAGAGCTCTTCCTGCGCGGTCCTGCCGACTTCCGGACTGTTTTGGGCTTTCCCACCCGGACTTTGACGGATGACACCTCCAGGCTCCATTTTTCCCGCACCAGGGAGACTATGTCCCCCCCCCTCATCCCTATCTCCTGAGCATAGGACGGATTGGCGGCTACTATCATCAGGGCTCCGTCGAGAAGCGACTCGGGAGCGCTTTTCCCTGCAAGAAGCGGGCCCACCACCTCGGACCAGCGGGTGCAGAGCTCGGCCATCTGGATCATCCTGGCCTGCTCCCTGGAGAGGGATGAAAGCAGCAAGGAGCCTAATGTCGCGACTTCCCCGTGTCTACGTTTCCTGCTTTTTGCGGCCATTCTGCCCTTCCCTCCGCCTGTGTTCCATGAAGACCTCAAGCAACATTATATCCGCTGGCGTGACCCCCGAGATCCTCCCTGCCTGGCCGAGAGTCACGGGACGGATAGCAGACAGTTTCTGTCTGCTTTCGTTCAGAAGGCCTCCTACGGAATCGTAGTCGATGCCATCCGGTATGGTTATCTTGTCCATTCTTCTCATTCTCTCGACCTGGGATCGCTGGCGGGATATGTACCCCTCGTACTTGATCTCTACCGATGCCCGTTCGCGAACCTCCCGGGAAAGATCCCCATCCGGAGGTGCCACCTCCGCGACCATCTCCCATGTGATCCCGGGCCTTTTAAGCAGGTCGGCAGCAGTGGAACCCGGCGAGAATGAACCTGCACCAGCCCCGCCAATTATCTCATCAAGGACCCCTGTCTGTGTCAGCCTGGTCTTGCGGAGCCTTTCCAACTCTCTCTCCAGTTCCATCCACCGTGCCTGAAGGACCTTCCATCTTTCGTCGCTGATCAGCCCCAGCTTCCTGCCGATGGGGGAGAACCTTGTGTCGGCGTTGTCGTGCCTCATCAAAAGCCTGTATTCACATCGGCTTGTGAGCATCCGGTACGGTTCGTTCGTCCCCTTGGTGACAAGATCATCCACCAGAACCCCCATATACCCGGTTGACCTGTCGATGACCAGGGGTTCTTCCCCCCTGCAGGAGAGAGCAGCGTTGATCCCGGCAATTATCCCCTGGGCGGCAGCCTCCTCGTAGCCGGAGGTCCCGTTGACCTGTCCCGCACAAAAGAACCCTCTCACGCTCTTCACCTCGAGCCAGGGCGTGAGCTGTGTCGGCGGGAGAAAGTCGTACTCGATAGCGTAGCCGGGACGCATTATCCTCGCCCTCTCACAACCCGGAAGAGACCTTACCATCCTTACCTGGGCATCGAGGGGAAGGCTGGTAGTGAAGTTCTGCATGTATATCTCCGGGCAGTCACGGGCAACTGGTTCGAGAAAGACGAGGTGGCTCTCCTTTTCGGGGAAGCGCACTACCCTGTCCTCTATCGACGGGCAGTATCTCGGGCCCCTCCCCTCTATGGCCCCGGTGAAAAGGGGGGATCTGTCGAGAGAGCCCCTGATAATATCGTGAGTCCTTGAATTGGTCCGGGTGATATGACAGGCAAATCCATTATGGATCTTCGGTGTCCCCCAATGGCTGAAGCAGAGGGGCTCCCGTGCGCTATCCTGACGTTCCAGTCCCCCCCAGTCCACGCTGTCGGCATGGATCCTCGGGGTGGTGCCGGTCTTCAGCCTGCCGACCAGCAGTCCGGCCTCCCGAAGGTTTTTCCCAAGTTTGGTGGCAGGCATCTGGCCGAGGGGGCCGGAGTCAAAGCTGGAAAGGCCTATGTGCACCCGCCCTCCGAGAAAAGTGCCGCCGGCAAGAACAACTGTGCGGCTCTCGTAGACAGAGCCAAGTTCTGTTCTGACCCCCCTTATCACTCCTCTTTCTATCCAGAGGCTCGTGACCATTTCCTGCATAACGAAAAGGTTTGACTGTCTGTCGCAGATCCGCCGGTACCATAGGTGATATTCACTTATGTCGCACTGTGCCCTCAGAGTTCGCACAGCCGCCCCTTTTGATGTATTGAGTACCCTGATGTGCAGCGTAGATGCATCCGCCGCAAGACCCTGCTCTCCGCCGAGGGCGTCGATCTCCCTCGTGAGGTGTCCCTTGGCAGGGCCGCCAATCGATGGATTGCACGGCATCATTGCGGCGTTGTCAAGAAGAAGGTTAAGCAGGAGAGTTCTTGCTCCCATGCGCGATGAAGCAAGCGCCGCCTCACAGCCCGCATGCCCTCCCCCCACTACGATGACATCGAAGATCCGGTCATCCAATGCAGATCCCTCCAGGGTTTTCAGGATCCGGAAACATTCCCATTACAGACATTCCATGTCATACCGGGCCAATCGGGGGTACATGCCTCCGCTGTGGTGGCAAATACCTGCCACCCGGTTTCAAGAAGAGCGCAGATAAGTCGTTCTCTGCCTTCATGGTCGAGCTCGGCGGTAACCTCGTCGAGAAGAAGTACCGGTTTTTTCCTCATCTTCCTCTCCACCGCTCTCCCTGAAGAGAGCAGAAGAGCCACAGCTATCCTCCTCCTGTATCCCCTGCTGAAACAGCGCGCTACATCCCTCTCTCCACACCGGATCTCAAGATCGTCCCTGTGGGGCCCTACTGCACAGACCCCTGAGCCCTTCTCCTCTTTCTCGGAAGCCTTCAGCGATTCCCAGAAATCATCGTGAAGATCTTCGAGGCCCAGGCTCCCTCTTTTCAGTGCTACCGATACTCCCTCCGGCAGAAGCGACCCGGTCTCGGCGAGACCGTTACCTATCAGATCAGCAGCAGCAAGCCGGCAAGCCCATATCCATTCGGCAAGGGGCGCCATTACCCTTGCCGTCGCCGTCATGTTCTTTCCATACTTCAGTGATGCGTTCCTCTGCCTCAGGGCCCGGCCATATTCGTGCAGTCTCTGCGCATAGACCGGGAACAGAAGAGCACAAAGACGGTCGAGAAGACGTCTCCTGACCGAGGGAGAGCCTTCTATCATCGAGAGGTCACCGGGAAGAAAGATAAGAGAAGGCACAAGAGGACGGAGATGTGACGCGCGGATGGCCCTGTCTCCTTTTTTCATCACTATGCGGGGTCCAATTCCCACATGGATCTCGAGATCTTCCTCTCCTGTGAACCTTCCGGTGAGAAAGGTTCCCCTTTCGGAACCTCTCCAGTCACGCAGGTCAGGGACCCTTTCTCCTCTCAGCGCGCCCCAGCCTGTCATTACATGCAATGCCTCAAGAATATTGGTCTTCCCTGAACCATTAGGTCCAAGAAGCAGGTGAAGCCCCTCCGTCCATTCCTGGCGGCGGGGCTTCAGGTTTCTGAATCCTTCCCATTGCGTCATTGTAATATTCATTCTATGTCTTCTGTGGAATCCTCCTCTGGAAGGGTTATCGGCATTAGAACGTACATGAAGCTGTCCTCTCTGGGTCTCGACAGGGTCATCTGGCCATTAGGACCGTTGAACGAGAGATGAGCAACCGTACCATGAAGGGCCCTGAGACCTTCGAGCAGGTATTTGACATTGAATGCTATTTTCAGCGGTTCTCCGTCGCATTCTCCCGATATCTCCTCAAATGCCTCTCCAACTTCTGGAGCTTTTGCCTGGATCTTGAGGACTCCCCCTGGTGAAAGGATCAGTACTACCATTCTGCTGAAATCCCTTACCACTACCTCTGCCCTCTCCAGCGCCTCTATGAATCTCTCCCTATCAACAGAAAACCAGGATGTTCTGTCGGATGTGAGGACTTTTTCATAGGGGGGGAACCTGGATTCTACTCTTCTTACTGAAAATTCCATCTTTTCCGTAAGAAAATAGACCTGTGCATCATCCTTTACTATCCTTATCTCATTTTCCGATTCCTCTGGCGCCAGGGCTCTCTGCAGTTCCCGGAGCCCCGCAAGCGGAAGAAGGACCTGATCTCCCTCTCCCTCCACCGTTACCATTCCCTGCGAAAGAGAAAGTCTTCTCCCGTCCGTGGAAACCACCCTTACCCTGTCTTCCCCGGTTTTTATGAGGCCCGCGCTCAGGTACTGCGGAAACTCCTCCCCCGGGGATCCTGAGAAGGTCCCCTCTTCGAGGACTCTCTTGAGATCTCCTGCAAAAGTTGTGAAGAACGGCTGCCCGTTCTCCGCTGCCGGGAGTTTGGGAAACTCTGAAACCGGATACGTTGAAAAGGAGTAGATGCTCTTTCCAGCGACAATAGTAGCCTTCCCCTTCTCCACTTCAATGGTGAAGGATTCCCCTGAGAGTTTTTTAAAAAACTCTCCTATTATCTTGACGGGAAATATTACTGATCCCTCTGAAACGATCTCTACTCCATCCGCAAGGCAGGATATGGAAGTCTTGAGATCCGTGGCCTCAAGGTAAACACCATCCTGCGATGCCTCGCACTTTACCCCTGAAAGAACAGATATTGCGCTCCTGTGTCCCGCACCTCTTTCTGCCAGGGTCCAACTCTTCAGAAACTTTGTTTTATCCACAAGGAGTTTCACTCGTCAATCACTCCTTTCTATGTATCTTATATAAGATACAAGATAATAGGTCTAGTAGTAAGGGTGTGATTTATGTTGACAAGATAGGAAAACCGGTAAAAAACAACCTCCCTGTTGTGCATAAGTTCAGGATATAAACAGGTTCCCTATACACAAAACGGGAAAAATGAAAAAAAGAGAAAAAAGAATGTGGATAAAGTCCATACTATCCACAGGGAGATCACATCTTTTCCCTGATGTTATCAACAATCTGTTTTATTCGCAGGTCTTTCTTGTATAGAGATTCAATTTTTCTGTAGGCATGGATAACAGTCGTGTGATCCTTGCGGTTGAAAGAATACCCGATCTGCTGCAAACCGGTTCCTGTAAGTTCCCGGCTGAGGAACATGGCCACCTGCCTGGCAAGAGCTATTTCTGAAGTTCTCTTGTTCCCCGAAAGAGCAGAGATGGGAATTCCAAAAGACTCTGCTGTCACCTGCTGAATAAGTTCTATGGTCACCTGCCCCTTTGAAGAGCGGCGGATCAGGTCTTTCAGCCAGCGGGAGGCGTTCTCCACCGTAACAGACTCATTGTTGAGGTCGGCAAAGAACATGACGCTGTTGAGAGACCCTTCCAGTTCCCTGATATTACTGTGAATATTAAGGGCCAGAAAATTTATTACATCATCGGGAACGTAATAATTTTTTATTGCCGCTTTCTTCTTAAGGATCGCCATCCGGGTTTCAAGATCGGGAGGCTGGATATCGGCAACAAGACCCCACTCGAAACGGCTGACAAGCCGGTCCTCGATGTTGTGAATATCCTTTGGAGGTTTGTCGGATGTGAGGACTATCTGTTTTTTTGCATCATGAAGGCTGTTGAATGTATGGAAAAATTCCTCCTGCGTACTCTCCTTGTTCGCGAGAAAGTGTATATCGTCTATCAGAAGAACATCCACACTCCGGTACTTCGTTTTGAAATCATGAGTTTTGTTGTTCTGGATCGACATGATAAATTCGTTGATGAACTTCTCGGAGCTGATATAGGATATCTTCATGCCGTCAGAGTGTTTTGTGACGAAGTTCCCTATAGCGTGCAGGAGATGCGTCTTTCCCAGGCCGACACCTCCCCAGAAGAAAAGGGGGTTGTAGGCAATACCTGGAGATTCTGCAACGGCAAGACTGGCCGCATGGGCAAGGCGGTTGGATTTACCGACTACGAATGAGTCGAACTGGTGATCGGGATTGAGTCCATTCCTCGGACGCTCTGCTTCTTTGGAAATGCGCTCAGCGCGTCGAACCTCTTCTTTTTTTGCACCCCCGCCTACCTCCAGCACTATCTTGTCCGCCAGTCCATGCTGAGAGGTCATCGCAGAGAGCTTTTCGATGAAACGGGACTGGATCTGCTCGCGTACGAAGACATTGGGGACATCAAGGGTAAGCACTTTGTCCTTGAGAGAAAGAGGAAGACATGTCTTGAGCCAGATATCGGCGGCGCCTTTTGGAAGATTCTCCTCAGCCATCTCCATTATTTTTTTCCATATTTGTGAAATGTTCTCTTCCAAGAAGGGTCACCTCCCGCTTCCCGATCGTCGGAAGCGAAATAAATATTACCATACATGAATCCACAAATTTTATCCACATATCCACAAACCAGGGATTTTAAGAGAGGAACCGCAAAAAACCTTATTTTCAGGCCCAAAATTTAAATGATCGAAAATAGGAAAAATTTGACCAAAAATAACAATGCCCATTTTGGCGGGATAAAAGTTATACACAAACTTATTCACATTGTCGAAAACCTACATGGCTTATAATTGATTTTACCATCACAAATGGAAGGAAGTTAACAGATGAGCAGAGCCGGAATTCATATTATAAGCCACACCGATCTTGACGGGGTTGTCGCCGCTGCCGTCGCCTGGAGTTTTAACAAGCCCCGGAAGAGTCCCATGAAGGTGAGCCTGGCAGGTTATGGAGACGTGGATTTTCTGGTTATGGATTCCATTTCCCGGGGAGAGCCTTTTATGGTACTGGATCTCTTCTGTCAGAGAGAGCAGACGATCGACGAGATCGACCGTGTCTTTACGGCTGGCGACAACCCCTTGTTCTTCGATCACCACCAGAGCACGATAGATCGTTACGGGAACAGACCCTGGGTTTTCGCAAGCACGGCATTCTGCGCAGCCAAGGTCTATTTCGACTGGCTTATGGAAAAAAACTGCAGCAGGGAAGATATTGAAAGGCTTTCACCGCTGAAAGGTATTGTGGAAGTGGCCAATGACCGCGACCTCTGGCTCAACAGACTGCCCGAAAGCCGCCTCTGGCAGGCAATGGTAACACTTTGCGGCCCGTGGTCCATGCTTATGAGGCTTGCGAGCGATCCCTCCCCGCGGCTTTCGGATCCCGAGCGATCCTGTGCGGCTGTTTTCGTGTCTGAACAGGAGAAGAGATTCCTGAAGGCTTTGGAAAAGGCTGTTCGCACCGGGGATGACCTGCTTTTTGTCGAACCGGGAGTCCTGGAGTTCGGGGATGTCTCCGATTTCTGCGGTCTTGTTCTGGACAGGATGGAAGATCCTCCCCGGATGGCGGCGGTATTGAGCAGGCGCCCGGCAGGGGACTGGAATGTCTCTCTCAGGAGCAGGGACGGGTTTGCCGGTAGGGTCACAGGACTTCTCAGGGATGGCAAAAAGGTTCGCGGGGGCGGTCACGATGATGCGGCCGCACTTTATTTCCCGCCGCATTTCAAACCGGATGATATCCGAAATTCACTGGTCTCGGCAGTAAGAACTGCCGTGGAATCCGATATTCCGACAGGGATTTCTTTTGGGGATATTCTGAAGGAAGCATTGAACGACAAGGAGTGAATACGGGATGTCTTTTCGTGCCGCCATACTGTACGCCTCGGTCGGGACCGGACACCGAAGCGCTGCCCTTGCCCTGGAGAAGTGGTTCCGGCTTGAAAAACCCGACTCCGGGATCCTCTGCCTCGACACCCTTTCATTCTCCTCGCATATTGTGAGGGGGATCTACACCAGGTCCTACCTTGAAATGGTGAGACATATCCCCCAGCTTTGGGGTTACTTTTATGATTCCACCGACGAACCGGAGGCCAGGAACGGCGTGATCGCAACTCTGGGGGAGCTCACCGAAAAGCTCAATGTAGCAAAACTGCGGCGCATTCTGGAAGATTTTTCTCCGGACGCGATATTGTTCACTCATTTCTTCGGGGCTCATGCGATAGCCGAGGCATTTACTCCGCAAACCCCGGTCTATTACGTCAATACCGATTTTCTGAGCCATGTATTCCACCGCAACCCTGCCTTTTCCGGATGGTTCGTCTCAACCGGGGAGACTGTTTCCCAGCACCTGGCGGATGGACTCCCCGCTGAAAAGGTTTATCTGACGGGTATACCGGTAGATCCCATATTCGCCTCACCTCCCGGAAGGGAAAACGCACGGGAAATTCTCGGGATCCCCGGTGACGAAAAAGCCGCCCTGGTAACCGGAGGCGGAATAGGTGTAGGCCCCATGAGAGATGTGGTCCTCTCCCTTTTTGAGGGCGGTTTTTCCATCGATGCCGTCTGTGGAACGAACGAAAAGATCCGCGAATCGCTTTCTGAAGAATATGCGGACTGCCCCCAGGTGCGAGTGCACGGATTCGTCGGCGACATGCCTCTGCGTTTTGCGGCAGCCGATGTTGTCTTTATGAAACCGGGAGGGCTTTCCTCTTCTGAAGCTCTCTGCGTTGGAACCCCCATGGTAATAACTGACCCTATCCCGGGGCAGGAGCAGAGGAACAGCGATTTCCTGCTCGACCGGGGCGCTGTGAAGGCCCTGTTCGATTACAGGCTGGCGGCGCAAAAAGGCCACTGGATACTCTCTTCCAGAAAAGAGGCGGCACGAATGAAGCGTGCCGCCCGGAGAATTGCAAGGCCCTTTGCGGGAAGAGATGTTGTAAGGAAAGTACTTGAACTTAAAGGTTAACAAAGGTCAACGTTTCTTAGCACTTATTTTGCCAGTTTTTTCACCGCTTCTCTTATATCAGACACACTCTTGCCCGGCTCTTCCACCGCCCCGGATGACAGATCAACCCGCTCCAGATCGAATAACCTGGTGACTATTTATATTATGACGCAGCCCCGGTTCCTGGAACAAGTATTCCAGCCAAATTTCTGGTGTAGAATAATCTTCAGAAACGAATACCGGAAGGAGTCCGGAATTTTGTCCATATACCTTAACAATGCCGCTACATCCTGGCCGAAACCTGACTGTGTCCCGGCGGCCATCAGCCAGTTCATACTCGGAAGAGGGGCCAATCTTGCAAGAGGCTCGTCATCAGGCAGGGATGTCGACACCCTTGATCTTGTAACAACGGCAAGGCAGAAACTTGCCCGCTTCTTTGGCGGATTCAGGAAGGCCGATCCGCGATACGTCACCTTTACGGGCAACGTTACGGAGTCGCTGAATATTGTCCTGAAAGGCTATCTGCGCCCGGGGCAGCATGTCGCGACGACGAGCATGGAGCACAACTCCGTCATGCGTCCGCTGAGACGTCTTGAATCGGAGGGGGTAAGGGTCACTGTACTTGACTGCGACCCACGGGGACTTCTGGATCCGGGAGATCTTGCATCGCTTTTTGAAAAGGAACAGGTCGATCTTTTCGTCCTTTCTCATGCCAGCAACGTTTGCGGGACGATCCAGCCCCTTTCCGACATAGCCTCCATCTGTTTGAAAGCGGGTATCCCATGCGTTCTGGACTCCGCCCAGACGGCCGGGGTCTACCCCATCGACGTGGAAAACCTGGGTCTTTCGGTCTGCTGTTTCACAGGCCACAAGGGGATGATGGGACCGCAGGGCATAGGGGGCATCGTCTGGGAGCCCGAATTCGCCTCGAAAGTGTCTCCGCTCATAGAAGGAGGCACCGGAAGCTTTTCCGATGACGAAAGACAGCCGGAAAAACTCCCCGACCGCTTCGAGGCCGGAACTCCCAACCTCCCCGGCATCGCCGGACTCTCCGCCGCCGTGGACTGGCTCTTTGAAACAGGCGTCGAGTCGATATCGGAACACGAAAGGAGCCTTGGGATCCGCTTTTTTGATGGGATAAAGGGAACTCCGGGGCTTGTAATATATGGTCTTCCAGCTGATGGAGAGAGGCTTCCGGTTTTTGCCGTCAACTTCACCGGGATCGACAACGGAACTGCGGCCCTGGATCTGTACGACCGCTGGGAGATAGAGACGCGCCCCGGTCTGCACTGCTCCCCTGGAGGGCATAAGACCCTGGGCAGTTACCCTGCGGGGGCACTAAGGTTCAGCGTGGGATACTTCAACACTGAACAGGATATAGATAAAGCCATAGAGGCAGTCCGAACGATCGCGAAGGAGCACCAGAATGCAGCGGCAACCCGTTAATGCTCGATAATAAACCGTGGATAGGTCCGCATCTTTGTGGTTTCGAACTCTTCTTTTTTGGAAATATCCGGGGGGTGGTCAGGATCAGATTTTCAGAAGAGAAGGAGTATTCGATCGACAATTTTCTGTTTGCCGTGCAACTCCCGCACTTCTCGCTGTATATTCAATAAACCAACTGTCTTCGGAGGTGACGTATATGAAGATCGATCCTAAGCCGCTGGATGTTCTCCTCGCGGCCCGTTTTCTTCGCGGGAAAATCCGCCATACTCCCACGGAAAGGTCCGGTCCCCTCAGCAGCCTTTCAGGCGGTGAAATATTTCTCAAATGGGAGAACCAGCAGATATGCGGTTCCTTCAAGATCCGTGGTGCCCTCAACAGGATGTTCAGTCTTTCCTGTGAGGAACGTGCCAAAGGAGTGGTTACAGCGTCGAGCGGGAACCATGCGCAGGGTATTGCTATGGCCGCGAAAACCCTTGAAGCAAGGGCCATTATCTGTGTTCCGGGCATCTGTCCCCAGACAAAGCGCGAGGCCATCATGCGTCTGGGCGGCGACTTTGTCGAGTTGAGGGTCATGGGCCGCTTCTATGATGATGCAGAGGCCGAGGCTCATCGCCTTGAAAAAGAGGAAGGGATGACCTACATCTCCTCGTTCGAGGATCACTNNCCCTCGGGCTGGAAATGATCATGGACGAGCCTGAAATTGACATGGTCATCTCTCCCGCCGGTGGCGGGGGACTTTTGAACGGAGTGGCACTGGCCGTCAAGGCTCTCAGGCCGGAGGCTGAGATATGGGGGGTGCAGTCCGTTGCTTCGAACCCCTACGTGGTCTCCTGGCCGGGCGGCAAGGTTATCGACGTTGAATACGAGGATTCGCTTGCCGATGGCCTGACCGGGTGGATCCCCCAGAGCCTCCTTGACCTTGCAAAAAAAAGGGTCACTGGGTTTGTGGATGTCCAGGAGTCGGATATCGCCCGTGCCATTGCGTTCCTTCACTCCAGGCATCATCAGGTTGTTGAGGGTGCCGGAGCCGTGGGGGTCGCGTCGATCCTTTCCGGGAAGATCCCGGTCAAAGGAAGACGTGTTGGAGTTGTTATTTCAGGGGGCAACATCGACCATGAAATTCTTCTGGAGATCCTGAAAGAGCACGGAGAGTGAAACCCGGAGATAAGCGCAGGTGGTTTCACGTGAAACATAAGGGCGGCCCCTGAGGGCCGCCCTTATGTTATCAACAGCTTTCAGGCCCCTTTTTCTAGTTGCCGCCGGGAATTAGATTCCTGATTATCTGTTCTATGACCTGCTGCTGTATCTGACCTCCAGTGTCGGAGGGTTTGTCGGCGCCCTCTCCAACGGGAATGTTTATCGTTATCTTCTGCTGATTCTCGTTCTGGCTCTGTCCCGAGACTTCGCCGCTATCAGGGCTCTGCCGGTTGGAGGGAAGAGGCGCGATCTTGAAGTTCGATATTGACGGGTTATTCCAGGTTCCCTGGACCCGGAAACTGGCATCCCGGAAGTCCTGTCTGCCGATCCCTCCGACTGCTCCCCCTATCAGACCTTCAAGGAGGTCCTGCGGGGATGTAGACCCGGCTCCGATCAGACCCTGGATAGCTCCAAGGATAGAGTTAAGAGCCTGGACGTTGACAAGCCCGGAACAGTAGAGGTCCAGGCTCCCTCCCGGTCCGGCCGGGCCGTCGGCGGAAAAATATCTGTAAATGGGGTCCTCAGGCTGAGCGGTTGCCCTGCTCCCCGGAAAGAGTGTTATGACCTTTCCGTCGACCTTGAAACTGGCGTCTATCATCCTGTAGCGGATCGAGGACATCCCGTATGCCGCCGAAAGGGTTTTCAGAGCCTTGAAGCCCGAGATCTCCCCATCGGTTGCTACCAGGTTCCCCCTCCCCGAAACAGGGACGTGACTTCCGAAGGCTCCGGAGACGGCTATGTCAAGGTCGCCCCTGCCCGATATCGTCCCTTTCAGGGGGGCGGCAGCCTTTATCGCCGGGGCCATGTCGGCGCCGGCGACTGAAGCCCTTACGTTCCATCTCCCGGAAGAAATCTCGACAGATCCGTCCGCGGTAACGGATCCTCCGTAAAACCTCCCTTTTGCACCCTGCGCGAGTGCTTTGTTTTCCTGTAAGGTCAGCGGGACGGAAGCGTCGGTAAAGATCAAACCATAGGCAGTGATCTTGTCTGAGAGCAGTTCTCCCTTTCCGTTCCACTTCCCGTTTTTTAGCGATCCGGCCAGGGAAGCGTCGAAAACCCCTGAGAGATCAGGTGCGCCGTTGCCCTGGAGTTGCTTAGTCAGATGCGCCAGTTCCAGCCCCGATCCATCGAGGGAGAAGTCCATGTCGAGACCTTCCGGCTTGAATGCAAGTGTCCCTTTGGCTGAAAGGGTTCCTTTTCCTGCCGAACCTTTCAGCTCCTCTATCGTTATGAGGGAAGGAGTTCCTCTAGCGGTAAATGTAATGTTTGAGAGGTTGAGTCCTGCCAGTGCAAGTAAAGGGGATCTGCCCGTGAGGACCATCTCAGGTTCAGGAAGTTCTCCCTTAATGGTGATCTGTGCCTCCAGAGGGCCCTTGATTGACACTGGAGCAGCCTTGCCAAGGTCCGAAAGGTCTATCCCTGAAACGGATCCCTTGAGGTCCAGGTTCGCGGGCTTGCCTTTTGATGCGAGTGAGGCTGAGCCGGAAACAAGAAGTTCGGCCCCGAATATCTCTCCTCGACCATTCTCGATAGAAAGCCTGCCCTTTGAAACGGTGATCGCGGTTCTCAGCTTCTCGATTGAGAAGTCAGGGAAATGAAGCTCGTCGGCTGCCATATCGAGGCGCATGTCGGGCATGTCCGCAGAGGGAGGCAGGGCGAGCTTCGTAAGTATCTTCAGTCCTGTCAATTTTGCCACTCCCGGGGCTGAAACGCGGGAGGATCTGATCTCCAGCGCCAGAGTCGGCGTCTTGACCGGCCCCTTGAGCGACCAGTTCGCCGAAGCTTTGCCGTCAAGGTTGAGATCTTTGAGGGCGGGTACAAATCCCGTCAAAGACGATACTGCTGTTTCATCGACGGTTCCGGAAAGATCAAAAACTCCTTTTTCCTGCGCAAGTCCGTGTATTGCTCCGGACCCTGCGATCCTGGTCCCTCTCCAGTGGGCTGCGATGGATCTCAGGGTTATGGTCCCCTTCTGGTAGGCGAACCTGATGTCCGGTTTTTCGATCGTTTCTCCAACCGTTCGGATGATGGCGGACCAGAGAGTGCCCTCGGACTGGACGTCCTGTCCTTTTCCGAAGATCCGGACAGAACCTGACGCCTTACCCGAGAGATCCAGATTCTTTACCGGGATTATTGAAGCGGCCTTCGAAAGGTCGAGATCCTTTCCGGTCAGGGTAATATCAAACGAGGGATGTGCGGCTATTGTTATGTTCCCCTTGCCGGTCACATCAGATCCCAGCCACTTTGCTCCAAGGTCTGCCACGACCCTGGATCCCTTCTCCAGCGTCATTGCCGCCTGCAGATCCGAGAGAGGCTGTTTGGCGACTGTCAGCGCAGAAGCCTTCAGGGTTACAGGTCCTGAGAGAGAGTTCGACGGACCCTGCAGCCTGATCTCGGCGGAATCTATCGTTCCATCGGCTATCGAGAGCCAGGGAAAAGACTTCTGCCAGGTTTTCATCTCAGCCTTCCCTGCCCTGATATCCACGGTGGTGATGGGAGGCATCGAGCTGAAGGCGAAAAGGATCTTTCCCGACATGGAGGTCCCGTTGGCTGTTCCGTGAAGGTCGGTTATCTCCAGGGCGTTGCCCGAGAATGTCCAGGGTGATGTGATCTTGTCGGCTTCGATCCCGTAAACCGTGCCCTTGGGGATATCGAAATTCCCGCTGAGTGTAATGTCGGGCCATACGCCCTTTGCGGACAGCGTAGTGGAGAAGGTGCCTGTGTAACCCTGTTTTGCGAGGTCCGGCCAGAACTTTTCAATAGTTTGAAGATCGAGATCCGAGATCGTCCCGGAAATATCCGCCACGGGTGTTAGTTTACCCGCTAATGAGATCTTGCCGCCCGCGATCTTGACCTCCAGGTTGTTCAGATCGAGACGTTCCTGTCCGAGTCCCAGGCTTGCCTTTGCCGAAAAAGGGGTCTCCTTGAATAACATGGCCCCGGTTACTTTGACCGTCTGCCCGCTGATGTGGATCTTTCCGTCCTCGACCTTGAAGTTGCCTGCGGGTGTCCGGACTATGCTCTTTGTAATATCGAACTGGTCGAAGGGGAGAGAAATGGGTTCGTCGCTCCTGTCGAATTTCAGCAAGGGGGCGATCTCTGTCCAGTTTAGAATGGCCCCGCCGAAGGAAAGCGCCTTGACGCGGGGGGAACCTGTTATCAGAGATAGAAGCTTGAAAGAGACGGCAGCCTGTTTTGAGGAAAAAAGCAGGTGTTTGTCCCGACTTAGTGAAAGTTCCGCGATCGTGAACCCCCGCAGCGGGTTTCCTGAGATGGAGGCCATTGATACCTCTCCCTGCAGGTATTGGCGGGCGGCATTTTCAAGCTCGGCTGCGACCGTGGCGGCCCCTATATCGGTCCTTGAAGCCAGAACAAGAGCTCCTCCGATGGCTATGGAGACAATTATAAACACTACCACCGCTATTTTTGCGACTTTTCCCACTGCAACCACCTTCCCGTAGAACTGTTCCTGGTATCCACTGTATAACCATATACCGGTGGGAGAATGATCCATCGGATAAACTACTTATTCATATGAATTGGAACAGAAATTCAATTATACCAGATGGGAGACATCGGTCTTGTCAAAAAGTTTGTATGCCCGGAAGGCCGGCGAGGGGGTATTGGGGGTCTGGTTTTGTTGAAAAGTCCTCGAACGACTTAATAAACTTGTGGAAATGTGGATATATTTGTGGATAAGTCTCTCATTCTATCGAGATTATCTGTACCGGGTCGGCAAGAACGACTTCAGCCCCGTTGAAGCCGGAAATGATCTTCCCGACCATTTCCATGGTCTTCCCTTTGAAGCTTTCTATTGAGTCGAAGAGCCTTGAATCGCTTTTATAGATGACCAGTGAAGTATTTCCTTCAGTGGGATGGAGTGAAAAGCGCCTGTTCGATTCCGAGATCTTTTCGACGGTGAAGGCAAGGGTCACGAAAGAACCGACAAGATAAGGCAGATCTGCCCAAACCTGGGCCGGGGAGTATATCCGGCGCGAAGCTCTCTCCCAAAGCCCCTGACCCTCTTCTCTGGCCTTGCTGAAAGCTTTTCTGAAAAGGTCCGTATACCGGGTATTTGGAGGGAAGGTAAAGGGCATGGCGTAGCCCTTCCTCACCATTACTTCGTTCACCATCGCAGCGTCTTCGCCTTCTTTGAACCACACATAGGCCAGAAGCCTGCCGTAACGGTCACGGGTTTCGATGTCGGTTTCCAGCCTCACCCACTCGTGAAGAACAAGATCCCTGTTGGCCTTCCAGGCTTCTCTGCCCAGCTCTTCGATCTTCTTGCGAGGGTGGTGTGTCTCGGGGGTGTCGATGCCAATATACCGTACCGTCTCAAGCTTTCCTCCAGGCAGGGAGACCTCGATAGTGTCGCCGTCGAAGACCTCCGTCACAAATCCCGAAACCGGGGACGATGCGTAAGATCCCGGCGTGAACCATAACGAAGGAATGCATATCGAGAGAATGAGAAGGATATTTTTTGGCGGTTTCAGGCGTTTTCCGGGCAGAATCTCGGGGGCTCCCCTTCCCTCAGGATCTCACGCCGGAAAACAAGGCCTTTTGGGACGAGAAGAACCAGTTCGCAGGTGTTGTGCACCGTTCCCTTGAAAAGGTGACCTCCGACAACCGAAAGGTTCGGGCCCGAAAGAGAGGCGTGGGAGTGTATGAAGGCCGAGGCGTCGGGCTTTCTGTTGATGGTGCCGCAGATGGATAGAAGTTCGAATGGTTCGCTGAAGATGGTTTTGACATATCCTTCCGGTCCAAGCCAGCCGAGTTCAAAGTCCCGGAGCATTCCAATGGCGGACAGAATGATCGCTGTCGCAGTGTCTCCGAGAGATCCCTTGAGAGTCGGGAAGAGATCCTCACCGTCTTCCATTCGAACGGCTACCAATCCGCCGCCTCTGGTCGCTGTCATTGCTTCATCTCCTTGAGCAGGTGTAGTTCCCACTATCCAGTTAGAGTCTAGCACCGTTCCGACAAGGAGTCACACACCTTGTTTTCGGGTATGATGTGTAAGTGGTAAAGTTTATCCTGTCTGTTCGAAGAGAGGAATGAAATGATTGGCTCACAGCAGCTTTGAAGGGTCTTCTTTTTTTGAAGGTGTGGAGAAAGACCTTCTGGAATTCGTTGCTCCTCTTGAAAACTACNNCCGCGATAATGGATGAGCAAATTAAGGATTGTGCCTTCTCACTGGCTTTCGCTCCGGACATCGGTCCGGTCGTGGATATTGGAACGGGCGGCGGCCTTCCCGGTGTTGTCTGGGCAGTATGCAGGCCGAGGCTCCGGGTGACCCTTCTGGAGAGCGTTGGAAAGAAATGCTCGGTCCTTGAGGAGATCTCTGCCAGGCTCCGCCTCTCCAACGTGGACGTCGCCTGTTCGAGATCGGAAACGCTTGCCCTGGAACGCAGAGAGAGTTACGGCATAGCGCTTTCGAGGGCGGTCGGCCACCTGGGGGTTGTCGCCGAGTATATCTCTCCCCTCGTGCGCGTTGGCGGTTTCGGACTCGTCTTCAAGGGACCGAAAGTCGAACAGGAGATCGAAGATGTAGGTGAAGGATGGAGTGCTCTGGGGTTCAGGGACCCGATGATCTACCCCTACAGCATCAACGGAAAGTCCTTGTGTCTTGTAAAACTTGAAAAACATAAGACCTGCCCGGCAAGGTTCCCCAGGAACCCGGGCAAGGCCAGTAAAAACTTCTGGTGGAGGTGTTCCCGGTGAAGACCATTGCTGTAGCGAACCAGAAAGGCGGGGTCGGGAAGACGACCTGCTGCGTAAACCTGGCGGCTGAACTGGGAAGGCGAGGCAAGAGAGTTCTTCTCCTCGACATCGACCCCCAGGGCAACAGTACGAGCGGGGTCGGGGTGGATGTCTCAAGCATCAAGAAAAGTATGTATCATGTCATTCTCGATGAAGCCCCCCCCACAAGTGCGATAATTCCTTCAGCGTGGGAGGGGGTCTGGGTTCTTCCGGCTACGATCGACCTGGCGGGTTCCGAAGTCGAACTTGCAGGGGTGATGAGCCGGGAGACGCGTCTGGCCCGGCACATGAACGCCATGAAAGATTTTGATATCGGCTTTATCGATTGTCCTCCGTCCCTCGGATTGCTGACAGTGAACGCCCTGGTGGCGGCCGACAGCCTGATGGTCCCTATCCAGTGCGAGTACTATGCATTGGAGGGGGTCGGCCAGCTGATGAGGACCGTATCTCTCGTCCAGCGATATCTGAACGAAGATCTGAAACTCGACGGCGTCGTTCTCACCATGTTCGACTCGCGCACGAACCTCTCGAAAGAGGTTGCCAACGAGGTTCGGAACCAGTTCAAGGAAGCCCTTTTCGAAACCATTATTCCCCGTAATATCCGGCTTTCCGAGGCGCCCAGTTTCGGAAAACCCATCTGTTATTACGATCCGGGCAGTTCCGGGGCTCTTGCCTACCATAACCTTGCCGGGGAGGTCCTCGAGAGATGGCTCGTCCAAGAGCTCTAGGGAAAGGGCTCGGCGCTCTCATTCCGGGTTCCGGAAGCGACCTTGAGCAGCGTAGCGAGTATCCAGCCGAGGTTTTTGAGCTTGCCCTCGCCGACATCAGGCCATCTCTCAATCAGCCGAGAAAGGATTTCGGCCAGGAGGGCCTTGAGGCCCTTGCGGACTCCATCAGGGAGCACGGAGTGGTCCAGCCGGTTATCGTAAGAGAGGTCAACGACGGATACGAAATTGTCGCAGGTGAGCGGCGATGGCGCGCCGCCGGCATGGCAGGGCTTAAAAAGATACCCGTGCGAGTGATCGAAGCCGACGAACACCGGGTAATGGAACTCTCCCTTGTTGAAAACCTCCAGAGAGAAGATCTATCCCCACTGGAAGCCGCAAGGGGTATTCGCGACCTGATCGAGAGATTTGCCCTGACGCAGATGCAGGCTGCGAAAAAACTCGGTTGGAGCAGGGTGGCCATCACGAACAAACTCCGGCTTCTCCAGCTCCCGGAAGAGGTGCTGCAGATGCTCCACAAGGGCGATCTCACGGAGGGGCATGCGAGGGTTCTTCTTTCTATCGATGAGGAGGAGGAGTGCATCCATTTCGCCAGGCAGTGCGCGGATCGCGGGGTTTCCGTTCGCGAAATGGAGGAGACGGTCCGAAGATCGATCAAGGAACCGGGGCCTTCTTCAAAAAGATCCACTCAGACTGTCCTGATGCCGGAACCCGTCCTGAGGGTATCGGAGCGGTACGGGATCGAGGTCAAGATGACGGGCCGGGGAGGCAAGATCCGGGTTATGCTTGGAGGCCTGAGCGAGGGTGAGGCCGAAAGGCTTTTTGAAATGATCGACAGGAGCGGAGATCAACTATTTCCCGGGAAATAAATTCCGTGTCAGGGGGCCGAATGAGTAAAATTGGCGAAGATTTTGCTGCGTTCTCGAGAGTTTTGTCGTCAGCGCTTCTACTTTGCGGATTTATTGTCTTTGGGGTCGTCGTCGGGAGGGCCCTTGTCTCAAGAGGTTATCCCGGATGGACGCTCCCGGTTGCCATTGTACTGGGAACCCTCTTCGGCGCCTGGCAGGCGTGGAGATTTTTGAAGATCGGGATCAAGGGTAAGCGTGAACGTAAACCGTAAATCGGAAAATCCGTGAATCGGTAATCGTGAATCGTGAACCGGAAGGTCAAGGGCGGAAAAATCCAAGGCTGCAGCTGCAAACGACTCAAAGGTAGGGGCGAATACCTGTCATTTCGAGGAGTGCAACGACCGACAAAGTGACCGAATACGCCGGCTGGCGAACTGCCGCTCTTCCTTTGTTGAACCGCCTCAGGACTATGTCANNGAGACCTCGCATTTTCGATTCACGATTAACGGGGCGGTGAAACCGCCCTTGCGATTCACGAACGACGGCAAAGCCGTCGTGTTTCACGTGAAACATTTATCCTCGCCGACGGATAGGAGGTGTTTTCTTGGATCAGCTTTTCGCGCCATGGCGCATGGCCTACATCGATACCGCCNNGGACAGACTCATTCTGGCCAGGGGAGAGAAGGTCTTTGTCATTCTCAACGCTTTTCCCTACAACCCCGGACACCTTATGGTGGCTCCATACCGTCACGAGGGAGAGTATGAACAGCTGAACGAAGAAGAGTTCAACGAGATGCACCGTTACGGTCAGAGGTGCGTCGAGGTGCTGAAAAAGGTTATGAACCCGCAGGGGTTCAATATGGGCATAAATATCGGGAAGGCTGCCGGAGCGGGTTTCGCGGGACACGTACACCTTCACATAGTTCCACGGTGGAACGGAGATACCAATTTCATGCCCGTTACAGGGGAAACCAGGGTTCTTCCCGAAACTCTCAACCAGACGTGGGAGAAACTGAAGAAGGTATGGGAGGCCCATGTCCGGTAAGGACGATTTCCTGGAACCGGCATCCTGTTCCGAGGTGGAGTTCAAAGAAAAACGCTCGCTTTTTGTGGGCAGGGCTTTAAAG
>DFYG01000151.1:3114-3728 GCA_002382605.1 Synergistaceae bacterium UBA4088 | reverse complement strand
ACGGCCCTCGCCCTCCCTGCCTCCTGCAGCCTGACGCCTGACGCCTTCTTTAAGTTTTTCCTCCCCCTGCAATTTGTCAGTAACTAGTTACGCCACTAAAAAGTTATCCTAACAGGAATGTTTTTGTTACAATACTGTTACAAAGGAGAAGAAAAGGCGTTACAACACTTCCATATACTTTCTTCCAGAAGGATCCGGTTTCAAACCGGAATTACTATCCAGGGAGGAATTTTCAAGATGAAGCGTTTCGGAGTGTTTTTTGCAGTATCCGCTCTTCTTCTCGGCATGTTCGCTGGATCGGCCATGGCCGGCCAGATCCAGGTAAAGGGCTCCACTACCGTTCTCCCCATCGCGCAGGCTGCGGCAGAGGCTTTCATGGAAGCCCACCCGGATGTGAACATCTCCATCTCCGGCGGNNTCAAGCAGAGCGAAGTTGAAGCAGCGGTCAAGAACGGCGCCTACCCCGTACCGTTCGCAGTGGCTGTCGACGCGATCATCCCAGTCGTCCACCCGTCAAACCCGGTAAAGAACCTTACGGTCGAACAGCTTCGCGACATCTACATGGGCAAGATCTCCAACTGGAAAGAGGTCGGTGGACCTGACAAGAAGATAGC
>DFYG01000151.1:0-2984 GCA_002382605.1 Synergistaceae bacterium UBA4088 | reverse complement strand
CTCTACATGTTCACGCCGGGGTGGCCGACCGGTGAGGTCATGGATTTCATGAACTACCTCCTCAGCGATGCAGGGCAGAAGGTGGTCGCAGAGTCCGGGTTCGTGCCGCTCAGGTAAACGGCCGGTACCCTTGACCTTCATTGCCCGGTTCCGCGGTTCTTTAGCGGGACCGGGCTGTTCTGCACCCTGGGCAAAAAGGGGGGAGTACCCGTGACAACACCGCTGAAAGAGGACAGGATCCCAAGGATAGCCGTTATGACCGTCGCGTCGATCGGAGTGGCGATCATGCTTTTTATTCTCTACTCCCTGGTCCGCGACAGCATTCCCATCCTTGCGCACGTCACCCTGTCAGACCTTTTGCTGAAAACCCACTGGTACCCGACATACGATCCACCGGAGTTCGGCATGCTCTCCCTCCTGGCCGGATCCCTTTCAGTCACTTTTCTTGCCTCGCTTCTCTCGCTGCCCATAAGCCTCGCGCTGGCGGTCTTTCTTTCCGAGGTCTGCCCCGCGACCCTCAGGGAATTCCTCAAGCCCGTCATAGAGATACTCGGATTTTTCCCGTCGGTGGTCCTGGGTTTCCTGGGAATGGTCATCATAGCCCCGTGGATGGTCATGAATTTCGACATAATCACAGGGCTGAACCTGCTTAACGCCTCGGTCCTCATGGGGATCATGATCATCCCCATCGTTACTTCACTGGCGGAGGACAGCCTCAACTCGGTTCCAAAGGATATCCGGGACGCATCGTTCGCACTCGGGGCCACCCGTATCGAGACCGTCGTCAGGAGCGTCATACCGGCGGCACTGCCCGGGCTCATGACCGCATCGCTCCTGGGGGTCATGAGGGCCATCGGGGAGACGATGGTGGTCCTTATGGCGGCGGGCGGCTCGGCGATGATCCCGCGTTCGATAATGGACCCGGTCCGCCCCCTGACGTCGGCGATCGCCGCGGAGATGGGGGAGACCCCCTTCAGGTCCGATCACTACTACGCCCTCTTTTTCGCCGGACTGCTGCTTCTGCTCCTTACCCTGGCGCTCAACATGACAGCCCTCTGGATCGAGAACCGTGGAAAGAGGTGGCGTTCATGAGCGTGAACCGGGTCGCAAAGGACAGGGCAGCCACAGTGCTGTTGTGGAGTATCATGATACTGGTCTGCTCTATGCTGTTCCTGATACTGGCATTCCTGGTCTCAAAGGGGTGGACCGCCCTGAGCTGGGATTTCCTTACAAAAAAACCCAGGAGCATGATGACCGCAGGGGGCATTTCCACCCCCATAATAGGCACTCTGCAGCTCGTGCTTGTTTCAATGGGGTTCGCGTTGCCCGTAGGGGTCTTCACGGCGGTTTACCTGGTGGAGTACGCAAGGGACGACTGGTTCACAAGGGCCCTCCGGCTGGCGGTCAGAAGCCTTGCGGGGGTCCCGTCGGTGGTATTCGGCCTCTTTGGCCTGGCTTTCTTTGTCATCCTTTTGAACTTCGGCTCATCGCTCCTCTCGGCAGGCCTCACGCTGGGCTGTCTTGCACTGCCGGTGATCGTGGGCGCATCTGAATCGGCCCTGCTGGCGGTCCCGAGGGATTACAGGGACGCATCATACGCCCTCGGTGCGACCCAGTGGCAGACCATCAGAAAAGTTGTGCTGCCAACGGCTTTCCCGTCGATAATAACGGGGGCGATCCTCAGCGTCGGAAGAGTGGCGGGGGAGACGGCCCCGATAATTTTTACAGGGGCGGCATTCTTTGCCCCCAGGTTCGCGAAAAGCCTTTTCGACCAGGTGATGGCACTCCCCTACCATATCCTGATCCTGGCGACGGCCGGGACTAATATCGAAAAGACCAGGCCGATACAGTACGGGACAGTCCTTGTCCTGCTGATATTCGTTCTTGGAATGACTTTGACGGGAGTGCTCTGGCGCGCAAGGCTCCGTATCCGCCAGAGGGCCCAGCGGTAAGGACGGAAGGTGGTTTTGATCATGCAAAACGGCAAGTTCATCATCCACGACCTTGAACTGTTCTACGGGTCCAACCACGCTCTCAGGAACATCGACCTTGATATTCCCGAAAGGGCCGTGACAGCCCTGATAGGGCCGTCGGGGTGCGGCAAGAGCACCTTCCTCAGATGCCTGAACCGGATGAACGACTTCATACCGGCCTGCCGCATCACAGGGTCCGTCGAACTTGACGGAAGCGACATATACGATCCCGGTACCGACCTGATACTTCTCAGGAGAAGGGTCGGGATGGTGTTCCAGAGACCGAACCCGTTCCCGATGTCAATTTTCGACAACGTTGCCTACGGGCCGAGGCTGCACGGGGACCGCAACAGGGACAGCCTGCGCGACATCGTTGAGGAAAGCCTCAGGGTATCGGCCCTCTGGAACGAGGTCAGGGACATCCTTCACTCCCCGGCCCTCGCCCTCTCGGGGGGGCAGCAGCAGCGGCTCTGCATNNACGGCACGGATCGAGGAGCTGGTCCGGGAGCTCAGGACGCGGTATACGGTCGTGATAGTAACGCACAACATGCAGCAGGCGGCCCGTATCTCCGATACCACTGACTTCTTCCTTACGGGCGAAATGATAGAGTCGGGGCCGACGCAGCAGATGTTCACTTCCCCGAAGGACAAGAGGACCGAGGATTACATAACGGGGCGCTTTGGATAGGCCGAAGAAGGGGTGAAACCGCAAATGACGAACTTGTCGGGACGCAAGGAGTTCGACGAAAGCCTTCAGAAACTGGAGCAGGACCTGCTGAAACTGGGAGCCATGGCCGAGGATGCCATAAGCAATTCCATATGGGCCCTCCAGAAGCAGGATGACGCACTCGCCCTTCAGGTCATAGAGGGTGACGATATCCTGGACGAGCTCACCCAGGAGATTAACGAACAGGCCCTCATGATGATAGCCCGTTACCAGCCGGTGGCCCTTGACCTGAGAACCATCTCTTCCATCCTCCACATGGCAACGGATATCGAGAGGATCGGGGA
>DFYG01000071.1 GCA_002382605.1 Synergistaceae bacterium UBA4088 | reverse complement strand
ACCATGAAGATCACCGGAAAGGTCTGGAAGTACGGGGACGACGTGAACACAGACGTCATCTTCCCGGGAAAATACACATACACTGTCTCCGATCCCGCAGAGATGGGCCAGTATGCCCTTGAGGACCTGGACCAGGATTTCAACAAGAATGCCCAACCAGGCGATATCATCGTCGGAGGCAAGAACTGGGGCTGCGGTTCATCCCGTGAGCAGGCCGTGACCTGCATCAAGATGCGCGGGATAGGCGCAATAATCGCCAAGGGCTTTGCCAGGATCTACTACCGCAACGCTCTGAACGAGGGGCTCCCGATCGTTGTCTCGGCCGAAGCGGTCGATGCCCTCGAAAAGGGACAGGAAGTCACTATCGATTTCGACAAAAGCGAGATCGTGACCCCGAAAGGAACGTTCTCCTTTCCGCCCTACCCCGATTTCGTAAAGGGGCTTATCGAAGACGGCGGCCTGATCCCTCACGTGAAGAAGAGTCTGGGACTTTAAAAACAGTAACACGTGACTCGTTACGCGTAACTGGTAAAAGCAAAACCAGAAAATCTTTAAAGAATTTCCGAGTAACGCGTCACGAGTTACTAGTCACGTTTTAAAAAATAAGGAGGAAATAAATATGGCCAGAAACGTCATGCAGGTTAAAGAGCAGAAAGACCGCTACAAGGTAGCCTATATCCCGGGAGACGACTCCGGATTCGATGTAATGGAAGCCGCACTGATAGTCATGCAGGCTCTCGACGCGCCCATCGACTGGGTCCGCGCCGACATGGGCTGGTGCATGTGGGAAAAGTCCTGCAAGGAGTTCCCTGAGGGCGACAAGAGAAGGAATACCGTCCCCCAGGAAACGATCGACAAGGTAAGGGATGCCGACGCTGCCTTTATGGCCGCCATCACATCCAAGGCGGGGGTCAAGGGATTTAAATCAGCTATTCTCCAGATGAGGCAGATCTTCGACCTTTACATCAACTTCCGACCAGCCAAGCTTCTTCCCGGTCTTGAATGCCCCCTCAAGGGCGACCCCAAGGTCGACATAAAGATGTTCCGGGAGAATACCGAGGACCTCTACGCAGCAGTCGAGTGGAGACCGCTTCCCAGGGAGATGTTCGATCTCCACCCCGGAATGGAGCGCTTCAAGGACAAATCCGAAGTCGCGGTATCCTGGCGAGTCTACTCAAAAGAGGGCTGCGACAGGATCATCCGGGCAGCATTCGAGTACGCCAAGGCCAACGGCCTCAAGAGTGTAGTCTGCTGCAACAAGGCAAACGTCATCCGCGCGACCGACGGCATGATGAAGGAGCGCTTCCTCGAGATCGCCAAGGAATATCCCGACATCGACTCACGTGAAGAGAACGCCGATGCCACCGCAATGTGGATCATCAAGAACCCGCAGGATTACCAGGTGATCGTTACTTCGAACGTTTTCGGAGATATCCTCTCCGACGAGGCTTCCCAGCTTGTCGGCGGCATGGGTTTTGCCCCCAGTGGAAACATCGGTATAGAGGCTGCCATTTTCGAGCCCAGTCACGGATCGGTCCCGAAGTACGCCCACCAGTACAAGATCAACCCCTGCGGCCTGCTTGCCGCAGCAGTGATGATGCTGGAATACCTGGGTCTGAAGGACCACGCCGCGAAGCTGGAAAAAGCCATGGGCGACGTTCTGGTCGAAGGCAAATCCCTGACCTACGATATCTGGCGCGATGACAAGGGCGACAAGGACTGGGAGAAGAAGGCTGTCTCCACCCTTGAAATGGCAAAAGCCATCGCTGCAAAGATCGACCCGGGCTTCAGCAAAAAGGCCGACGCGATCTGCGCAAAGGCACGCGAGATGTGCGCCTGGGAGCACCTGGCATAACTGAAGGCATTTTGAGTTCGGGGCTCACCCTCGGGTGGGCCCTGGTTTTTATGAACCGTAACTAGTGATCCGTAACTGGTGACAAGGTGCCCGAACGGAGAGACGAAGTGCCCGCTGGAAGCAAGGATAAGGGTACTCGCAAGGGCAGAAACTATTAACCCGGGGCCTTTTCAGGGTTTGCCTTTTATTTTACGAGTTACGAGTCACCAGTCACGAGTATCGCTTTTTAAGTTTCGCAGGGAGGTATCCATATGAAAACTGCCCAGGCAGGCACTCTTGAATCGATGGATTGCATCGTCACCGTAAGTGAATCCGAAAAGGGGCGGGGCATTTCCGTTTCGATGGAGGGAGCAAGCGTTGCCCGTTTCGGCGGGGCGATAATTGACAGCACAAAGGAAACCCTGAAAAATCTGGATATCCATGATGTTTCTGTTTCGATCCAGGACAACGGAGCCGGTGACCTTGTGCTCAGGGCACGGGTCGAGGCGGCCGCAACCAGGCTTACTGGGGGAGATGCCAGATGAGACTGCGCAGGACAAAGCTGTATCTTCCCGGCAACAACCCCAACATGCTTTTGAGAGGACATCTCTTCGAACCCGACGGCGTGATCCTGGACCTGGAAGATGCCGTTGCGGTGAGTGAGAAGGATTCTGCGAGGATACTCGTCAGGGATGTCCTTAAAAGAGGCGATTTCGGAGATTGTGAGGTCACTGTCCGGATAAACGCCATGGACACCGATCTGTGGAGGGCCGACATCGAGACCGTAGTTCCATGCGGCATAGACGGGATCCGCATACCCAAGGTTGAAAATCCGAAGGATATAAGACTGATGGACGAGGCTCTTTCCGGGATCGAGAGCAAGGCAGGGATCCCGGTAGGCAAGACCCTGATATTCTGCCTTCTTGAAACCGCCCTCGGCATCTGGCGTTCCTACGACATCGCGACCGCATCAAAACGGATCGCTGCTATATGCCCCGGCGGAGAGGATCTCAGGGCGGATCTGAAGACAACCCGTTCAGAAAACAGCGAGGAGCTTATCGGTCCCCGCAGAATTGTTGTTCTGGCCGCCCACGCCGCAGGAGTGGACGCGCTTGACACGGTATATGCCGACATCACTAACGACGAAGGCTTGAGGCGCGAGACAGAGTGGGTCAAACAGCTTGGTTTCCAGGGCAAAAGCGTTATCCACCCGAACCAGATCCCGATAATCCACGAGATCTTCACGCCCACTGCGAAAGAGATCGAGCAGGCCAGGCGCATAATCGAAGCCGCCGCCGAAGCCGCCGCAAAGGGACTGGGTGCCGTTCAGGTCGACGGCAGGATGGTCGACAAACCGGTCGTAAAACGTGCTGAATTCACTCTGCAGCGGGCAGGCCTGAAGTCCGGAGGTGAAAGATAATGACCATCAACGCAGCTGGACGCAATATCCCCGATTCCATTCCGGGTTACGGCGACGTAAAACATTTCATGGGACACGACAGAAGGATCCCTGGAGGCAACCGCTACGGGAAGAAGAACAGGGCCTCATTCAACAACAGGACCGACAAGACACTTCCCGACATCCGGGCGGCGATAAGCGCTTCCGGCCTGAAAAGTGGTATGACCATATCGTTCCACCATCACCTCCGCAACGGGGATTTCGTTGTCAATGCCGTTCTTGATGCATGCGCGGAGATGGGGATCCGTGATCTGGTCATATTCCCTACAGCTCTTTTCGGAGTTCACAAGCACCTTACCAAACACATCAAAAGCGGCGTGATCCGCCAGATCCAGGGTTCCGTCAACGGCCCCATCGGGCAGCTTGCCTCCGAAGGGGGCATGGAGGTCCCGGTGGTCCTCCGAAGCCACGGGGGCCGTCCCCGCGCTGTTACCAGCGGAGATATAGTCATTGATGTGGCCTTCATAGCGGCCCCGACATCCGACAGGTACGGCAACCTCTCAGGAGCGGTAGGAAGATCGGCCTGCGGCTCTCTCGGCTACGCACACACGGACGCGGAGTACGCCGAGTGCGTCGTGGCGATAACCGACAATCTTGTGCCGTTCCCGACTTCCAACATCCAGATCCCGCAATATTTCGTTGATTACGTGGTCCCGGTAGACTCCATTGGCGACCCCGCGGGGATCGTCAGCGGTACCACTCGCGTAACCAGGGATCCGATGAGACTCCTGATCGCCAGAAATGCTGCAAAACTTATCGAATCCAGCCAGTATTTCAGGGACGGTATATCCTTCCAGACCGGGGCTGGAGGAATTTCCCTCGCAGTCGCGGCCTACGTAAGAGACGCGATGCGGGAAAAGGGCATAAAGGGAAGCTTCGGCCTGGGCGGCATCACTGAGTTCTTTGTCGACATGATGAAGGAAGGGCTCTTCGAGCGGTTGATGGATGTGCAGTCGTTCGACCTTGCTGCCGTCAGGTCTATCGGCGAGAATCCCAACCACGTAGAGATATCGGCTGACTGGTACGCAAACCCGTGGAACGCCGGATGCGCCGTCAACATGCTCGACACTGTGGTCCTTGGAGCCACGGAGGTGGACCGCAATTTCAACGCCAACGTCAACACCGAGGCCGACGGCGCTCTCTTGCACGGCATAGGCGGCCATCAGGACACAGCCGCCGGTGCTCAGCTGACTATTATCACCACTCCCCTGCTTCGCGGCCGTATCCCCTGTGCAGTGGACTCCGTCTATACGGTCACCTCACCTGGCGAAGTCGTTGACGCAGTTGTCACGGAGTTCGGGGTTGCCATCAATCCAGGACGTCAGGACCTTATAGACGCGGCGAAAGAGGCCGGGAACGTCCCGCTTGTCACAATGGACGAACTGATAGAAAAGGCCGAGGGTCTTACAGGAAAGATGTCTCCGGTAGAGACCGAAGACAGGATCATCGGTGTCATCGAATATCGTGACGGAACCGTCATCGATGTTGTGAGGCAGTTGAAGAAGAAGTAGTAGCATCGTGAATCGTAAACCGTGAGTCGTTAATCGATAAAAAAACAGGTTCAAAGGACCAGAAAAAACCCCTTAGCCTTCTTCCGGAGACTAAGGGGTTTTTTATCTGGCTTCACGATCTACGATCTGCGATTCACGATTCACGATTCACGATTCACGATTCACGATTCACGATTCACGATTTACGATTCACGATCTGCGATTCACGATCTGCGATTCACGATCCATGATTCACGATTTACGTTCACGCTCT
>DFYG01000063.1:214-6033 GCA_002382605.1 Synergistaceae bacterium UBA4088 | reverse complement strand
CTGAATTCCCCGATCTTGAAACCGTACACTTCCTGGGTATCGGCGAACCATTCTGTCACCCCCGTATTTTCGATGCGATCCGCATACTGAAATCCTCAAAGCTTCGCGTTCGCATGACCACGAACGCCACCATGCTGGATGCCGCGGCGGCCGGAGCCCTTGTTGCTGCGGGTGTTGATATCGTAGACCTCTCGGTGGAGGCGGAGAACGTCCCATGGCCCGGGAGGGCCAGCAGCCTCGATACGCTGCTGGCGGCTGCCGAAAATCTCCTGATTGCGAAGAAAAAGAAGAGGTCATCGCTGCCGGATACGCGCATCGCCCTCGTTGTGACGCGCTCCAATCTTTCCAGAATACCCGAAATAATCAAGGCACTTCGCGGGAAGGGTATAAACGCGGCTTCGGTCAGCAATATTCTTCCGACTGACATCNNAAGCAGACTCCAACAGGCTCTACCCGCTCTCCCTGGACGAGGAGGTCTCCATCCGCTCGAAGCTGTATACCCAGTTCCAGTATGCCGGCATCAGACCGGAACTCCCGAGGTTTGCCCTCTCCACCGAGCGTCACTGCGCATTCGTAAGGTCGGAGTCCTGCTTTGTGCGTTGGGACGGCCTCGTTTCGCCGTGCCTGCGTCTCAGCCACGGCTACAGGGAGGTGGTTCTCGGAAGGGAGAAGGAAGTGATCCCGTGGTTTTTCGGTGACCTCAAACAGCAGACGCTTGCCGATGTGTGGGATGACCCGGGGTATGTCAGTTTCAGGTGGAGGCTCCGCCGAGCGCTCTACGCCTCGTGCCTCGACTGCAACCTTCTGAGATCCTGCGAGTACGCAAAGACGACCGAAAGCGACTGCTGGGGTGATTCCCCGGCATGCAGCGACTGCCTCTGGGACAGGAACCTGATCCGATGCCCCTGATATTTGAAAGATAAAGAAGAGGGGAAGGTGATGAGAAAGTAAGGAAAAAAGAGAAACAAAACCGCCAAAAACCGAAGAGTAGAGAGTCAGGAGAGTGCTTTTTTGGAGAAAGGCAGCAGAATTGCGCAACGCAATATATTGAGAGGAGGAACGCAACATGGGGGGGAAGAAGATCCTGAGAGTCGATCTTTCGAAGGGAACGGTCAGGGAGGAACCGCTGAACCAGGACTGGATCAAAAAGTACATCGGAGGACGCGGCTACGCGACGAAGCTGCTCTACGAGGAGTTGAAGAAAGGAACGGATCCGCTCTCCGAGGACAACATACTCATCTTTGCCAACGGTCCCCTTACGGGGTCCAACGTCCCCACTGGCGGCAGGTACATGGTGGTAACCAAGAGCCCTCTCACCGGAATGATAGCGTCAAGCAACTCCGGTGGGTATTGGGGAGCCGAGCTGGCGAGAGCCGGGTATATGTTCATCGTCGTCGAGGGCAAGGCAAAGAAGCCGGTATGGATCTCGATCAGGGACGACAAGGTCGAGATACGCGATGCCGCCTCTCTCTGGGGGAAGGATACCCACCAGACGACGGACGCCATCCTGAAGGAGCTGGGCGACGACAAGACCAGGGTGGCCTGCATCGGTCCCGCCGGAGAGAAACTCTCCCGCATCGCCTGCATAATCAATGACAAGCACCGCGCGGCCGGGAGGAGCGGCGTGGGGGCAGTCATGGGTTCGAAGAACCTCAAGGCTATAGCGGTGAAGGGGAGCGGAACCTTCAAGGCGGCAAACCCGGATGCGCTCAAGGAGACCCTCAGGGGAGCGATGCAGAAGATCAAGGAAAACGGAGTTACTGGTGAGGGCCTCCCGACCTATGGGACGGCAGTTCTTGTAAACATCCTCAACCAGCTTGGCAGCTACCCTCACAAGAACTTCCAGGAAGCTGTCGACGAAGAGGCCGAGAAGCATTCCGGAGAGAGACTTGCAGAGACATTCCTTACCGGTAAAACCAACTGCTTTGCCTGCCCCATAGGCTGCGGAAGAGAAACAGCGCTCAAGGACAAGCACGGAGAAGGTCCCGAGTACGAGACGCTGTGGGCTATGGGGAGCAACTGCGGAGTCGAGGAACTGGAGCCGATCATTCGCGCCAATTACCTCTGCAACGAACTCGGCCTGGATACGATCAGCTCCGGAGGGACTATCTCTGCGGCCATGGAGCTCTACGAAAAGGGATCCATAAAAAAAGAGGAGCTCGGCTCCGGTCCCGAACTGCGTTTCGGGTCGGAAGAGGCCCTTGTCTACTGGGTGGAAAAAATGGGCAAGGTGGAGGGTTTCGGCGCAAAACTGGCGCAGGGCAGCCACAGACTCTGTGAATCCTACGGACATCCGGAGTTTTCGATAACTGTCAAGAAGCAGGAGCTCCCCGCCTACGATCCGAGGGGGATCCAGGGGATAGGCCTGACGTTTGCCGTCAGCAACCGCGGGGCCTGCCACGTCCGTGGCTACCTTATCTCTCCTGAAGTTCTCGGATTGCCAGAGAAGCTTGATCCATGGGTGACAGAGGGGAAGGCTCAATGGGGGAAGATATTCCACGACCTCACGGCGGCGATAGACTCATCCGGCATGTGCCTCTTCACTTCTTTTGCCCTCGGGGCCGATGATTACGCCGATATGCTCAAGCACGGAGCCGGATTTGATCTCAACCCAGACAGCCTTCTCAAGGCCGGGGATCGGATATGGACCCTTGAAAGGCTCTTCAATCTCAGGGAGGGACTCGATCCGGCGAAGGACGACACTCTTCCAGTCCGGCTCCTCACCGAGCCGATCTCCAGTGGGCCGGCCAAGGGAAAGATCAGCAGGGTAAAGGAGATCATTCCCGAGTACTACAAGCTGCGCGGCTGGGATGCAAAGGGAATTCCCACCGCGGCCAAACTGAAGGAACTCGGGCTTTAGCCGGCGAGTAAGCCAATGACGCGTGTCTCCTTTTTCGGCATGGTCCGGGACATCATCGGAGAGAAGGAAATCCAGATACAGGGCGGCGATTCGGTCGAGAGCTTGCTGGAAGCGCTTTCCGGAAGGTATGGCGTCCAATTCGGGGAGAAGGTCCTGAAAACCCCCGAACGCGATCTGGCCCTGATCCTTCTCCTCAACGGCAGGCATATCGAGCATGTCGGCGGGCTCTCGGCTCCCGTGAAGGAAGGGGACCATTTGGCGGTCTTCCCCCTTGTCGGAGGAGGATAGGGGGCGGATCGTCAGAATTTCGTGTGCTGCANNCGGGTTCGGAAAAGCGGGCAGGCTGGAATTGTATAATGTTTTCAGAAAAGAATTCATTATTCAGTATATACTTTGACAAACATCCTAAACCCTTCTAACATGATGATGCGGATAGTCTTTNNCCGCCGGAAAAATGCAGGGCAGGGAGGGAGACGGTATGGGATACACGGTGTTTGAAAAGATCATCAAGGATCATCTGGTCGACGGAACCATGAAGGCCGGTGAGAGGGTGGCCGTAAGGATGGACCAGACTCTCACCCAGGACGCCACGGGCACCATGGCCTGTCTCGAATTCGAGGCGATAGGTGTACCCAGGGTGCGGACGGAGCTTTCCGTCAGCTATACGGATCACAACATGATCCAGGGGGACTACCGCAACCCCGATGACCACCGCTACCTGCAGGATATCGCCGCAAAGTACGGAATGGTTTATTCGCGTCCCGGCAACGGCATCTGTCATCAGGTGCACGTGGAGCGCTTCGCCGTTCCGGGCAAGACCCTCATCGGCAGCGATTCGCATACTCCTACGTCGGGTGGCGTCGGCATGGCGGCCATCGGTGCCGGGGGGCTTGACGTCGCCATGTCCATGGCGGGAGAGCCTTTTGAACTTGCCATGCCGGAGGTCGTTCTTGTACGCCTCGCCGGTGAGTTGCAGCCCTTCGTGTCGGCCAAGGATATCGTACTCGAGGTGCTCCGGCTTCTCACGGTCAAGGGAGGCGTGGGCAAGGCCCTCGAGTACGGCGGCCCGGGTGTGGTTTCGCTGAACGTCCCGCAGCGGTCTACCATCACGAACATGGGCGCCGAAACGGGCGCCACGACATCGCTGTTCCCAAGCGATGAGGTTACCAGGGGGTGGTTCAGGGCCCAGGCCAGGGAGAACCAGTGGGTTCCGCTGGAGGCTGATCCGGATGCCGAATACGCCCAGGTGATAGAGATCGACCTTTCCGCGCTCACCCCGCTTGTGGCTCAGCCCTTTCAGCCGGACAACGTTGTCCCGGTCTCCGAGATAGCGGGGATGCCTGTGGATCAGGTGATGTTCGGTTCCTGCACCAACTCTTCTTTGCAGGATATCCTTTCCGCCGGCTGGATGATGTCGGCAGGGAAGGTGCATCCCAATGTCGACGCCGGGATCTCTCCGGGAAGCCGACAGGTGATCCTTGAGGCCGCGGCCAGGGGCGCCCTGGAGCAGCTGGTCGGCGCAGGGGTGCGGATACTTGAATCGAGCTGCGGCGCTTGCATAGGCATGGGTTTCGCCCCGCCCAGCGACGGTGTTTCGCTGCGGACGATAAACCGGAACTTCCTTGGACGCTGCGGTCACAAGACGGGCAAGGTCTACCTTGTCAGCTCCGAGACGGCGGCCGCGTCGGCTCTTGCGGGCAGGATCACCGATCCCAGGGGGATCGGTAAAAAACCTTTCCTGTTCCGTATGCCCGAACGCTTCGTCATCGACGACAGCATGTTCCTGTACCCCTCGCCCGATCCGGATAAGGTAAAGATCAGGCGCGGACCCAATATCGCCCCTCTGCCCGAGATGAAGCCCCTGCCGGCCCGCCTGAAAGGTGATGTGCTTCTGAAGCTGGGAGACAACATCACTACCGACCACATAATGCCCGCGGGAGCCAACATCCTGCCGCTGCGCTCTAATATCCCCGGGATCTCGAAGCATGTCTTCGAAGTCGTGGATACGACCTTGCCCGAGCGGGCATTGCAGCAGGGCGGCGGGATCCTGGTGGGAGGGGCCAACTACGGCCAGGGTTCAAGCCGTGAACATGCCGCGCTTGCGCCCCGTTACCTGGGGGTCAGGGCTGTTCTGGTCAAGAGCTTCGCGAGGATCCATCTGGCCAACCTGGTCAACTTCGGCATCCTGCCACTTGTTTTCGAGAACGAGAATGATTATGACGCCATCGAGCAGGGCGACAGCCTGGTTTTCGACTCCGCGACCCTGTCCGCCGCCGCGGCGGCGATCCTGAGGAACGAAACCAGGGGCATGGATATTCCCGTAAGGACTCCGGTCGGCGCGAAGGATCTGGAGATCATCAAGGCGGGCGGCCGTCTCAGCTACATCAAGCCGAAGACCGCCTGAAGTCAAGAGCAGAGAACGGACAACAGAAGAGGAGGTTTTGAGAATGTCTGTTTTTGAAGGGTTGAAGCTCACGAAGATCAAGCCCCCGAGCGAGGGAGAGAGGATACGCTTTGAAAAGGGGTCAATGGTCGTTCCGGATGTTCCCGTGATCCCGTTCATCGAGGGAGATGGAGTGGGTCCGGATATTACTGCCGCAATGAGGACAGTGATCGACACGTCCGTCCGAAAGGCCTACGCCGGGAAAAGAAGGCTTGCCTGGTGGGAGATCTTTGCGGGAGAGAAGAGCCATGATCTGTTCGGCGAGTGGATACCGGAGGATACTTTCGAGGCTATCCGGTATTTCCGAATTGCCATAAAGGGGCCGCTCACCACACCGGTCGGCGGCGGCATCCGCAGCCTCAACGTGACATTCCGCCAGACTCTGGACCTTTACGCCTGCGTGAGGCCCGTGCGCTATTTCCAGGGCGTACCCGCCCCCCTGAAGACCCCGGAAAAGGTCGACATGATGGTATTCCGGGAAAACACGGAGGACGTATACGCCGGGATAGAATGGGC
>DFYG01000063.1:0-194 GCA_002382605.1 Synergistaceae bacterium UBA4088 | reverse complement strand
GGGTGGCCATCCGCTACGCCCTGGATCACGGCTCCCGCAGCGTGACCATAGTCCACAAGGGGAACATCATGAAATTCACCGAGGGCGCGTTCCGGACCTGGTGCTACGAGGTGGCGGCGCAGGAGTTCGGGGACGTCACCGTGACCGAGGAGCAGGTGGAGAAAAAACATGACGGCAAAATACCGGCAGGGAAG
>DFYG01000147.1 GCA_002382605.1 Synergistaceae bacterium UBA4088 | reverse complement strand
GGTATTGATGCTCCGGGGGATGTCTTAAGAGACCGAGCCCTTTACTGGAGAGTAGGCGCGGGCAAATACTTGATTGCTCCTCCCGATGGAGATCCATCCCAAGAAATTACGGTTCAGGCGATGTTTGGCATTCATTGGGATGAGGGGCACTCGAACGACCTACGGGAACTTTGGTCGGCAGGTGAGCTCTCGGAGCCTCTTGGGCACGCTCTCATTAGAGAAGCTGCTACCGTAGCCTCTGAGTCTCCTCGAAGTTCAATATTGATAATGACGGCAGCTCTTGAAACTGCAGTAAAGATGCATATCAGCCACATCGCGCCAGACGCAGCCTGGCTAATGCAGGAAACACCTTCTCCTTCAATATTCAAGCTTCTCCGAGATTACATTCCTCTAATCCATAGTTTCCGGGGTAACGAGATAGATTTTTGGCAAAAAATTAAGCCCTTCATCCAAAAAGTGCAGAAACTGGTAGAGCTTCGCAATAAAGTAGCTCATACTGGAAAAATTCCCGAAGGTGTTAATTCAATTCGAGATGACCTGGTGCTAGTGTCAGATTTGCTTTACATGTTGGATTCTTTAGATGGACACGAATGGGCAAAGTCTCTTACAAGTTACGAGTTCCGGAAAGCGCTGAATTGGCCAAATCCCAAAGATAGTAGAGGCACAATCACAATAAGAGGGGGTTGCAGACCTTCTTAGCCACCTTGGTCCCATCCAATTGGGCAACAGGCCGTGTAGGTGTGACAGCTGTGGTGACACGTCGGGACAGCACCAATATTGAAAGAATGGGGGCTGGACCCGATCTTTGTCCTTTTAGGGGGGGGCGGGTTCGTGATCGTCCCCATTGAACTTGGATGCCTGGCTATCGTTGCCCGCAGGACCACCGGCTCGTGGTCTCCGATCGCAGCAACGGATTACAGACACAAACTTTCTCCCCGGCGGCTGATGCCGTTGTCCATTGGCTTGGCCATATGGTTCATCTTCACATTGATCGCATGGATATCGCTGCTGGAAGGCTGGGTAATCGAACGATTGCCATCGTGGGTGCCTGAACCGATACTGTCCTTTGCGCAGACCAGTGTGGATGGGGATCTTCCTTTCGCGGGAGTTGTCGCAGCGCTCTTGGTCATAGCATTCGTCTTCAACGGCCTGGTCGGTCCAATAACCGAAGAATTCTACTTTCGAGGTTATCTGCTCCCCAGAATTGACCGATACGGAGTATGGGCACCAGTTATCAACACCCTCCTGTTCAGTATCTACCATGTTTGGACGCCGTGGCGATGGCCCCAGATAGCCGTGGGGTTCCTGCTCCTGGCTCTGGCAGCGTGGCGAACGCGGAGCATTTACGTGACCATGATCGCACATGTGACCATCAACATAGTCTTCCTTGTCATGCTCACAGCCTCTCTAGCCACAGGATGATGATAACCTTTACTCCCGGGAATGCTGCCGAAAGATCACCCATGTTCCCGCCCTATGATCGAGGATCGTTTTGAAGAACTTCTTCTAGCCATATTGACAATGATGCACATTTCAAGGCCAGTGAACTGGACTCCCATGTCGGGTCTCTAAGCAGAGCGGCCCGTTCATATGGCCAGAATCCCGGTATGGGGCGTTCCCTGAAAAATCCTTTGAAGGGGCCCTCCTGACAGTAACGTGTCCTAGGCAAACCGGAACCTGACTTTTCGGGCAGTTCGGTCCCGGGAAGCTTCTTCTCAAGCATCCTTCTGATCAGGGGCTTGATCTGTCCATCCCTTGAAAGGATCCTGCCGGGCAGGGTTATTGAGAGCGCCGCGCTGACCATGCTCAGGGTTTCAAAAGGAAAGGAAAGGCCAACGCCATGAGTATAACCTGCCTGGCGGTAGTTGCTTCTCCCCGAGCCGTTCAGGATGAAGGCGAGGCTTCCAAGGTCCGCATGCCCCTTTCCGAGATCCCTGTCAAGCGGAACTGCAGGTTCCAGGCACGCAAGGGCATAGGAGAGGTTTTCGGAGAGGAATTCGAGGATGGTTTCCTCCCCGTAGATATCTGCCAGCAGGGCCAGGTCATCAGGCAGCAGCAGGTGCACCTTTATTCCATAGCCGCCGGGATCGAGAGGTGATCTCCCCATTGGTCCGGCATAAGGTCCTGAAAGGTCATTTTCAAAGATCCTGGTAGTGTGGGTCATTCCCCAGATGGAATCTGCCAGTTCGCCGGAGACCAGATGAGAGAATCCAGCCATGAAAGCCTGCCTGTAGTAGATCATTTGAAAATTTGAGATGATGAACGGCAACCCTGTATCTTTTAGTGTCTTTCTGAATTCGTCCAGGAATTTGCTCTCCCTGACCGGCAGAGTCCTGTGATCTATGTTGTGCCTTTGAGCCATCAGTCGGGCGCTTTCCATTTCCATGGGGTCGGAGTCGATGAAGCCGGTCAGGGCAGGTATTTCGGGTTGAAGGCAGGCCCATATCAGTGTAGAATCTGTCCCTCCGGAGAACATCAGCGCCTTGTTATCCACAGTATCAATGATATTTGTTACTTTATTGAGGGCCTTTTCCAGGGTTTCCAGTGACCCGTTCAGATCATCTATATGTGAATTCCAGGATAACCGTTGTACCCGCCTGCTTTCAGGCTCCTTTTCACCGGGCTTGAACAGAAGCATCTCCCCGTGCCCTACGCGCCGGATCTTTTCTACGAGTGTCCAGTCTCCCCGGATATTGGAGCCGAGCAGGAAGTGAATAGCCCTTCTGTCCGAAAGATTCCTGTCGTGGCAAGGCAGATACGGAAGAAGATCTGCGAAACGGTCTGCAAGGATGAAGCTGCCTTCCTCCGGCGATGTCCAATAGATATCCCTGGAACATATGATGGATTTGAAGGCGAGGATACGAGGGTCGGCAAGTTCGGGGGAAGGGGCGAATATCAAGGTCCCTTCCTCCATTTCAGATGCTATGCGTGTGATGATATCGATAGGGGAAAGTCCTGCCTTCTCCCGCCTGAGGATGAAACTTTCAAGCACAGAAGACTCGAGGGCCGACAGAAACCATTTTCCAGCGGCTCCTTCAAAGACTCTGATCTCAGGGTTTATCATTTTCAATCGGAACCGGTCATTCATTCGAATACATCCCTCCCAGCCACGGCTTTCCTTTCATCTTTTCCGTGAGAAAGGCCTCCCTGTCGGTCAGGGATCTTTGAACAAGCCTGTCATCGGCTTCCCGCTCATAGCGCCTGACCGACCTGATCACTCCAAGGTTATGCAGGCCTCTTTTCCCTGCATGCTGAAGCCGATAGAAGGATCGAAGAGCAGAATGTATCGGGACCTGTTGGAAACGAACACCTTCACCTTTTTCCATAATTTGTGAAATGGCTCTTCCGAGCGCGACAAAGGCAGGTTCAGGGGGAATATCGTAAAATTCCTTGAACTTCAGTAAGGAACTCTTCCATTTGGGATGGGTGGAGGGTTTTTCATTGCAGATGGCGGATGATCTGAATGTCTTGTAGTTGTTGACCGTGGGCAGATCATCCAGGATAGGAAAGTAAGTGCCCCGGAAGGCGGACGATCCATCATTTCCATTACGTATGGCGAAAACGGGTTTGTCCGCAACAAGAGCATCAACCGAACTTGTGCTGCTCCATACAAAGACCGTATCTGACTGGAGGATCCAATCCCCGAGTGGACGTTCCTTGATCACTTTTATCCCGGGTATCCTGGTGCATATTTCCTTGAGTCCGGGTGTTATTCGTTCTGAAGGATGTGGTCGGTAGATAATTTCCAGATCGCTCATTTCGCCAGCAAGGCGTTCCATCCACCCCAGTGTTTTCGTGTACAGGGATCGGACCCTTTCTACGTGGGAAGCGAAATCTTTTCTTCCCCGGCGGATCATTTTCCGGATGTGCGTGTTGCTCGCGGAAACAAGGGAGAAGTTCCCGGCTACCAGGATCCAGCGGCTGCCAGGGTTAAGGCCGTAAATGGAGGCCAGCCTTTGCCTGTCAGGGTTGAAGGAGGCCATCTCGGGTCGCAGGAGATCCAGGCGGGGGTTTCCAGTGCGAAGAATGAATTCTTTCGGTACCCCTCTGGCCAGAAGGATTTTTTCGTACCTCTCTCCCCAAACGAGGTGGAACGTATCAAGCGATTTCCCTCTGGGGGCTTTGACTGATTCGAGGTAGCTTTCTACGGCAACCTGTTCCTGGTGGAGGTTCAGTATCCTGAGGCCTTCTCTCTCCTGCAGACTGTAACGTCTGAATTTTGAAAGGGAAAGATTTCCCCATGGGACGATCAGAAAGCGAGGCCTCACAGTTGCAACTGTTTCCCACAAATCGAAAGGGATAGATGATATCTGGACAGAATACCCCTTTGCCGAAAGAAGTATCTTCAAAAGGAGGGCCGTGTCGAGTTCCCGGTTAATGTGTTCGATTAGTATCAGGATGTCAACGTCCCGTTTCATGATGTTACCTCCCTTGGTATTTCCTTCAATGATCTTTCCCACATGGACCAGGCGATGCAACGGAATGTAGTCATGCTGGAACCCAGATCAGGCTGCAGGACAGGGCCTGCCTTTGATTCAGTGACGAAGTACGGCAGGGGGTTTTCACGGAAATAGTCCCGGAGCGGTCCGTTCTGGCAGAAACGGGTACGTGGAAGGCTCGAACCCCCTTTCTTGAGTTCCAGTGGATAGCCTGGAAGGCGCCTGGAGAGGATGTCTTTAAGGGCTGGCTTGAAAATAGCCCTCCGGAGGATCCTTTCGGGGATAGGCAAGGAGAGGGCGGCCTGCACCAGTTGCCGGTCCTTGAAAGGGCTGCTGATGGTTTTTCCCCTCGCCTCAGCCAGTTGACGATAGGCTGGGAAGGAATTGCAGTAGAAACTTGTAAGACATCCCAGGTTAAGGCCTGAAAAGCTTTCCGGTTCACGCACTCTTGAACGGACGTACTCGTTTCGCATGCAGATCCTTTCCCCCACCTTTTCCTTGCCGAAGATCTCCTCGATGACAGACCTTTCCGAAGAGGTGGAAAAACACTCCACGGGAAATGACACCGGGTCCGCTCCCTTCAGAATAAGTTCCCGGTTTGATCTTGAGAGGGAAAAGAGAGCGTCCGCGGAAAAACCAGAAGAGAAGTGAGGTGTGCAATGATCGAAGACAGCGGAGATCACAGGGATCTGGAGAAGCGGCAACGGCAGCCTGGCCAGGGATGTTTCCCTCTCCAGGAGGATCGGGAATTCTCTCTCGGCAAGGTTGATTTTCTGCAGAGTGACCCCGCAAAGCGAGGCCGCCCGAGTCGCATAGTCATCCTCGAAGGCTAATTCCGGCGAATCGATAGAGGCATAAACTGCTGCGTGTCCTGGACCAAGGAGTACCTGGACAAGAGTCGAATCGATCCCTCCAGAAAGGAGGTTCGATACTCCTTCCGGAAGGTTTTCAACGGCAAGAGAAAGCGTTTTGCCGATCAGGTCCACACCGGCCCGGAAATCCGAAGGAGGGCCTGGAATTTCCAGTCTGGACAAGGTGGAGATCCTCGGCGCTCCCCTCCGGTCAACGTGGAGCAGATCCCCGTGCCCGAGGCGCCTGATCGCCCCGATCGGGCTCTCCGGAAGGGGACTGTGCTGAAACAGGAGGAAATCAAGGAATCCTTCAGGCGAAATATCCCGCCTGCTCAGGGGAAGAGATCCCAGAACATACCTGAACATGTTGGAGATGATCCAGCCCCCGTTCTGCCCAGCGGAAAAGTAAACTTCATGGGCAGTTGCTGGTCCCCGGTAAGCGAATATCTCGGTCACAGCACCTTCCGTATCCTTTTCGACAACGAAACAGCATCCTTCGATTTCGTATCCGGCAAGCAACCGTATAGCTTGTCGGGCAGGAAGACAAAGGAAACGGCCGGGATCCGGGAGTTTCTTTTCCCAGAGACCGACCAGGATCATTTGCCGTGCGGGCGTTTCAAAGATCCTTTCCCCCGGATACTCAATTACCAGGTTCAGATATCCTTTCATAATCTTTTCTCCCCTGAGAGGTCGTCACATTTTTGTCCCAGACGGAAAAGCCGGGTGCCTGGTACCTTTTCAAGCCTCTCAGCCTTCAGCACCCTTTCCTGCCAGGTTGAGAAGATAGCAGCGCTCAGGATCAGATAACTCCACTCCTCCCCAGGGTTCAGAAGGAGTTCCTTACCTTCGGTAGGCATGGGGTCCGGGAAGGCTGAATACCGAAAAAAATCGCGGAAGGGCCCGGATCGGCAGAAACGAGTGCGCGGGATATCGCTTCCCCCTTTTTTACTGTAGAAGGAGTACTCCGGCAGCCTTTTCCTGAGAAGGATCTTTGGTACCGGCTTGGTTTCTCCGCCATGAAAGAACCTGATGCCGGTCGGGATCGCGGTTGCAAGTCCCAGCAAATCCCTGGAAAAGAAAGGAGCTCCTATCTCCCGTCCGAAAAGTGCTGCTGTCTGCCGCTTGCCGCAGGCGGCCTCGGTGGCGCTGCAGAAAAATTGGACAAGCGAAGTCAGCTGGGCATGTTCCTCCAGGCGTTTGCCGGGATGGACCCGGGCACGCTCAAGGACCAGTGAGAGACGGCTCTCGATACGGGCCGAAACAGCCCTTTCGCCAAAAAGTTTACGGATAACCTTGATATCGGGGCTCGTATTTGAAAGGGCTCCGTAGCCTTGTGGTGAATCAAAGGGTTCTGTCAGTTTGTTCTGGAATCGGGGCCTTTCATCCGGGTTCATGATCCGGCGGGTCTGAGGGTGCCCCAGAAGGGTGTCCGCCATGTCTCCCACCCAGAACAGTTTGAATGGGGCCTGGAACGCGCGGTACAGGAAAACAGGCTGGAAACTTGGGATTATCGGTTGCCCGAGGTTCTCTATGGTTTCCTCGAAAAGTGTAAGAAAATCATCTTCGTCGAGGGGGATGGTCAGCAGGTCCGTACCGAGAAGATTCGCGGCGGCCTTTGCGTATTCTGTCTCAAAGGCCATCTCTGGAGAATCGATCGTCACCGTCAGGGTCTTTGACCCGACGGGGCGGAAGCTTTGCATAAGGGTGGAATCCACGCCTCCCGAAAAAAGAAGACAATCTTCAGTTCCAGATCCATCGAAGGCAGACCGGAGGTTTTCTTCAAGTGCTGAAACCGCCTCCTCTATCCCAAGTTCAAAGGGCTCGCAAGGGGATCTCTCTGCCTGCCTGGAAAGCTGTTCCCGAGTTGAGGTATCGATGCAGAGTATCTCTCCCGGTGTAAGCCGCCTTATCCCCTTCACGCGGGTAGAGATCCCCAGGGGAAACCTGAACAGCAGGTGATCCAGAAGGGCATGTTCATCCAGATTGCGCTCCCTGCACGGGATGTCCGCCAGCATGTTCCTGAAATGGTCGCCAAAATGCCATTGTCCTTCTGCATCGCATCGCAAATATAGTTCCCGGGTCGCGTTTATCGTACGGTACAGCCATATAAGGCAGCCATGGCCTGGGACGTAAAGGATGGCACCGTTGTCGCAAAGGCCCCCAAGCCGCCTGACCTGTTCCATTTCTTCCAGTGAAAGGAAGGCGGGCTTCTCCAGCTCCTCCTGTAACCGCCTGGAGTTTGCCGCTGAGACGAACCAGGATCCGAGTCGGGTTTCAAGCCGGAAAGCACCGGGGTCCGTGAGTTCTACGCTGATCATGCCCCGGGGTCTCCTTCTGTTCCCGAAACCTGTAAATTGCGTGTTCCGGGGATCGCTTTAAGGTTCTGTTCCATAAATACCCGGTTCTGCCAGAGTGCGTAGCTTAATGCGCTCAGTACCAGAAAACTCGAATCCCGTTGCGGGTGAAGGAGCATATCCCTGTGAGTTTCCGGCCAGAAACGGGGGAACGCCTCTTCGTGGAAAACATCCTTCAAAGGTCCCTCCTTGAGGAAACGTGTCCGGGGGACATCGCTTCCGCCTTTACGGGTAAGGGTTGGATAGCCGGGTACCCTTTTCGCCAACAGGGACTTTGTCACGTGTTTGACCACGCCATCCCTGACGATCCGTTGAGGCATGGGCATTGACATTGCAAGGTCGAGGACCTTTCTGCAGGCAAAGGGTGTCAACACAGTACTCCCCCTGCAAAAGGCCTGCTGGCGCGTGCGGCCTATGTATTCCCTGATATGGCCGAAATCGGTAAAGATCGACATGACTTCCGCATGCCCGGCCCGCCAGTGGGATGGCTCAAGTTCAGCCAGCTTCGGACATAGTCCCAGCGCGAAATCAAGGCGTCCATTCAGGCGTTTCCGGATCGTCTCATTTCCCAGTACCTGGCTGACCTTTTGAAGATCCGGACTGAGACCGCAGGTCGCTGAATAACCCTCCATGCTCCATGGCTCGCGATCCAGCTTTTCACCCTCCATTGACGAAAGCATCGACCTGTCAAATATCCTAGCAATTTTGTTGAATCCAAAAAGGGCATCGACTGTTTCTCCTGAGAGAAAAAGGCCACGTGCTTCCTTGAATGCGTAATGAAAGGCCATTGGCTGGAAAAAAATGGTCCCTGCAGGTTGGCCCAGCAGTTCCACCAGTTTTTCTATGGACCGGCGGAAGGTTGATTCCTTTAATATGATCATGCGGTGCCCCGCATTAAGTAGTTCTGCCGAAAGCCTGGCATAATCCATCTCGAAGGCATATTCCGGTGTTTGGATCCCTACCGTCAGGGCTGATGCCCCTTTTTCAAGATAGGAAAGGACCAGTGTTGAATCCACTCCCCCCGACAAGAGCACAGTTGGTTTACCGAAAGATGAAGTGTAAGCCGAGATCCTTTCCGCAATGATACTATCCAGGCGGTCCACAACATCCCCGGTTTCATGCCCCTCAGGCCCGGAGGGCAATTCGAGGGTTTCGAACTGTTCAAACCGGGTGCTCCCCTCGGGTCCTATCTCAACCATCCGGCCCGGAGTAAGCTTGCGGATGCCCTTTAACATCGTGTGCGGCCCTGGAAGATACTCGTAGGCAAAGAGAAGATGGTCGGCGAAGGCGTTCTCGTCAAGGATCCTTTGCGAGGCGGGTAGCGAGGCTACTGCGTTCCGGAAGTGGTCGAAAACGGAGACATGGCTTTTCCCTATCCTGTAATAAAGATCGAAGGTTGAAGAGAGGGTCTTGAAGAGGGTTGTCCTTTCCCGTCCTTCGTCCAGGGTTTCAACCGAGACAAAAGTTCCTTCTGCGGCGATCTTCGAAAGTTCCTGGAAGATATGCCTGACGCCGGATCCCTTCCCGGTTGCGTGCTCCACGGTTTTCTCGAACAAAACAGGGTCTGACCCTGAAACCATCCAGGTGGTTCTTCCCACATTGAAGACCCTGCAATGAGGATCTGCAAGCACGAATTCGGTCATCTTCTTCCGGCTCCTTCCGACATCAGAGACATCAGAGAATTTTCCAATTAAAGATCAATGACGGGCCTCTTCCCTAAAGGAATGTCTTCGGCGTCAAACCTTGGCAGGCTAAGCCGATCCGAATGGATCCGGCCATGGCGCCTTTCCGTTGTAAAACCGCATTTCAACCCGCATTCCGATGCGACCTCAAAAACTTCACCTGAAACGGCAAGATGGTTTCCGTAAGGGTAACTAAGGGAATCAGGGCGTCTGCCTGTCGTTTTTTCAAGAATATCAAGGCTTTCCACAATTTCCCGCCGGATCCCTTCCCTGTCCAGACGGGATAGGGGGCGGTGAAGATGGGTGTGTGTTCCAAGGCAACCCCGGCTACTGAGTTCGCAGAGCATTTCTGATCCCATATAGAGCTTTTTCGCCCATAGGGCTTCTTCCCCAAGAATCTGGCGAAATGCCATTTCCGAAAGGGCTTCCCGCTCTGAAATGGGAAGGGTGTAGTTTAAGAGAGATTTGATAGTCCTTGCTTCGGGGGTGTCATAGGGGTATGGAGCCTCAGTAAAATTTTCCCCCCCGATCACCCGGCTGCTTTCCTCAAAGCCCGCTTTTATCGACAGTTCACCCAAAAGCGCCAGGAGGTCCTTGTCGGGCATGTTGCTCCTGAGAGCATGCATCCGGTGGACGTGAAGAAGCTTCCCTGTCTTCAGGGGAGCCGTGCAGGGGAAAAAGGCCCCGGGTATCCCCCTGGATCTCAGGATCGGCCAGGCGACCTCGAACTGTTCGGCCAGGCCATCATCGAAGGTCAGGAGAGTATATCTCCTGTACCCGCCGGAATCGGGCAAAACCCCTGAAGAAAGATCTTCCAGAGACAGGAAGTGTGAACTGCGGGCCAGGAATTCGACCTGGGCACTGAATCGTTCCGGGCCGAAAGGGATTACACCCGGTCCAGTGAACGTGCTGCCCAAAAGGTAATGATAAGTGACGACCAGTATCTCAGGTCCGATGGTTATCAATAGGTCAGCCTCTTCTCTATGGAAAGGGGAACGCTGGCGAGCAGGCTGGCTATCCTTGAGCCGGCTTCTCCTTTCCCGTAAAGAGGGTCCGATGGGAAACGGCCGTGGGCGATCTGCTTCTTGACCGCAAAAACTATGCTTTCCCTCTCGCCAGGGGTGTCAATAGCGTTGCAGCCCCGCTCCCGCCCATCCTGCCGATTCCCGATGTTGACTGCGGGGATCCCCAGGAATGCGCATTCCCGGATCGCCACACTGGAATTCCCTATGACACAGCTGCACCTGTTGAGGATCTGCAGGAACGCCTCAGGGGGGAAATTCTTGAAAAAGTGGAATTTATCAGTATTATCGTTTTCCCTGAACCAGCGTATCGCTTTCGAGGTCCCGTCTGAGCCGGCATCTGAGTTCGGCCAGAACCATAGTACTGGTAATCCCAGGGATCTGACCGCGTAAAGGGTTTCAATTGCCTGATCCCGCGCAAGGGCGTACTCGGTCGTGACAGGATGCTGCAGGACGATCAGGTAAGGGCCGGAAAGATCCTGTTTTGCCCCCACTCCGGAAGTGAATGGGTCGAAAGTCCTTTCCGGATGCCTGGCGACTTCCGCCGCAATGTCGATCGATGGACATCCTGTAATGAAAACCCTGGAGGGTTCTTCCCCCATTCGAATGATCCGCTCACGTGCCTTTTCAGTTGCGACGAAATGCAGGTCGGCAAGCTTGGTGACAGCATGCCTGACTTTCTCATCGATGGAACCTGTCACTTCGCCCCCCTGGATATGGACAAGGGGCAAGTTCATGAATGCCGCTGCAGTAGCGGTTGCCATTGTTTCAAAACGGTCAGCAATGGTGACAACAATATCAGGTTTCAGGTTTTCAAAGACCGTTGCCATTTCGAGGAGTCCCAGCCCTGTTGTGATGGCCGAGGTCTGGGGAGTTTCCCCTTCCAGAAGCATGAATACGCGGGAAGCGATCCTGAAACCGTCCTTCTCGATCACTGTGGAAGCACTTCCATAGCGATCCAGCAGCGCCGAGGCCGCAACCACTAACTGAAGCTCTATTTCGGGGTGATCATCCATGGCCGAAAGGGCGGTCTTGATCCGGGCATAGCTGGGCCTGGCCGTCACAACGACCGCTATTTTCCGCTTCATTCCAGGTCACCCTCCCTGATGAGATCGTCCTCTTCCAGATCGACCCTGATGTAGCGGCCGATCACCCTGTCTATCATCGAGGCAGGAATGCCGTTCCCCGGTTTTTTCAGTGCCAGCATGGACCGCTCCAGTGTGGTTCCCGCAGGGATGTATCTCGAGGCAACCAGGCTCTTGGTAAAAATATCCCTTAGAGGGGCAAGGTTTTCGGCAGTTGTGTCCTTGTCCACATCAGCCCCCCGCATCAGTTCTATCCACCGGATCCCCTCCACAAGCTGTGATAATTCCGTCGTCGTAACAGAAGCACATACATCAGGTCCGAACATCTCCCGTGAAAGGGTCACGTGGACCTCCAGGACCTGGATGCCCATTGTTGTCGCTGCCAGCCCGGGGTAGATAGTGCCGGAGTGGTCTGAAAGTCCCACGCAGCAAGAATAACGTTCCCTGAAGACCCCAAGCATGTTCAAGCCGACCCTTTCAGGAGGGCAGGGGTAAATACTGGTGCACTGCATTACGACAAGGGGGCATCCTGCCTTCCTGACCTTCCATGCGGCAGCATCGATTTCAGTCATGGGGCTCATCCCCGTCGAAAGAAGTATGGGGATGCCATCTGCAACAAGGTCTTCAAGCAGGGGAATATTCCCTGTTTCGCCTGACGGGATCTTCCAGGCAGCCACCCCGGCCTGCCGGAGAAGGGCCGCGGCCTTGCTGGAAAAGGGTGAACTTAAAAAGAAAAGCCCTTTCTCTTCGGCATGCAGGGAGAGTCCTTTCCATTGCTCTTCAGTGAAAGCTGTCCGGATCCAGTAATCCCTCCGCTTGTCATCCTGGGGACTGAAGGGTACGCGGAACGGTTCTGACCGTGTCCCCTCCGCGTCTGCGATATGCGTCTGGAACTTGACCGCATCGGCTCCGGCCCGGGCTATCGCATCGATGTAAGAATGGGCCAGGCCAAGACTTCCGTCGTGCCCCATGGCGACTTCCCCTATGACTATACATTTTCCGCTGGAAAGAGATTCAGTAAATGACTTGTCCATTCTTATCAAGCCTCCTGGGACGGTCCATGTCATTGTCTGATTTTACAAAGCAGGTTTTTTCGAATGAGACCTGGGCGGGAGCCTTGACCAGAACGTTGATGGGTCGCCCGTGGGACCCCATTCCGTTGAAAACCAAAGGCAGAGGGCGTATCCTAGCCTTGACAAGATCCTGCTCCCGGGCAAAACCGGCCTTTAAAAGAAGTGGTCCGAAAACGTCGCTTGAACAATGAAAATCGGCTGCAATGCATCCGGTTCCTCGCGCCCAGTTCAGGCATCTCTCCATAAAAAGGTTAAAAGAGGAGTCTTCACAACCCAGCCAGGTTGAAGGGTTTGCGGGAACGATCTCAATCATTCTCAGTATAGACCAATGCTTTTCGTTTAACCTTTTGGAGGAGACTAGTTCCTCCGTCCGGCATACAAGAAACCCGGAACCTTCCGGATCCTGGAATATCAAGTATCTGAAACCGGGGTTTTCAAGGTATCGCCAGCGCCAGAATTCCGCATTGCGGTAAAGAGAGAAAAATCCGGCTTTCAGGGCGGAGTTCTCCCAGATCCTTTCCATTTCGACTGCAGCAGTGTCCGACAAGGCAAGGGGAGCGATCCCGTTTCTCCGGGCGGCAAGAGGTATTTCAGAAACCTGTTCTCCAAAGATGGCAATGCACGCCCGGGGGTCCAGGGTGGTCATGTAACGATGCACGGAGGGCAGGATCTGGAATCCATTCTTCATGTAGACGGGTACGGATGTCAGTGGATTCGATCCTGCCCCTGTGATGACGGGGAGGATAGCTTCAGCTGCCTGGTGCATCATCAGTCCCAAACCGCGTCCCCGGTATTCTTTGCGGATATTCCACATGGCAAGGCTCCCGCCGGGCGAAACCTCCATGCCCTGCGGTGAAGGCACCTGGTACAAACCCGGGATAATACCCCTGAAACCCGCCAGTTCATCTTCAAGGAACAGCAAGAGGGATCGAGCTGAAGCCCCTTGTTCGGTGCCAAAGCCGCGGAACTGCCAATCGAAAAGGGTTCGGTCCGACATGGGGTGACTGGATCCCCATTGAGCAAGTATAAAGGATCGTACCGATCCCCAATCCGGATCCAGGTAAGGCCGTAGTATAATGTTCCTTCCGATATTTCCCCTTATCATGTACTGATTTTATCTTAAAAAGCGATAACCGCACGGGAGTGCATATCTTGCCCTCCAAAGCTTTTCGACTCAGAATAGACGCAACGGATATCTGCGGAGGGGAGTCGATCATAATTGAATGTCTGCGTAATGGGTCTCGGTTACATAGGTCTTCCCCTTGCTGCTGTTCTGGCTCGCTCGGGCTACAAAGTGCTGGGGGTCGATATCAAACCAGCCGTCGTCCGATCGATAGAGTCGGGGGAGATACATGGCCTGGAACCCCCCCTCGGGCTTTTGGTCATTGAGGCAATAAGACGAGGATCCCTTTCCCTGTGTGATCCAGTGCCCCATGCCGATGTCTATATACTTGCAGTTCCCACGCCTTTGAAGAAGAAGAAACACCAGGTGGATCTTTCATATGTCGAAAAGGCTGTTGATTCAGTTGCCCCCCGACTCAGGCCCGGTAACCTTGTGATCATCGAATCAACTGTACCAGTGGGAACCACGGAAAAGATGTCGAGACGTCTTCTGGAATTGCGCCCTGACCTTGAGAGAGAGGGTAAGAGCCTTATATTTGTTGCTCACTGTCCAGAGAGGGTCCTCCCGGGGAAAATCCTTGATGAGATGGTGGAGGTCGATCGAATAGTCGGAGGTGTGGATGCCGGATCCACCAGGGAAGCAGGAGACTTTTATGCGACTTTTGTTCGCGGTTCGATCCACAGGACGGAAGCCCGTACAGCAGAGATGTGCAAGCTGGCAGAGAACGCCTCGAGGGATGTGGCCATATCCTTTGCTAACGAGTTGTCCATGCTTTGCGACAAAATGGGTATTGATGCAGCAAACCTGATCCGTCTGGCAAACCACCACCCCCGCGTAAATATCATGGATCCGGGTCCCGGTGTTGGAGGTCACTGTATCCCCGTTGATCCATGGTTCCTTGTGCAGTCCGAACCTCAGGGGACAGATCTTATCCGGACCGCCCGGAAGGTCAACGAAAAGAAAACGGCATGGTTGTTGAAAAGGATCGAGGAGACGATCTCCCATTTTGAAAAGCCGGTGATCGCCTGCCTTGGACTTGCATATAAGCCGGAAGTCGCTGACCTCAGGGGGAGTCCTGCTGTATCGATAGTAAATTCTCTTTGCTCGCAAAATAGAGGTGATCTCAGGATCGTTGAGCCCCACATAAAAGATCTTCCTCCGGTGCTTGCAGGTTTTAACTGCTGCAGGCTTGTTGACCTTGAAGAAGCAATTGCTGAAGCATCAGTTGTTGCCCTTCTCACGAGGCACAACTCCTTTGAAGGGATCCAGGCCCGTCTGCCGGACGGGAAGATCTTTATCGACCCTAACGGTGTCGTCAGTCCCGGATGGAGGAGATCTGGAACGGAGGCGGCGAATTGAAAGGGAAGCGGCTTGAGATCCTCGGCCTGATCCCTGCAAGGGGGGGATCTAAGGGTATTCCCGGAAAAAACCTGAGGCTTCTCGGGGACAAGAGCCTCGTTGCTCTTGCAGTTGAGAGCGCTCTGAAAAGCTGCATGATCACCAGGCTTGTCCTTTCCACTGATTCAGAGGCTATCTCAAAGGAGGGAAAGCATGCTGGAGCAGAGGTGCCCTTCATGCGTCCAGAGGATCTGGCCCTGGACGAAACTCCGACGGCGCCCGTGGTGATCCATGCTCTTCGCTGGCTTGAAGATAACGGGGGTTACCGCCCGGACATCTTGATCCTCCTTCAACCCACGGCTCCCCTCAGGCAGGCGGAGCATATTGACGGAGCCCTTGACCTGCTTATATCGACCGGTGCCAGGTGTGTCATAAGCGTTACGGAAGTCCCGGGTCATTACAATCCATTCTGGCAGTTCCTGATAAGGGATGGAAGTCTGCGCCCCTTTATGGATACTTTGAAGGCCCCTTCACGGCGTCAGGATCTGCCCCCGACTTATACTCGAAACGGGGCGATCTACGCTGCGTGGACGGATAACTGGCTTACGGGGACTCTTTCGAACAGCCATGGATGTGCCCCCTACGTGATGCAGTCTGAAGAATCCGTCAATATCGACAGCCCTGAGGACCTCGCACTTGCAGAACTCCTCCTTGCCCGGCGGCAAAAAGAACGATGAAAATACATCAGGCCCCATTTCATTTCGTAATGGCGTGGTTGCTGTCTTCCTTTGCTATTGAGCCTGAATGAAGGGTTCTGGAGCAATACAGGCCGGATCATCCGCGAAGAGAAATGTCGAAAGGATCAGGAGAACATGGTTCTGTCAAAAGTGCAGACCTGGCCCTTATCGGGGTTTACAGCTGCGTTCATCGGAGGCTGATACCCGGGATACACGAAAAGGTTTGCAGGATCTGAGAATGTTTGCAACGGATCATCGAATCAGGCGGATATTTTTAAGGTCTCATAAGACAGAAAATTTTCGTTCCTGATGCCATCCGGAAAGCCGTAGCGGACTTTCAGGGGAAGGTGCTGATCATGCGTAGGTTCTTTGTTCTTCTATCCGTTTTTATGATGTCATTCCTGTTGACATGTTCCCGTTCTTTACCATCGTTCAGTGCTCAGGGATCCTTCATTCTGGAGGATCCGTCATGGTCAAAAGAGAAGCTGAACGCTGCGGTTGCCTGTGCCGAAAAGATCGGTTCGGCTGCCGTTCTGGTATTGCATGATGGTCGGGTCGTATTTTCATTCGGGGACACGAGACACAAATATATGTGCCATTCCATCCGCAAGCCGCTTCTCGGTGCGTTGTACGGAATATATGTCAAAAAGGGGATCATCGACCTGGATGCGACCCTGGAGGAACTCGGCATTGACGACATTCCGCCATCACTTTCTGCAGCAGAAAAACAGGCCACGATCCGTGATCTGCTGATGTCACGGTCCGGGGTCTATCATGAGGCTGCCGGAGAGCATGAATCCATGATCAAGGCGCGGCCGGAGCGTGGAAGTCACCAAAATGGGACTTTTTTTACTAAAACAACTGGGATTTCAATGTACTTGGAACGATCTTCGAGAGTGTGACCGGAAAAAGAATTTTTGATACGTTCAATGAAGATATCGCCAGGAAGATCGGTATGGAGGATTTTACCGTTACTGACTGCAGCTACGTATTCGAGCGTTCGAAATCTGATCATTCCGCATATTTTTTCAGGATGTCCTCACGCGATCTTGCGCGTTTCGGACTCATGTATCAGAACTATGGCAGATGGGAAGATGAGCAGGTGGTACCGGAGAGCTGGATCCGGGGAAGCACATTCATCTACCCCGTAGAAAACCAGGGGAGTGACCCTTACGGTTATCTGTGGAGGATCATTCCTGAGGGGACCGGAGCGGGACACGGCTTCTACCACACCGGACTAGGGGTTCATTTGCTGGCCGTCCTGCCGGATCAGAAACTCGTACTCGTTCACAGGGTCGATACGGATAATGATTTCGATATCAGATGGTCGGAAATACGGACCCTGATGGAAATGATCGTCAGCGCGCACGAACTGCCGGAATAAAGGGTTGCCAACATCAGTAAAAGAAACAATGCGAAGCTGTTCTTCAAGCAAGCAGCGTGTTTAATGACCGGAACATAATATGGGTTTATGATCATCAGATAGACTAGTTGCTTCTGTGTCTGGAATAATGACCTCGGTGCAAAAAGATGAGGTTCATCAGCAAAGGGGAAAGGACCCAAAATAGCGGAAAACACGGTTTTGTCAAAAGTGTAGGTCTGACACTTTTAGGATCGCTTTCTGGAACGAGCGCGAAAGAGGGTGAAATTATGAGCAGTACAACCGATCACCATCATGGACACGGAACCGATCCACACGGCGAACATGGGAAGGCCGCCCCGGATCATGCAGGCCACGACCAGCACGAAGGCCACAGCCCCAAGATGTTCCGGGATAAATTCTGGCTCTCCCTGGTCCTTACCGTTCCGGTCGTCTTCTGGGCAGCACACATCCAGATGATCTTTGGCTACACTGCGCCTGAATTCCCGGGGTCGGCGTGGGTATCACCCATTCTTGCTACAGCCGTCTTTCTCTACGGCGGCCTGGTCTTTCTGAAAGGAGCATGGAGGGAGCTGAGAGAACGGCTGCCGGGAATGATGACCCTGATCTCTCTTGCCATTTCGGTAGCCTTTATTTTCTCCTGGGTGGTCCAGCTGGGCCTGATACAGGCAGACGCGATCTGGTGGGAGCTGGCTTCCCTGGTGACCATAATGCTGCTGGGTCACTGGATCGAAATGCGCTCGATATCACAGGCCCAGGGGGCGCTTCAGGAGCTCGCCAAACTTCTCCCCGATACCGCGACCCGCGTGACCGACCAGGGTGAGGAGGAGATCCCGGTCAGCGAACTCAACGAGGGTGATCTGGTGTTGGTGCGCCCTGGAGAGAGTGTGCCCGCGGACGGAGTGATCCGCAAGGGGGAGAGCGACCTCAACGAGGCCATGATTACCGGGGAGTCCAGACCGGTTAAAAAGAAGGAAGGCGAGGAGGTCATTGCGGCGACCATCAATGGAGAGGGTTCTCTGCGCATCGAGGTCACCGGTACGGGTGAGAACACGAAGCTCTCCGGCATCATGCGGCTTGTGGCTGATGCGCAGACATCAAAATCAAGGGCGCAGCATCTGGCCGACCGTGCGGCCCGGGCCCTTACCGGGGTGGCCATAGTCTCGGGGGTGCTCACGCTGGTGGTATGGCAATTTCTGGGAGCATCTATCGACTTCTCCATCATCCGTGTGGTGACAGTTCTGGTAATTGCCTGCCCACACGCCCTTGGCCTGGCCGTACCGCTGGTGGTAGCCATCTCAACGACACTTGGCGCGCAGAACGGCCTCCTGGTGAGGGATCGGCGGGGGCTGGAAGAAGCAAGGAACTTGAACACGGTGATCTTCGACAAGACAGGGACACTCACGCTGGGAGAATTTCGCGTGGTGGAAATGTCTGTGGCGGAAGGGGTGTCTGAAGAGGAAGCGCTCCGACTCGCGGCCGGGGTGGAGTCCGAATCCGAACACCCCATCGCTCGCGGCATTGTAAAAACGGCGGAAGAGCGAAATATCGACGTTGCTCTTGTTGATGGATTCCGGGCAGTGACGGGAAAGGGTGTCGGCGCCTCGGTTGAGGGGGTCGAATATCAAGTGGGAGGCCCCGCACTCCTGAAGGCAGAGAATACGCAGGTGCCGGAAGAGCTTCGGGAAGCAGCCGAGGTGGCGGCCGGTAGGGGACAGGCCGCCATCTATCTTCTTCGGGACGGCAAGGTCCTGGCAGTTTTCGCTGTGGCCGATGCCATCCGGGAGGAGAGCCGCGAGGCGATCCACGCGCTTCACGACCGGGGAATAGAAGTGGCGATGCTCACCGGGGATGCGCAGGCGGTGGCGGATGCCGTCGCTGCGGAACTGGGTATCGACACGGTGTTTGCCCAGGTCCTGCCCGAAGACAAGGCCACGAAGGTGCGCGAACTGCAAAGCCAGGGGAAAAAGGTCGCGATGGTTGGTGACGGCGTTAATGATGCTCCCGCCCTGGCCACGGCCGATATCGGGATCGCTATCGGTGCGGGTACTGACGTAGCCGTGGAAGCCGGACATATCGTTCTCGTCCGGTCTGATCCGCGCGACATCCCGAAGATCGTCGAACTGTCCCGCGCAACTTACCGGAAGATGGTTCAGAACCTCTGGTGGGCGGCTGGCTACAACATCCTGGCCATCCCCCTGGCCGCGGGGGTACTTTCCGCATGGGGTATTCTTCTCACACCCGCCGTAGGAGCAGTATTGATGTCGGTTAGCACTGTGGTCGTGGCGATAAATGCCCAGCTTCTCAAGCGAGTGAAACTGTAACGATGTCCCCATGCCGCCAGATGTCATTGGTCGGCCGAACCCGATACGACCGAACCGCACGGATTGGGAACTTGCTTGAGGACCAACGGGAGAATGGAAGACATAGCGAAGAAAGAAACAGTCTAAAGGAACGCCTTGGTGCATAAGGGTTTTTGCTTCCAGATCCCGGACAGGAAGGAGTTTGGCGCCGGAGGTCTGGTTATGGTTTATGATCATCATACGAAAACATTACTCTTGTACCTTGCGGGAGAGTCCTGGAAAATCCGCAAAGAGAAATGATCCGGAAGTTCAGATAGAGCCCCGATTCTTCTGGGTAGACCTCTATAGAAACCTCATTGAAGGGGTGACGAAATGAACACACTCATTTCCATGCTGGCGGGGTTTATTATTGCTGCTGTTCTAGCTTTGGTAATTGTCCGAAGGCGCCGATCAGGTGCGTCGAAGGGGCGGGAGACATCGGTACATTCGAGCATCCAGCAGCTCAAGGCGATCGGTCAGTTGTCTGTTTTCAAGGTATTTACAAAGGAGATAGTTACAGAGATCGATCACAGCTGGGGAGAAATAGGGAAGAAGTATCTCTCGTGGATCCTGTCGAAAAAGAAAATGGCCATGATCTTTGAGTTCGAGATCGATTTCCGCTACGACCTGCGGAGCCCGGATTTCCAGATAATCGAAGAGCCTGAAGGCGGCTATCTCCTTCGGATGCCGTCATGTGTCCATGAAACCAGCATCCGGGACATCCAGTTCTACGATGAGCAGAAAAGCAAGTTCGTTCCGTGGCTTCTTCCCGATCTTTTGAACACGATCTTCGGTGATGGATTCAACGAGCAGGATAAGAACAGGCTGAAAGATGCTGCAAGGCGGGCTGCGGAATCCCAGGCCGAATCCATGATCCTCGGCTTTGGTCCGGATGTGGAACAGTCGGCGAAACAGACGCTTCGATCGCTTGCACGCGCATTCGGGGCAGAGAACGTGCGATTCGAGTTTCTCCATGCCGGGCAGAAGGCACCCTTGCCTGATGAAACGAAATAGGGGCGCGTGAGCAGACTTCCGGTTCGTCCCCTCCGGCGGCAAGTTCTCTTGTTCTTTTACTGCAGTCGCTATCTCCGTCAAGAATGAATGTTCCCATCGTCATGCTCCAGGCCCGGCAGGCAGACACAAACTTCTTTTCGCAGCCAGGGTCGTAAACGCTTATTGGGACAGTCCTGGTATCCCGGCCCTGGTAACGGCTTTCTCTATCGTTTCAAAACCCTTCAGGGCTGTTCCCCAAATGGTGTAGACCTTGCCGTTCTTCATCCGGATTCGGAAACCCGGGTCCTTGCGACCCTTCTGGACAAGAAGAGGTACTGTGGAGCGCCACGAAACAAGGGCTGCAAGGGCCGCTGACCACTTCATCCATTCCGGCATGTCATATCTTATTCTTCCAGCTTCCTCCATGTCCGCAAATTCGAGCGTGTTCCTGCCCAGTATGGTGTAACGTATGATGCCTTCGGGATAGATCTCTATGCGGTAGGGTTCGTACCATGCCGCGATCCCGTTTATGGAAAGGGAAAGGATCCCGAAAGCACCAAGAAAGAGGGACACGCTGGCAGGAGCGCCGCCTCCTGAAACTGCAGCAGCGCCGAGTATCAGAAAGAAGCCGCACAAGCCGTAGCCGAGCAGGTCAGGAATGATAACCCCCCTGGTTCTGCTGTATCTCAGGGACCCTTCCGGGTGAGGAGGCCAGGGGATCAGCCAGTAACCAGCGAGTCCGAACAGTATCAGGGCAAGGGAGATCAAAACCCTTACCCCCCCGGATCCTGAAATATGGAGAGAAATGGCAGGGAAGAGACCGGAAAAAAGGACAAGCCTTCTAAGGATCGGTATCAATGCTGATCGCCTCCTTGATCCGTTGTTGCCGCTCATGGATAAAAAGGATATTCGTTGATCCTCGAATCGATCATTCCAATTGTAACAGAGCGGGAGCGGGGAGATATTTCCAGGGGTGAAAACCTGGAACAGGTCAGCGTCACATTGTGGAGAGGATTTTGTTATTATTTATCATGTGTTCATTGCTCCATGGAAGTGAAAAACCAGGGAGGTATTCAGATGCTCGATGGTGAAATTGTTTACGGGGTTCTTGGAGGATCTCTGAAACTGGGTCTGTTCAAGTCGACCTCTGCGGCTGTTGTTGTTACGAACAGGCGTCTTGTCTACGCGATGCTGACGAACCAGATGATGAAGGATGCCGTCAACAAGGCAGGCGAGAAGGCCAAAGCGGAAGGGAAAGGATTGCTGGGCAGGATAGGGGCCACTATGTCCGCCACTGGGGACATGCTCAGGAAACTGGCTTCGATGGACCCCGATGAGGTCATAGCCATGAATCCGGATAATTTCAGCGTTCCCGTTGACGCAGTAGTCAAAGCCAGGTTTGACCGGATCACAAAAACAGACCATGAAGGTGATAGCCACGGTGAATCCCTGGATCTCCACATTGCAACCGGGGACAGGAAACTGAAGTTGAACGTTACCTTCATGACCGCATCTCCCGAGGAGATGCTCAGGAATTCTCTCGGGTCGAAACTTGGAAGAGGAAAATTCTACTAAAAGGAGTGAGTCATTTAATGAAACCCTTGCGAAGCACCTCCCTTGTTCACATTTTGATAATTATCCTTGCGATCTGCTTCGTCTCCGTCGCGGCGGGTGCTTCGGCAGCATTCACTCCGCCTCCCCTGCCCGGAGAAGGCGGGACTGAAACTGGCGGTGATTCTCCACCACCTCCACCACCAC
>DFYG01000036.1 GCA_002382605.1 Synergistaceae bacterium UBA4088 | reverse complement strand
TAGGGTAGGTGGCTCGTGGCTAATTTATGGCAAGCTCAAAAGCGGGATTATTGAAAAGGTCACGTTTTTGATCGGGTTTTGCGAGTAACATTTCACACGTAACGATTTACGGCTCCTCTGATCTCCCTCTCAAAACCTTCCCTGTCCCTGTAAAGAATGGTTTTCAATCCCATAGAGGCCGCCCTTTCGATATTGCCATCGTTGTCGTCCACGAAGAGTATCTCTTCAGGCTTTACCCCTGTCGCGGCGGCAAGATCTGTAAAGACCGCAGGGTCCTTTTTCGTCTTGCCGATCTCCCCGCTGTTGAGGACAGGGTCGAAGAGGTGCAGGAAGGGGTTCCTTCCGTCCAGCTCTTTGAGCCATCCGGCCTGGTCGGTCAGCATTGCCACGATATAGCCGCGGTCTTTGAGGGTTCTGACAAGTTCCAGCATCCAGGGGCGGACGATGAAGCGCGATAGCACCATCTCTCGAAGAGTTGCGTCTTCGGACGTGATACCCGTTCTGTCCCTGAAGAGATCCCAGAGATCCTTTTCGGTGCACAGGCCCTCTACGAATTTTGCATCGAAGACGAGCCGGAAAGCCATGTCTATTGTCTTCTCCGGGTCAAGCCCGAAACGCAGGGCTATCGCCCGCATTCCCTCCCGGAACCCCTCCTCCGCGATTACTCCTCCGAAATCGAAAGTGACGCATTTTAAAGCCACGGGACGCCTCCAATGGATAAGTTGTATAGTATGTGCGGATTTTTCAACTCGAAAAGTATAACATTGCGCCTCCCGGAAGGGGTTGTCCGAATGGTTTCAGGTGGTTCCGGAATGGAATGGTTCAGGGCGAGCGCCCGCCGCTACAGGTGGGTGGTCTGGAGCATCATGGCTCTTGCATATATGGTCGTATTCTTCCACCGGCTCGCGCCCGGAGTTGTCCGCGATGACCTTACTGCCGTCTTCGGTATTTCAGGGGCGGCATTCGGCAACCTTGCTTCAATGTATTTTTATGCCTACCTCATTATGCAGATCCCGGTCGGGATGCTTGCCGACACTCTGGGTGCGAGGAAGACATCGTCGGTCGGGATCCTTCTTTCCGGAGCGGGTTCCATCATGTTCGGTTTCGCGCCTTCGATAGGATGGGCCTACGCCGGAAGGTTCATCGTTGGCATAGGTGTGTCGACCGTTTTCGTCTGTATTCTGAAGATCCTTTCGGAGTGGTACAGCGAGAAGGAGTTCGCCACCATGTCGGGGGTCACCACCCTCGTGGGGAACTTCGGGGGCCTTGTCGCCCAGACGCCGCTGGCGCTGATGGTGGGGCTTTTCACCTGGCGCATGACCTTCGCCGCCATCGGCGGGTTGTCCTTCCTGCTGGCCGCCGCGTGTTTTGTGCTGATTCGCAATCGCCCCACCGACATGGGTTTTGCGTCCATCTCTGCCGTTGATCCGGTGAGTGAGACTTCCTGCGGGGACCTTCTTCCCGCTCTGAAGGCTGCGTTGTCCTCCAGGGCCATGTGGCCCGCTACGATCCTTGTCGCTTTCTTTTCCGGGGGGCAGATAGCCTTCACAGGAGCATGGGGAGTGCCCTGGCTCACGGATGTTTACGGGATGACCCGGCGGGAGGCTTCCGGGCTTGTATCGATCGCAATTTTCGGAGCTATGGCGGGTGGAGTGATCATCGGGAAGATTTCGGACATGCTTGGCGCAAGAAGGCTGCCCCTCATTTTAATGAGCATGGTCAATGCCCTGGCCTGGGGCGTGATGATCTTCGCCGGGTCGGGCAGACCCCCACTCGGTCTGCTCAAGCCTGTGCTTTTTGTGATGGGAGTCGCGTCGATGGCCATCGTGCTATGCATAGCAGTGGTAAAGGAGACTAACAATCCCCGCTACACTGGTGTCGCTCTTTCGGTCCTGAATACGGGTACATTTATCGGAATTGCGGCACTTCCTCCGGCGATGGGGGCGATCATAGATCTTCTTTCGCCCTATTCTCCTGTCGTGCAGTATCGGGGGGCGCTGCTCCTCTGCTTTGGGGGCGCGGTCGCCGGGTTGATCCTGGCTTTCATGGTTCCTGAAACAAACTGCAGGAACGTTGTGGCCGGGGCAAAGGCCGGAACGCCGCTTCAATGATCTTTCGGGGTCTATTTCGCCGCTGTTGCTGTATCGGTCCGGAATTTATACAGATCGCCGGAAAAACGGCTGGGCAGAACCCTGCTTTGCAGGGTTACCCTGTCGTCCTTCTGGATAACAGTCTTTAACGTAAGAGGAAAAATGAACTCCTCAAGGTCGATTATCGGCTGTATCTGACTTATGGCTCTCTCGGTGAGGAAATCAGGAATGTCCACCCTGTTTACGCGCATCGTATAGTCCTTCAGCCAGACCTGTTTACCCCCCACGATGCCGAAGCGCCCTTCCAGCTCTATCAGGATGTCCAGGCGCAAGAGGAACGTCGTGAGGTAGTAACCTTTTACGTAGACTCCGTTATCACTGAAATCCAGCGAGATATCGTGCCAGTTGCCGTCATCGTCACCAAAGGCATCGCCGGCGATCGCGGCGTTTACGTCTTTTTCAAGAATGGTGGCCTGGGCGTAAACGGCAAGCATTTTCTCGATATCGGGCCCCTTTTCGCCCCATTCGCCCGGGGGAGTGAACTGTATGTCGACTGCCTCGATCTCCAGGTGGTCTATCCTCACGCCCCCGAGGTTGCATCCGTAAAGGTCGAGGTAGATGTGTCCGACGCGTCCTGTTTCATCCGGCTCCTCGTCGAGGATCATCTCTATGCTTTCGGGTTTGAGTCCGTCGGCGAATGCCTTGAAGAGAACCGGGCCGCTCGTCGTTTTGTCTAAGGTTCCGGAGAAAGTGTAGACGTTCCCGGCCCAGGCTGAGCCGGCAAGCAGGGCTGTCATGAGCATGGCTACCGCTGTTGTATTTCGCAGACGCATTGCTTGACCTCCGTTCGAGATGTCGGATATCTGACCTGTTACAGAATAATACCACACCGATCTTTGTACACAACCCGTGATTCAAGTGATATGCTTTCATCGGAAACGAGAAGGAAAGGCCGGTGCCCATTTTGGAAGAAAGAAAGAGAGTCCTGCTTGCTGACGGAGCGATGTTCACGATCGCGATCTTCTGGGGATCCGGGTTCGGAGTGACGAACTGGCTCCTGGATTACCTCTCCCCGCTATGGCTCCTGACCGCGAGGTTCGTGACAAGTTCCGTCATACTCCTGCTCGTCTTCAGAAAGCGGCTGAGGTTCCTGGACAGAAGGGACGTCATGCTCGGATGCTTACTGGGCCTGCTGCTTTCGGTAACCTTCGTCTTCCACATCATGGGGCTCGTATTCACTTCGCCAGGCAAGCAGTCCTTCATTTCCTCGTCCAATGTCGTGATGGTTCCCTTCCTTTTTGCCCTTTTCTATAAAAGATGGCCCTCGATCATAGCAACGGCAGGCGCCTTTCTGACAACCGCCGGATTACTGGTAATGGCGTTCACTCCGGGTATGACATTCAATTTTGGTGACTTCCTGTCCCTTGTTCTCGCCCTGGGGATAGCCCTTCATGTTCTTGCTGTGGGCAACCTCAGCAGGAGGATGGACCCTTTGGCGCTTACCGTTGTCCAGCTTGCCAGCGCGGCGGTCTTTCTCACTTTGTCCGCTTGTGTGTTCGAGCCCTTCCCGGATTTTGCGGCCGTCGACCCCAGGGCACTGTGGGGAGTTCTTTATGTCGCGGTTTTTGTAACCGTGATACCGTTCCTGGTACAGACAGTGGCGCAGAGATTCAGTCCCGAGGTTCACGCGGCGATCCTTCTGTCGCTTGAGGGGCCGTTCGGTTATCTCATTGCGGTCTTCATCGGCCAGGAGATTCTCAATTTCCAGGTGGCTCTTGGGGGGGTCATTATCGTTTCAGGAGTACTTCTGGCTGAATGCGACACGTTTCTGCGCAGGACTTTTCACCTGCCGGGGATCTCCGATCCGGAACCACCAGATAATACGGGGGAATAGAAAAGATGGAAAGGATCCGCAAACTTCTCCCCAGAATGGCCGGGACCAACTTTGTCATCATGAGCTTCAGCAGCGTATATTTCCTCCTCCCTCTTTATCTGGATCACGCCGGACTCAGATCCCCGGCAACGATAGGGTGGATCCTTGGGACATACTACGCGGCCTCGACGATACCGCGCCCCTTTATGGCATTTTTGATCGAGAGGTTTTCCTTCCGGGCCACCCTCTCTGGCGCCGCTCTTTGCTGTGTCGCCGGAAGCGTAGGACTTGCTCTTTCAGGTATCTCGCTTCCGCTCCTGATCACATTCAGAGTCCTGATGGGGTTCGGATTCGGCCTTTTTCTTGTCTCATTCACGACATACCAGACGATGGTGATACCCAACGAGGTCAGGGGAGGCGCTTTCGCCCTCATCACGGTTGGAGCGATGGCGCCATTTCTTATTGTGGTACCCCTGATTGACTGGATACTCCACCGCGGGTTCTTCGGCTTTTACATCTGGGTTGGACCCATGGCTGCAGCAGTATGCGCCCTGGTGGGGATGTCCTACGGCAGTATCGACAGGGAGAGGGTGCAAACGGGGGGGCGCTGGGGGACTTATTCCGAGCTTTTTGCCATTCCCGGCGCGAGGGCCCTGTTCATTTCTGTCCTTGTTTACGGCATGACGGACGCTGCGATAATCTCGATCTCGACCCTGGCGATGAGCCTGGGACTGGCCTCCTCATGGTTCATGTCGGCTTTCGCTGTGGGGGCAATAGCGGTGAGGCTTGCCGGGTTTCGCCTCATGGATGTCTTTCCGAAGGACAGGATGTACCCGACAGTGGTCGCGATCACTTCATTCTCCCTTTTCGGTACCGCCTTCTCAGGTTCGAACGTGGCGTTCGCTTTCTGGGGTTTTCTTTACGGGGTCGGTGTTGGAGTGGGTTTCCCGCTCTCCCTGGCGATGATCGGGGATATAGCTCCGCCGGATCTCCGACCCAAGGCCACGGCGATGGTATGGCTTATCCTCGACGGATGTTTTTTCATAACGCCTGTGGTAATGGGTTACGCCTCATCGCTGCTTGGTGTCGCGGGGGCCTTCCGTCTTGTCCCGGGGATACTGTTCTTCTCAGCCCCGGCGATCTACCTTTATCTGTGGAAACCACTGGTTCAGCGCGGGAGATAGCCTGTCTTGAAAAGATCTTGAAGCCCGGCGAGATAGCGTGCCTTTACGAGGTATCCGAACCCCTTCCCGGCTGCTTTCAGAGACTTGTCCTCGGTCCATATGGGGTCCTCGTCCTCAATGAAAGTCCCCTTCTCGATCGAATCGACGATCACCCCGGATGCTATCGAGCGAAGCATGTTGGCGTTGGCCAGGCTGGATTTTGCCCCGGTCAGGGCGGAGCGGACTTCAGGGCTGAGAAATGAGGGTATTTCAACCGATATGAGCCTGTTCCTGCTTTCGGAGAAAGCGGACCTTGAACTGATCGCTATCTTTGAGATCTCCTCTGAACTTATTCTGCCAAGTGCGAATTCGCGGGACCCCGAAACAAGGATCTCCCATCCCTCCCGGGAGACATCCCAGGCTTCCAGTATACGCTTCTCGGTTTCAATGAAAGCCTCTTGTCGAGCGTCAGGGATGGGAGAGGAGATCCGGATGATCCGGTATCCATTTTCTCCGTTCACAGTAAGGATAACGGATCTGCCCGGGAGGCTTGCGGCGGATACTGCGTCTACTGCCGATGTGAATGGGATATCCACGACGTGGCGGAAATCGACCTGCGTGATCCAGTCTCCCTGGCGAAGCCCTGCTTTATCGTATATGCTGCTTTCTTCGACAGAGATGACATTCAATGTTCTTCCACCGTATCCGGACTCCACCGAAATGCTTGAGGCGCCTTGAAAAGAGATGGCGGCTGACGCAGAAACAGTAAGAAAAATCAACGCAAGAATGGCAATAAGACTTCTTTTTTCCATAAAACCTCCACGGTCTCTTCCGGGAAGTGCCGGGATCCTGTCCCTTTCCCGGTTTATTTTATCCGAACAAGGTGCTGTGTCCCTATTGAACATATCAGAATGCAGGGATCGGTCTGCTTTCTTCCGGGATGGGAAAGACATGGCGATCACAGGAGATCGGGCCCTCGTCCTTTCCCCTGGCTCAGACCTTTGACCTGCGTCGCTCCTTCAGCCCTTCGTCACGGATGTCCCTGTCTATCTTCATTCGAACGGAAACCTCGTCATCTGTGAGCCAGAAGTATTCGGCGGGGAGGTTGAGGATATCCTCCATATCCGATTCCGTGAACATTATGCGGAACCTTCCGCTTCTGCCTATCTCAACACTGGTTACGAAAACGCTGCAATCATCGCAGTCGAAATGGACCTTCATGTAGATGTCGCAAAGCTCCGTTGCTCTTTCCCGGATCTTTTCCCCCAGCAACAGGTAATGTTCAACTTCAAGCTTGATCACTTCTTCAACGCCCCCCATCAGGATCTCCAGAAGGCAGTATAACATACTGTCAGGGTAAAACGATACTCTGGAAGCTGCAACTTGTTACGAGTTACGCGTCACGAGTCACGTTCTCCTTCTCTTTCGATCCCTTCCAGAATATCGGCATTGGAAGCAGAGGGATGAAACCGACGAAAACCAGGATCGCCTTAATGCCGAAGGAGTCGGCCAGTGCACCGATCGGTGCTGTCAGAAGCCCGGCAAGGCCGAAGGCGAGGCCGGTGACCATCGACGCGGCGGTACTTCTGGCTCCCGGTGCCATCTCCTGGGCCGCCGCGCCGGTAACCGGCATGATGCTCTGAAGGAGAGCATTCCCGATCATGTATAAAACAATGGAGGGCGCGCCGCTTATCAGAGCGGCCGGCACAAGAAAAAAGGGTGCTGCAGCCATTGCTGCCTCGATCACCCGTTTTTTCCCGAACCTGTCAGCTATTGGCCCTCCCAGCAGCGGGGATATGGTTCCAACGGTGCTGATCAGAAAGAGGACCGTCCCTATTCTGACTATGCTCCCCCCGCGTGATGCTATGAGGAGAGGAAGGAAGAACCGGATGCTCTCGACCGCTGTGTCCCTGCAGACGCATACCATCCAGACGGGGAAGATCACCCTGAAAGTGCTTTTGAAGGATCGCAGGAATCCTCCCGGAGAGGGGATCTCTGAGGGACCCTCGGCCTTGAGCGTTGGTACGTAGCGGATCACGAGCCATGCGCCAGCGATGACGGGGATCAGCGCGGCTGCGGGGAGAAGAAGGCCGGTGCCGAAGGTTTTTATCAGAAATATCGCGTAGAGAGGGCTCAGGGTCGATCCGAGCATGCCCCCGACGGCGAATACGGCAAGATAGAATGCCAGCTTGCCGGGATCGCCGACGTAGCCTACACTGCCGTGCCCGAGGGGGTGGTAGATCGCGCTGCCGAAACCCCAGAGGCCGACAAGGATCAGCGTGGTCCCGTAGGTAGGGGCGAGGGGCAGCAGTGAAGCGCCGAGGGCGGTCAGGACCGGGCCGATGATTATCGCGTAAGGTCGCGAAAAAAGGTCTGAGACATAACCTGCCATAGGCTGCACTACCATATGAATAATTCCGGCGAGTGACTTCAGGAGACCGGCCTGGGCATAGGATATTCCGAGGCGGCTCACTATGAGGGGGATAAAGGTTGCCAGGAACGTCCCATGGATATCGTTAAGCAAGTGAGTCAGGGTGAGAACCGCAAGTCTTTTATTGATGGCAGGCCGCCTGAACTTTTGCGCCATGGATCAAGCTCTCCCTTTCGGTAATAAATCCGGAACCAATTGTATCACTGCGTACATGATTTGAAGCCTGTTGTGGATGCTATTATTAGACGATCTGAATATTCAAACAAAAAAGGAAGTGACTCTTGAATGGTGGAAAACAGTCGGCAGGGAATTCTTGAACTTATGATCGATCTTGTCAAAATACCAAGTGTCTCGTGCAGCCCTGGTGAGGCTGAGGCAGGCAGGTTCATTCACTCGAAACTGATGACCCTGCCGTATTTCAGAGAACACCCTGAAAACAACAGACTCATACCTGTCCCGGATGATCCGTTCGGCAGAGGGGTCGTGCTGGCGATCGCGGAGGCGGATCCTCCGACCCGTGACACCGTGATCCTCACGGGGCACTATGACGTCGTTGACACGGGGGATTTCGGTCCTCTGGAGCATCTTGCCTTTTCGCCGGCCGAATACACTGAGAAACTCAGGGAGAAAGGGCTTGAAGGGGATGCCGGGCGCGACCTGAACTCCGGAGATTATATTTTCGGCCGGGGAGTAATGGATATGAAGTGTGGGCTGGCAGCAGAGATGGCGCTGATCGCCGAAGCGGTCTGTTCTCCGGGAAAATTGAAAGTGAACCTCCTGTTCCTGGCCGTGCCGGACGAAGAGGTAGGTTCGGCGGGAATGCGCGCAGCTGTTCCCGTGCTTGCTGCACTGCAGAGATCGAGAGAGCTCAGGCTCCTTGGAGCAGTAATGACGGAACCCGCAAGCGCCGGAGCGCCTGATGCGGAGGATGAGGTGATCTCTTTCGGCTCTGTCGGAAAGCTTATGCCCTTTTTCTACTGCGTCGGGACGGGGAGCCACGTTGGACAGTACTTCGAGGGTTTCAATGCTTCCCTTCTCGCCGCGCACTGCATGCTTCTTGTGGAGGGCGATCCCTCCCTTGCGGACAGCGCCAGAGGTGAGACGGTTCCTCCTCCGGCATGCCTCTTTTCGCGAGACCTGCGTGAAGGATACTCCGTGACCCTCCCCGACAGGGCCGCTGTTTTCTTCAACCTGCTCACGCTCGGGAAGACGCCCGCGGATGTAGTCAGGGAGATGAAGATCATCGCCGGAAAAGCTTTCGAAAACGCTGTCGATCAGATCCGTAAGTCGGCTTTTGAACGGGGAGCCTTTTTCAGGGAGTTCAAGCCCCTGGTCCTGACCTTCGAAGAGTTCACTTCCGCGACGGCGGCGGCCCTTGGAACAGATATTAAAGAGAAGATCCGGGAAGTTGTACGAGGAATGGATCCTTCCATGGATGACCGCCTGAGATCGCTCGCCCTGATCACGGAAATGCTTTCGTGGGTTCCTCCCGCCTCCCCGATGATGATCACCGGCTTTCTTCCTCCATACTATCCACACAGGAGCAACGGGGAGGTGACGGCCGGAGACAAAAGGATCAGGCGTGTAGCTGAAAGGGTGATGGAAGTCGCGAAGCGGGACCACGGGGTGCGGATGTCGACAAGAGAATTCTTCCAGGGGATATGTGACCTCAGCTATATGGGCTTTCAGGGCAGCGCATTCGATGTTTTCTGCATGGCGGCAAATACACCCGGGTGGGGGAGTATCTACAGAGTGGCGCTAAGGGAGATGATGGAACTGGATGTTCCGGTCATGAATCTGGGCCCGTCGGGAAAGGATCCCCATAAACCCACGGAGAGGCTCTGTTTATCGTATTCCCTGGAGGTATTTCCCAGGCTTCTTCGAGAGGCGGTAGCTGCCTTTGGCGAGGCTTCAAAAAATGATATTGAACTCTGATGTCCCTAATGGTGTAAAATATTTTAAGATAAATGAAATGAAGGGGCGCGGTTTCGGTGACCTTCCAAAAGGGTTCAAGAAATATGCTGAACAGGATCCCGACGATACGGATAGTCAGAGGAGCTCTCGTGGCTGGAGTTTACGCGGCTGTTACGATGCTATTTGCCCCCCTCTCTTTCGGTCCGGTGCAGGTCCGGGTCTCCGAAGCGCTCACCCTGCTTCCGTGGCTGTGGATAGAGGCGGTTCCAGGTCTTTTTATTGGATGTATCATTGCCAACTTAATGGGAGGGTTCGGAATAATTGACGTGATCTTCGGAAGCGCGGCGACGCTGGCCGCGGCGCTTCTGACCTGCAGAATGCCCAGCAGGTATCTTGCCGCGGTCCCTCCTGTCGTTATCAACGCTCTCGTTGTAGGGGGTTACCTTTCCATCCTTCTCGAACTCCCTGTTCTCCCGACCATGCTCTATGTCGGGCTCGGACAGATCGTTGCCTGCTGCGGCCTCGGGATCCCCCTCCTGGCGGTCATGGAAAGGAGATTTTCCAGATGAATGACAAAAACCATCCTTTCCAGAGCGCGGCCTTTTACGAGACTCTCTTCGACCAGGCCCCATCCGGCATCGCAGTTCAGGGTCAGGACGGAAGGGTTATCCGCGCCAACGAGACCTTCTGCAGGATGTTCGGGTATTCGCAGGAGGAAGTGGTCGGATCCTTTCTCGACGAACTGGTTGCTCGCGACAGGGAACTTGCTCCTGTCGCAGCCAGGATATCCGAAAGGGCCCTGAAAGGGGATCCCTTCTCGATGCAAACGGTGCGGATCCGCAAGGACGGCACGCGGTTTCCTGTATCCATCAAGGGAGTCCCTATCACCCAGGAAGGAAAGATCGTCGCTGTTTACGCCATTTACGAAGACATATCGGAACGCAGGCGGATCGAAGATACCCTTGCGGCCGAGAGGAACTACTTCGAGAGCCTCTTCGAGAACAGCCCTCTCGCTATAGCCCTGATAGACCGGTCCGGGGTGATCCAGAGGGTCAATACTTCCTTTGTGGAGCTTTTCGGGTACGACGTGAAGGAGTGCGTCGGAGAAAGGCTGGATGAACTCATCGCTCCCGGAAAACTTTTTGACGATGCCGCCGCTCTTACCAGCGAGGTTGCCTCCGGAGGCCTCGTGAAGACCGAACGCTCGCGGCATAAAAAGGACGGCACGTGGATCGATGTGCAGATACAGGCGATGCCCTTCGAGGGGGTCGGTGGACAGAAAGTGCTCTATGCCATATACCAGGACATAACGGAGAGGAAACGAATAGAGGAGAATGCAAGATACCTCGGATACCACGACAACCTGACGGGTCTTTACAACCTGGCATTTCTCGAGGAGGAGACCCAGCGGCTCGATACTCCGAGGCAACTTCCGCTCAGCGTTATCATGGCGGATCTGGACAACCTCAAGCTGGTCAACGACGCATTCGGACACATGGAAGGGGACAAAATGATCCTTGACGTAGGCTCCATCCTCCGGTCCTGCTGCCGTCAGGAGGACATAATAGCCCGCTGCGGGGGTGACGAGTTCGTTCTGATCCTTCCCCGGACCACCCTTCTCGAGGCGCGGTCGGTCTGTGATCGAATCAGAGAGGCAAGCCGGCGCGGAGGAGGCCACAGCCTGATGCCCCCGAGCATTGCCCTTGGAGTTGCAGTCAAGGACGAAGTTACACAGGATTTCATGCATGTCCGCAAAAAAGCCGATGACGACATGTACCTTGACAAACTTCTCAGGAGTGAAAAGTCCCGGGCCGCGATATTCCGCCGGCTGGAGGATTTTCTATATTTTGACCCTCGGAGGAAAGCACATATCGAAAGAATGCTGGAACTTGTCGCTTTTTTCGGGAAATTTCTCTCCCTGCGCAAGGACGAGATAGCAAATCTTGAGATTCTAGCCAAGTTCCACGACGTGGGTCTCATGCCCGTTCCCGTCGAGATCCTTTACAGGGAGGGTCCGTTGACAACAGAGGAGACGGAGATGATCCGCAAACACCCTGAGCGTGGTTATCATATAGCGAAAAATCTGCCCGACATCTCGACGGTGGCGGATTGCATACTTTCCCACCAGGAAACATACGACGGGAAGGGGTACCCGAGACGGCTTTCGGGAGACGATATACCTTTACCGGCCAGGATAATCCACCTGCTCTGCGCCTATGAGGTGATGACGGGGTGGCGTCCCTACGGACCTCTGGTCTCAAAGGAAGAAGCACTGCGGGAAATCGCCTCGCTTGCCGGTAGTCAGTTCGACCCGCGTCTGACAGGGCTGTTCATCAAGATGGAGGACCCGATCTAACCAGCGCAGCCCTCGGCAACGCGCCTGATGGCGGAATCCAGTATCCTGTCGATGCCGGAGTTCTTTGAGGGGAGGTATCTGCGAAGCCTCTCGATCAGGTGGTTTTCCGATATGCACCTGAATGTAGGCGCGTAGTTTATGTTCGATACCCAGGTGACCTGGGTCAGAAGGAAGTCTGGAACGGTCTTAACGTTGTGATAGGATGCGCGGCCATCAATTGCGATCTCCTCAAGGAGCGGTGCGGATGCTGCCTTGTCGGTCGAAATGCCTGGAAGCAGTTTCCGGATGGTCCCGGCTTCGAGATGCCCGTAAACGAGGTCGAAAATGTCAAGTTTGTCCGCGTCGCGAATGAGTCGGGTGAAGGGGAGGCTCGATGGATCGGTGGACTCCGGGATCTCCCTGCGGTTGTGAAGGATGACGGAATCCAGGATCACCTTTCTTCTGCCCTCCGGCAGGAAATCCAGCACCCGCTCGCTTTCGATAACTTCCCTGCCCTTTGCCCCGTGGTCTATGGATGAGGGGTCGTAAAAAGTGCCGAACTCATCCCACTGAGGGAAGCGCCCCACGTCGTGGAGCCAGCCGATAGCTTCCGCCATGTTGACCCGCCCCGGTCCCCATCCAATTTCGAACGCAATGAAGCGGCAGTATCCGGCCACCCTCCGGCTGTGGTCGCGTTTGAGTTCGTGCATCCTGTGAAGGGATCCGTCCTCTCCCCGGAAACGTTCAGGGTAGTTGATCAGCCACTGAGTGATATCCTGCAGTTCTTTCCCGTTCACCTGCATCCGACCTCTCGGGGAAATTCCGGTATCGAGCATTGACAGCCAATCATGATACCACTTTCACAATATTTGACCACCTGTCTTCCAGCATGCTGCATATCTGCCTCTACCGATCTCTGTCAGAGGCGGGGCAACTTCACAGCGGCTGAACCTGAAAGTGCATCTGGGCGCGAATGCGCAACCCGCATCCTTAAAGTCTCCATCGAGATCCCGGACGAGCCGCTCAGGCATGTGATCCATGCCGGGTATCGCGGCGACAAGGGCCCGACTATATGGGTGCAGCGGCGAGTCGAGGATCTTCTTTGCGGGTCCTTTCTCCACGGTCCGTCCCATATAAAGCACCACCACGGAGGATGCCGCTGCGGAGGCAAGCAGCAGGTCGTGCGTCGCCATGATCATTCCCATCCCCTTTTGCACCCGTTTTCCGAGAATTTGCATGATCTCGCCCCTGGTGGCGGCATCCTGCATGCTTGCGGGTTCGTCGGCGAGGAGCAGTTCCGGATCAAGAGACAATGCCCTTGCTATGCTCACCCGCTGCCTCTGTCCTCCCGAGAGGGAGAGCCTTACGCGCTCCTTCCAGATACCGGGGTCATTCAGTCCGCATTCGACAAGAAGAGCCTCTGCCTTTTCCAGAGCCGCGGCACGGCTGGAACGTCCCGCAATCCTGAGAGGTTCGGCGACGGCGTCCAGTGCATTGAGGGTTGGCGGGACGCTTCCGAAAGGATCTTGCGGGATGTAACCGCACCGACGCCTTAAAGATACCAGGCTCTGCCGGTCGCAGGAGGAGATATCCTGCCCGAAAAGACAGACAGTCCCCTTCGAGGGCGGAACAAGGCCGAGGCAGGCCCGCAAAAACGTCGTCTTGCCGCTTCCCGATTCCCCGACTATTGCCAGGCTTTCCCCGCTGCCGATATTGAGGGATATCTCCCTTACGGCTTCCGTGCTTCCTCGTCCGGATCCGAAAGTCACGGAAAGCCTGTTTGTCTCGACTATGGACCCGTTCATGAAAGACCGCCTCCCAACACTTTGTAGGCGGAAAGAAGCGCCCTTGTATGAGGATGGGATGGGAAGTCCAGGATGTCACGGGGTGAACCCGTTTCAACGATCTGCCCCCGGTGCATTACTGCCAGGCGGTCGCATATCGATGCTGCCAGGGGAAGATCGTGGGTTACGAGCAGAAGACCCATTCCCTTTTCCCGGACCATTCCGGCCAGGGTCCTTATCACTTCGGCCTGGGTTATGACGTCAAGCGCGCTTGTCGGCTCGTCGGCCAGGATAAAATCGGGGGAGCATGCCATTGCCATGGCTATGACGACTCGCTGCTTCTGTCCTCCGGAGAGCTCATGCGGATACCTCCGGGCGATCCCGGCAGGGAGCCCGGTCATTTCGAGCAGTTCTCCGACCCGGTCGGCGGCTTCGCGCCTTTTCATGCCCATACGCACTTCCAGGACCTCGGCTATCTGTTTCCCGACGGAGATCACGGGGGTTAGAGAGTTCATGGCGCCCTGCGTCACCAGGGCGGCCTTTTCCCAACGGAAATCCCTGACACGGGCATCGGAAGCCGAGACTACGTCCAGCCCTCCGTAAAGAATGCTCCCTGAAAGCGATGCCTCCGGAGGGAGCAGGCGAAGGACGCCGTAGACAAGGCTGCTCTTGCCGCCCCCCGATTCTCCGACTATCGCGGTGATCTTTCCAGCAGGGATGTTCAGGGAGACGTCCCTGACAGCAGGCACGCTTCTGGCGCTGGTCTCGTATGTTATCGAGAGGTTACGGATGGAGATCATCTGCGTCCCCCCTTTAACAGGCGCGGGTCGGCCATCTCCTCGATGGCGCGCCCCATGTCAAGGAAAACAAGGCAGATGATTGATATTCCGAGCCCCGGCGGCAGTATCAGCCACCATGCTCCGGCAGTGAAGGCGCCGAAGCCGTGAGCCTCGTGGAGCATTCTCCCCCAGGAGATCACCCTGGGGTCGGAAAGGCCCAGGAACGAGAGCCCAGCCTCGGCCAGGATTGCCCCCGGCACGCCCAGTGATATGGTCGCGAGCAGAACGGGAAGTACCTCCGGGAGAAGATGCCGGTACAGAATATAGAAAGGACTGGCGCCGATGGAGCGCAGATTCTCGACGTAACCGGTCTCCCTCAGGGTCAGGGCAAGCGACCTCACGGTCCTCGCAGTTCCCATCCACGAGAAGAGTCCGAGGATCAGGATCAGCTGCCAGAGCCCCTTTCCCCAGATGCCGACGATCACCATGAGGATCGGCAGGACGGGGATGGAGAGCAGGACATCCACCGCTCTCATTATCAGGCTGTCGATCACGCCGCCCAGGTATCCGCTCGCCAGCCCGATGGAGAGGCCGAGGAGAGATGCCAGGAGGGTGGCGGCTATCCCAACCAGCAAGGAGACCCTGATACCGGCAATGAACAATGACAGCACGTCGCGTCCTCTCTGGTCGGTCCCGAGGAGACCCCATTTCCCGCCGGGGACCGTTACATCAAGACTGCCTGAGGATGGAGAAGTTCCCTCTATGGAGATGCGGATATTTCCCTGCGATGGGAAGAGAAGGCCGAGCGCGCTCTGGAACGGGGCTACGCCGAGATCGGTCTTGAACGCGACATCCCTTGCGTCGATGTCCACCGACCATTCGCCGCTTCCACTGAAGGATCCCAGGATGAAGGTTTTCCCATCAGGGGTCTTCCAGACCAGGGATGCGTTCGCGGGGCTGTCATCGAAGAGAACGGTTCCCCTGATAGAGATGTTCTCGGGAGCGGTCCATTTCCAGTCTATCGAAAGGGACGGCTGCTCCGGCGAAAGAGAAGCCGAAAGCGGGGGCGGGGCCTCCCCTCCCATCCACGCCGGGGGTGCGAAAGGTTTTGCGACGGTGCTCTGGGGACCATTGGCGAACAACAGGGGGCCGAAGAGCCCCGCTGCAAGGATGAACAGAAAAGCGGCAAAGCTCCAGCGGGGCATGCTCTTCATCGCTCCGCCCTGCGGCCGACCCTGATGCGTGGATCGGCGATGGAGTAAGCGGCGTCGGCAACGAGATTGGAGAATATCGTCAACAGGCCGAGGATATAGAAGGCCGCGCCTGCGGCCGGGTAGTCATGGCCGAGGATCGAATCGAGCAGGAACTTGCCCACCCCGTGAAGAGAGAAGACGGTCTCCGTTATTACTGCCCCGGAGACTATGCCGGGGAGCGCCAGCAGGAAGATCGTCAGGACAGGAGGCAGGGCCGAACGGAACGCGTGGTTCCAGAGAATACGCTCCTCCGAAAGGCCTTTAGCCCTCGCGAGAAGAATGAAATCCTTCCCAAGGGTCTTTACCATGAGGTTTCTAACGTAGATGGCCCATGAGCCGAAGCCGAGAAGGACGAGCGAACCCGCCGGAAGAACCATGTGCATGATGTAATCGAGGACCAGGTTCAGGGTTCCCTGCGGCATTGGGATGGACACGGTCCCCCTCAGGGGAAATACAGGGAACGTATAGGCAAAAAGAAGCAGCAGTACGAGCTGGACGAAAAACGAAGGGAACGAAAAGGAGACGGATCCCGAAATAAGGACGAGCTTCTCGACAAACCCTCCGCGTTTTCGGGCCGCATGAACCCCGAGCCATGTTCCTATGACCGATGACAGCAGAAGCGCCGACCCCAGCAGGGCAATGGTGTTGGGGATCCTGCTCCTGATCTCGTCCCATACAGGACGCTGTGATAGAAAGGACAACCCGAAGTCGAAGGTGAGCATCCTGCGGACATAGATGAAGAACTGGCTGTGCAGAGGCAGATCAAGGCCGAACAGTTCCCTCATCCGTTCCTTTGCCTCCGGGGAGAAGCGCGGGTCCACTATCGAACTGACCGCGTCCCCCGGCATGATGCGGAAGAGGAAGAAGTTGGCCGCTATTACGAGCAGCAGTACCAGTACCGCCCCGGCTGCCCTTCGGGCCCAGTAACTCCGCAACGGTCAATCTCTCCCCGGAAGCCGGAAAGAATCGTTCCGGACGAAGTGAACATACTCCCCGGGGCGGTACTCCCTGAATATGAACGGGCCTGTCCCTACGAGCATAGTCAGACCTTTTTGCGAAGGGTGCGGTTCTGATGCGGGCTGCCATGTCTCCCAGTTCTTGACGTTTTCAAGGATATGGGCCGGGAAGACGGGCGAACCGCCGATATTGTGAAGATGCCAGTACGAGATGTTCTTCATTGTCACGATCAGGGTCTTAGCGTCCGGAGCCTCGATCTTTTCTATATCCCGCACGCTGTCAAAGTAGCGGGGGATCTCGTTCTTTTTGAGGAACTCAAGTGTCGCCTTCACGTCCTTTGAGCTGAACGGGTTCCCGTCGTGCCACCTGATCCCTTCCCTCAGGTTGAAGATCAGCCTCGTATGTCTGCCGGAACCCTCCCCTGCGGTCTCCACCTTCCACGAGTCTGCAAGCCAGGGGGTATCATCCAGGGTTTCCGGGTCTATAGCTATCAGCGAGTCGTATATCAGCCCCAGAACCTGCCAGTCGTAGGCGGACCCGGTGCCCAATGGGTTCAGGGATCTCGGCTCGTCGGAGAGGCACCACATGACCGGGCGCCTGCCTCCGCTTGCCGGTTCCATATTTATAAGGGTCCACATGTTGTCCGCGGACGTCTTTTCGGTACTGATGACCCCGTTCCATCCCTTTCGCACCGCGGTGACCATGTAGCGGGAGTAGACGGGGATCCAGGGCGCCAGCTCCGACAGCATCTTCTGGGATCTCCTGGCAGCATTTTCGGCTGTCGCGCGGTCCGGGGCGAACCTGAGCTCTTCCAGAACCTTGTCGAGGCTGTCGTCGTGAAGCCCCTGGATGTTGTATCCGCCCCTCACGTCCATGGAAGAGTGGAAGAAGGCGAAGAGGCTGTCGGGGTCCCTGGAAAGACTCCAGGCCATTACGAAAAGATCGAAATCGTGCGAATCGAGCCGCTTCATCATCATCGAAAAATCAAGAGGTTCTACCGATACGGGGATGCCTATCTCCTTCAATGCCCCGGCTATCCGCTCAGAGACTTCGGCTGTCGTAGGGGCCACCTGTGCGGTGGGGGAGAGCAGCCTGAAGGGTTTCAAAGGCGCGTTTTTCCCGGGAGGGATCAGGATCCCATCCGCGCTCCACTTCCACCCGGCATCCTTCAGGAGCTTCCTGGCCCCCTCGGGGCTGTACTCCCAGACCTTTACATCAGGCTCGTAGTAGGGAGATGCGGGAGGCAGATACGCCGAAAGCGGCTCGCTGTATCCGGAAAAGATATCGCGGACTATCTGCCTCGACGGAACGGCCATCGACGCGGCCTGGCGAAGGGTCATGTCGTTCCACGGCTCCTGGCGGAGGTTGAATCCCATGAAGAAGAGGTGGAAACCGCGTGATATGGAGAGGGTGACATCAGGGTTTTCCGAGAGGCGTTCCACGTCCACCGGGCGGGTGATGTCTCCGAGGACGTCGAGCTCTCCTTTTTGCAGGGCGAGGATCTGGGAGTCGGGGTCGCGGTAGATCACCATGTAGAGGTCGCTTGCCTTCGGTCCGCTTATGGCGGAGAGGTCGAAAACTCCTGCTCCGGCCGCTCCCGAAATGATTGCCATTGCGGCAAACGCCGCCAATATCACCTTTGTCCTGAACATCACGATCACCCCCGGAATTGCGGATATCATAGCATAGGGGCATAGGAGCCGTGACTCGTGAACCGTGAATCGTGAATCGCAAATCGTGAATCGGCGAAAATCAGGGCCAACCCATTAAGAGCTTGATTCCAACCTTTCTCTTGTCCGTAATGAATCCAGTTCCGAACGGCTACGGAGCTAAAAACCAAAACTTGCAAATTTGCATTTTAATTGCATAATTACAGGCGAGGTGATGGGGAATGAGAGACAGTTACATTCGAAGATCACTTGAGCCGGTTATCAAAAGGGCTGTATCGGAATTTCCCGCAGTCATCCTTACCGGACCGAGGCAATCCGGGAAAACTACACTCCTGCAGAGTCTGTTCCATAACAAATGCGGGTATGTTTCTCTTGATGCGCCGGATGTCAGAGCGGCGGCCCGGAACGACCCCAGGGGGTTTCTGGCAATGTATCCCGCGCCGGTCATATTCGATGAGGTACAGAACGCCCCGGACCTCCTGCCGTACATCAGGGAAAAGATCGACGCCAGGCGGCAGGAGAAGGGGCAGTATCTTCTCACAGGGTCGCAGAACCTTCTGCTTACGGAAAAGGTCTCCGAATCGCTCGCAGGGCGGGCGGCAGTGCTGCGGCTCCTGCCTCTGACCAGGCGGGAGATATCGGGGGAACCGGAAAAACCTTTCCCATGGGAGAGATCCCCTGGAAGTCCTGGGAAACAGTCTCCTGGATCCAAAAACATCTGGGAAGGCTTCATCCGCGGAAACTACCCGGAGCTTGTGGCCGACCCGAAACGTGACGCATCACTCTGGCATGCCTCCTATGTCCAGACATACCTCGAACGCGATGTCCGCACACTTCGGCAGGTGGGGGACCTGACGCAGTTCCAGAACTTCCTTCGTGCCATTGCCGCGCGTTCCGCACAGCTGGTCAGCCTGACGGACCTTTCCAGGGACGTAGGCGTAGCGTTAAACACCGCGAAGTCGTGGCTCTCCGTTCTTGAGGCCTCCTTCCAGGTGATAGTGCTTCGCCCCTGGTACGCCAACAAGGGCAAAAGGCTTGTGAAGACCCCGAAGGTTTATTTCACCGATGTCGGAACGCTCTGTTACCTGACGGGTCTGAAAGACCCCGGGCATGCGTCCTCGGGGCCCATGGGTGGGCATATCATGGAAACTGCAGTCGTGTCGGAGGTTTACAAAACCCTTGCCCATCGGGGAGAAGAGCCCAACCTCTACTTCTGGCGGACTTCTTCGGGTACGGAGGTGGACCTGGTGCTGGAAGCGGGAAATCATCTTGTTCCTGTCGAGATAAAGCTCTCCGCCACCCCCAGGGCTGCCTTCGGCGACTCGATAAGGGTTTTCCGGAATGAGTATCCGGGCAGGGCTCTTCCCGGCTACGTAGTACACCCGGGGGAGATTCGCCTGCCCCTTGGCCCGGGGGTAAGCGCCCTGCCGTTGGAAGAACTTTAAGTGATCTTCCTTTTTTGCTTCTTCAAGGACCCTGTGGAAGACTCTCTTCTGCTTGCCCTCCATGCGGGGCAGTGAGCCTATAGGATAGACGTCGCCCTTCGGCGAGAGACCCTGATCCTGCTTGAGCTGTCTCACGACGGTGTGGCCCGCATCTTGCCATTTAGTCGAAAGCGTAGGTGTGACCGTATGCGTTCTATGAGAATCCCGTCCATGTCTGGCAGAGGGGGACAAAAGCCTTGATAAACGAGGTCCTGCGTTAGGCGTGACGAAAAGAGGTGGGGAGAGTGCTTTTGTTGGCTCCCCCCACCATATTCTTGCGATAGCTCTTATCGGACTAGAAGAGTTCGGCGAAGAAGGACTTCATCGCCTCCCAGGATCTGCGGTCTGCCCGCTCGTTATACGCTACGCCCTTCGACGGGTCGTTGCCGGAAGCTGGATTGGTGAAGCTGTGGACTGCGCCGCCGTAAAGAATCATCTGCCAGTCGACGCTGCCGCTTCGCATCTCATCCTGGAATGCCAAAACGTGCTCCTGGGGGACGAGAGGATCGTCCGCTCCGTGGAGAGCGAGCACTTTGCAATTTATGTTTTTGGCGTCTTCGGGGTTCGGCGTGTCGAGATTTCCGTGGAAGCTCACAACGCCGGCCAGTTCTGCACCGCTCCTGGCGAGCTCCAAGACCGTTCCGCCTCCGAAGCAGTAACCTATGGCCGCCACCCTGCCGGGATCTACGAGCGGATGGCTCTTCAGAGCCTCCAACGCTGCGTTTGCACGGGAGCGCAGCGTTGCGCGATCGGAGCGGAATCTGGTAGCAAGGCTTGAGGCCTCTTCTGGGGTATGTGCCCTTACGCCTTTGCCGTATATGTCAGCCGCCAGGGCCACGTATCCCATCTCAGCGATCTCTTTGGCACGCCTTTTCTCGTACTCGCCGAGTCCCGTCCACTCGTGCACCACGAGCACCCCTGGGCGCTTTTCCTTTATTGTCTCGTCATATACGACATACCCTTCGCAGACCACATCTCCGTCACGGTATTCGAAAACTTCTGCTCTCATGGCTTTGTCCCTCCCATCGGTTGTCGCATAAGCAGCGCTTGAGGCGATGATATATGCGGCCGACAACGCTGCGAGAATCACAATCTTTTTCTTCATAAGACTCCTCCTCCTTGATAAAAATGATTTTATTTTAAAATAAGCGAGGCGAGCTCTCAAATCCACCCCTTTTCTTTCCAATATTCATATTCGCCCTTCCATTCTTCTTTTCTGGAAGAGATTACGCCCTTGAAGAATTCACGCTGCTTTTCTATGGTGGATAGCTGGTCGGGATATGCTGTATTTTCCTTTACTGCTTTGGCGAGGTCGACCCCCAAGGTCTTTGCTTCCTCCTTCATCGCATTGAAGCGAGAGATCGGGCCGGAGACGCCGCCCACATATTGGACGCCACAACTTACGAGATATTCCTTTAAGTAGTCCAAGACCATGGCATGAGGGCCGCCTCCGGAAGTGGAAAGAGCAGCTCCATATTTGCCTGTTAACATTTGGCAATGAATGAACGGGCTTGAGCGGTCCAGGAGCGCCTTGAGTTGTGCCGTCACGTGGTTTATGTAGACAGGCGACGCGAAGATGATCGCCTCCGCCTCTCTCATAGAGTGTAGCACCGGCGCAATGTCGTCTTTCAGCGGGCAAAAGAGGAGCTTTCTGTGACAGGTGCCGCATCCCGTGCAGAATTCCATCCTTAGGCTCCCGAGGTGTATGTATTCTACGGAAACACCTGGCTCCGCGGTAGTGATCCCCGCAACTGCCTCTTCAGCGAGTCTAAATGTGTTGCTATGTTCGCCCCTCGGGCTTCCCGATATACATAATATCTTCATATGCCTTCATCTCCTCATGGATATGTTTAACCAGCTATGCGCAGGGTGCATCTTTATTATACTTCTCGATTTTGAATCCGGCCTTTAAGCGCTACGCACGAGGAAGTGAGAAATTATGAAGGCGAAAGCGATGTCTATTTTGAAGGATCTCGTTTCCATCGACGGCGCTTCAGGGTTTGAGAAACCGGTGGCGGACTGTATAAGCTCTCGCCTTTCGCGGTTATCTGTGGGCGTAAGGAGAGATGTCATGGGAAATGCGCTTGCCAGCCTCCGCTTGGGTAACGGCGAGCCCTCGCTCAGGTTGACGTTTTACGCCCACATGAACGAGGTGGGTTTGATGGTGAAGGGCGTAGAGCCAGATGGCTTTATCAGGTTCGAGAAAGTGGGGGGTTATTCCAGACGCCTTCCTTCCTCCGATTCTTGCGGGTCTCCTCGGGGCGGGCGTTTTGTGACCTACGCTGTCGACGTTATATCCCCCGTCGCCAAGCTCCCAAAGGAGCAATTCGCGAAAATTGCTCGGACCCTTACCGTGGTGGTGGCGCTCTGCATCGTTTTGCCTCTGGCACTCCTGAGACCGGTGAGCTTGGTGTATGTCACGCTTATAGGCTACGGATTTTTGGGCCAATCGTTCCCCGCACTGACGGGCGTGTTGTTCTGGCGCTGGGCCACGCGCGCGGGGCGCTTCTTCCTTCACTTAAAGCGTAAACCGTAGACGTGGCGAGGAAAGCCCCCTTCCAAAAGATGCTCCACCTTGAGCATGCCCGAAGCGTAGGCCTCGTCCGCGTATGCCTCGATCACTTCTCCCAAGAATAGCGCCTTGTTCGCTATGTTGGGCTTGAGATCGGAGTTTGTGTAAGGTTTCGTGTCGAGCTTGCCCACGAAGACGCATTCCAGGTGCGCTATACACTCGGCTATTATTGGAGCCTTTAGGCGCCTCGCAGGTAACGGCGTTAGACCAGTCTCTTTAAATTTGTCCACATGCCTGCCTGAATGGGTGCCGCAATAATAGACGGCCCTTTTCAAGGCTTCGGTAGGGACGTTTACGATGAACTCCCCCGTTTGCTCGATCAGTTCATGCGAGTAAAAGGCCTTCCCTATGGAACATGCGACCTGAGGGGGTTGCCCGGCTGCTGGCATGCAAAAACCCACAGCGACAATGTTTGCCTTTGAGGCCATGTTGCCGCATGTGATCAAGTATGTCTTGACGGGCCATAGGAACTCAAGGTATTCAACGTCCACTTTCAAATAAGCTTCACCCCTTTGCTTTTACCATATTTTACAACTCTATCGACGCAGGTGCGTTAGCTCCTTTTTACTTAAACCACAGGGCGAGCGCTTCTTTCTCCCGATAGCAGTTTGGCGTCGACGGCGACGGGTGTCCCCTATGCGTTCTGATTCTGGCGATGATATTCACCGGCATAAAACGTACCCATTAATTGGGTTACTCCGGTGGTGGATGGTCAGCGGTTGACGGGACTATGCCTTTGGAATATTTTACGGATAATAAATAGTTAAAATATCTACAAATTAAATTAATGCAAGGGTTTCCCGTACATCAGATATCAGAGGGGCCCAGAGGAGACCATGCAGGAAAAAGTCGACGAACTGTATATCGGTTGGCTCAATTGGACGGAACGGCATTTCAGGAATCCCAGGTTTGGATCGTTCCTGTTGCCGGTTCTTCTCGTTGCCGGGGTCTATCTGCTCGTCTACATGACCGGCGGCATAAAGTATGTCTACTCTCATTCGATGTATCTTGCCATCCTTATTGCTGCATTTCTCCACGGCGCAAAAGGCGGTGCTGTTTTCGGCCTGATCGGCGNNGGGGAGAGCCTCAGCAAACGATAAACTGGCTTTACCGGATGGGATTTTTTACCCTGATCGGGACACTAGCGGGGGTTGGTATCGATACCGCCAGAAAGCAGGCGGAACGGATCAAATGGCAGTCACGGCACGAAACGACTACGGGGCTTCCAAACAGGTTCGCGCTCATAGAGACCATGGAAGACTCGAGAATGGACCCCAACGGACCGAAACCCGTTGCCTTCGTCGTCTTTTCCCTGGAGAACGCCGCAGAGATCAGATCCAGTTTCGGCTTCCGGGCAATGGATGAGGTTATCATGCAGATCGCCGACCGCATCAGGGAGATCGTAAAGGACGAGGGGAGCATATTCCACCTTTATACGAATCTGCTTGGAGTGCTGTTCTTCGACATGGAAATGACGGAAGTCGGCGTACTTCTCGAATCGCTCGCAAAAGGAGTGCAGCTCATTCCTTACGAGTCGGAGGGAATCCAGCTTCACTGCGAGATAGTCATCACATGCACGAACATCTCATCCATGGAAGAAGCCCCGGAGCTGTATCTGAGACAGTGCGAAGCCGACCTTCACGACGCGGCGAACAAGCCCAGGAAACTCAGCTGTCCGGTCATGGAGTTCAACCCGGATGCTGGAAGAGAGAACCTGAAGCTCATGGGCGACCTGCGGGAGTCTCTGGAGCAGGGCCACCTGAGGCTTCACTTCCAGCCTAAAGTCGCCTTCAAGTCCTGGGTAATCGCTGGAGCAGAGGCTCTCATAAGGTGGGAACATCCCCAGCTCGGCGACATCACTCCCGGGAAGTTCATCCCCAGCCTTGAAAAGAGCACCCTTATAGATATTCTGACCGATTGGGTCATCGACAACGCTCTCCTGCAGATNNCGAATGGCGCGCGAAAGGATTGGAGATCCCGATCGCGGTCAATATCTCTACACGGAATCTTCTCCATCCGGATTTTCCTCAAAAGATCATGGACCATCTCGAACGCAGCAAGGTAGACAGGAAATACCTGGAGCTCGAGATCACGGAAGGAATAATGATGTTCGATTTCGAAAATACGATCAGGAAACTGGAGATCTTATCGGGGAATGGTATAAATATCTCCATCGATGATTTCGGAACGGGGTTTTCCTCGCTCAGCTATCTGAGCAGGATCCCGGCAGACAGGATCAAGATCGACCAGTCCTTCATCAGGGAAATCGCAACCGACGAAAAGACAAGGAAGATAGTAGATACTGCCGTAAGGCTTGCCCACAGTCTCGGGAAACTGGTAATAGCGGAAGGTGTGGAAAACAGGGAGGTCCTGGACATCCTCGAAGATATGGATTGCGATGAGGTCCAGGGGTATTTCATAAGCCATCCTCTGCCTGCCGGCCGATTCCAAGAGTGGTGCGGAAACTGGAAAAAATCCAAGCCGGCGTGAAATAAAGGATAAGAGGCTGCCAGGGGCCACGCTCTGTTTTATTNNGGTTCTCGACAAGCTTCATATCTGGTCAGCCCTCCCGCATGGTTTGTCCTCTTACGCAAAAGTACAACCTTTTCTTCCTGTGCACATATTTACTTGCTTTTCCCACCAGCCATGCTGTATGTTATTCCCGGAAAATATTTAATATGGTTGAAATAAGGTCTTTACACTTCTATACGTCAGGAGCTCCACCTGGGTGGTTATGTTTTCTGAAAAGAGGGATCGGCGTGGGAAAACAGGTTGGGTGGCTTACGGCATTGAAGAAGGAACACATAATTCTCCTGCTGGTCAACCTGGCACTGATAGCCGGATTCGGGTCGCTCTTCCTCAGAATGCAGAACTATGAATTCGTCATCTATGTCGGGGTCATCATCTTCTTCCTGTGCCTCGTGGGAGTCAGCATCAACAAAGTTGATTACACCCTCGCGTCACTGATCGGGCTGACGGGATGGTCCGCTCTCCATCTTGCCGGGGGCGGGGTCACGATCGGGGAAGGCAGGTTGTACGACGTCATGCTGATCCGTCTTTCCGAAACGTTTCCGATCTGGCGATACGACCAGCTTGTGCATATCTGGGGTTTTGGTGCGTCGACGCTGGTTGCGTTCTCCCTGTTGAAACCTTCACTGAAGGACCCACGCGGGCACCTCGTTGCTGTCGGCATCATCCTGGTCATGGCCGGGCTCGGCATGGGGGCCCTGAACGAGATCGTCGAATTCGTCGTTTCGAGCATTATCCCCAGGTCCGGCGTCGGAGGCTACATCAACACGGCGCTCGATCTCTGCGCAGACCTTGTCGGCTCGATCCTCGCATTGCTTTACATAAGGTGGCGCTACCTGGGGGAAAGGGAAATCCGGTAAGGGAGTTGACCTCTTTGGGTTCTTCAGACTCCCTGTGATGAAACCCCAATGGCCCAATCGGATGTCTGATATAATGTTAATCAGAAAGAAAGGAGTTGATCTGCATGACATCCGTAACGCCGGTCGTCGATAAATCGGACATCTTCAGGCGCGTTCGCGATTCCGGGAAGAACCTGGCTTCGCTCGGCGTCCTGTCCGTCACCCTTTTCGGATCCTTTGTCAGAGGTAAACAGACGGAAAAAAGCGACGTCGATATGCTTGTGGAATTTTCTTCTGATGGGTATACCTTCGACAACTTTATGGAAGTTTCCTTTCTCCTTGAATCTCTGCTGGGGCGGAGGGTGGAGGTAGTCACTCCCGACTCCCTTAGCCCCCATTTCAAGGTCGACATTCTGAAGGAAGCGGAACGGATAGATGTCGCAGCGTGAAAAATTGCTTTAAAACCCATCTGCCGTAGCTATCAAACCCGACTTACGAATCTTCCACCACAGAGATCGCAGAGTTACGCAGAGAAGATCTTTTCTTTGTGAGAACCAAATGCCATGGGAAAAGCCAGACCTCTCACCACAGGAACACAGAGAAAACCTTTTCGTTGTGAGAACCGGCAGCTAACCCAGATTCTTCGCTATGCTCAGAATGACAAGCCACTTGCTTTCCCGTTCACCGTTGACCATTGACCGTTTACGCCTTTGATCCTGCTGTCATCCT
>DFYG01000081.1 GCA_002382605.1 Synergistaceae bacterium UBA4088 | reverse complement strand
TCCTTGCGGCGATCCTGGCAATGGGGTAACCAGTCGCTTTGCTGGCAAGCGCACTGGAGCGGCTGGCTCTGGGGTTGACCTCTATAACAGCATACTCTTCGGCATCGGGGGAGATGGCGAACTGGACATTGCACGCTCCACGGATATCCAGGTCATCCACTATCCTGAAGGCTGAGGAACGGAGGCGTTGCCACTGTCTGTCCGAGAGCGTCAGAACCGGGGCTACGACTATGCTGTCCCCGGTGTGGATGCCCATGGGGTCGACGTTCTCCATGCCGCAGACGCAGAGCCTGTTCCCCGCATTGTCCCTTACGACCTCGAGCTCTATCTCTCTCCATCCCTGGAGGTAGCGCTCTACCAGAACCCTTGATACGGGTGAAAGGCGGAGACCCTCGGCTACCCGCTCCTTCAGGGAGTCGATGTCTGAGGCCACCCCGCCGCCGGTACCTCCGAGAGTGTAGTCGGGCCTTATTATCAGCGGATACGGGGAATCCGCCGCAAAAGACAATGCATCCTCAACGTTGTCGACACAGACGCTCTCTATCACCGGCTCCCCGATCTTCAGCATGGCCTGACGGAAGTCCTCTCTACCCTCGGATCTCTGAATCGACTCGGGGGACGTCCCAAGCACCGCGACCCCGTAACGGTCCCAGAGACCGCTCTTATGGAGTTCCACGCAGAGGTTCAGCGCCACCTGGCCTCCAAGGGTCGCGATCACGCCGAACGGGCGGTGCGCCGCGACGATCTCCTCTACCACATCCGGTTCGAGTGGTCTTATATAGACAACGTCCGCCATACCCGTGTCCGTCTGTATGGTGGCGGGGTTGCTGTTCAGGAGGATCGTGTGACATCCCTGATCCCTGAGAGCCCTGCATGCCTGGCTCCCGGAGTAGTCGAACTCAGCCGCCTGCCCTATACGTATCGGCCCGGAACCCAGAACCAGCACCGAAAGAGGTTTTGCTTTCATCGGGTCATGCCCCTTTCGCATAGCGAGAGAAATTCCTCGAAGAACTCCTCTCCGTCCCCGGGGCCCGGAGAGCCTTCGGGGTGGTACTGGACCGCTACAAGGGGCTGCTCCAGGTTTCGCAAACCCTCGATACTGCCGTCGCCAAGATTTCGGTGAGTGATCTCCAGCCCGGTACTTTCCAGACTCGTTTCGAGAACGGCGTATCCGTGGTTCTGGCTCGTAACGAACCCTCTGCCGCTCCTGATATCAACAACAGCGTGGTTTGCCCCCCTGTGTCCGAAAGGAAGCTTGAAGGTCGAGGCCCCCGAAGCAAGTGCCGCTACCTGCAACCCCAGACATATTCCACCAATGGGGACAGCACCAAGCAGCGACGTCACAACATCAATTTCTGGAAAAAGAAGAGCTGGATCTCCGGGACCGTTTCCCAGGAGAACCCCGTCCGGATCCCACGAGAGGATCTCTTCCCTGGATGACAAGTGAGGGAGCTTTATCACCCGGCATCCTCTTCTCAGCAGTTCCCGGAGGATACCCTGCTTCAGTCCGTAATCGATGACGACGACAGTCGCTCCCGGACCTTCGAAAACCTCAGGGGAGAGCGGCGAAACCTCCGCGACAGGGTGGACGTTCCGCTCCGGCAGACAGTTCTCTCCTCCCCCGACAGGAGAAACTGTTCCCGGAAGCGCCCCGGCCGTGCGGATATGCCTTACCAGCGACCTGGTATCCACTCCCGAAACCAGCGGAACGTCGAAGCGTGCAAGCCATTCCTCAAAAGAAGGCCCCAGAGAGTCCCCACATTCAAGTGATCCCACGACCACAGCCCTTGTCCACGGACGGGGGCTTTCAAGAAGATCCTCGTCCACTCCGTAATTCCCGATCATCGGGAAGGCGAATACAAGGATCTGCCCGGCGAACGACGGGTCGCTTACGGCCTGCGGGTAACCTGTGGGAGCTGTCGTAAAGACGACCTCGCCCTTTGCGGAACCTCCCCTGCCGAGACCGGGCCAGACCGTCCCGTCCTCAAGGGCTATTTCCATTTCGATCATTTTATCTTCCTCCCGGGGGAATAAGTGAAATGGGGTTTATTCATTATGATTAAAGTAACCTCTGTTTATTCCGTACGATTATATTCTACGCCGGAGATCTGTCAACGTTAAAAAAAGGGAGGCCTCAAAGGGCCTCCCGGAAACTCTTTCCCCGACAGTAAGGTACGGATCAGTCGATCACCTCGAACATATCCTTACCTACCCCGCAGACCGGACAGACCCACCCGTCGGGAAGGTCATCGAAGGAGACACCCGGCGCAATTCCCCCGTCGGGATCGCCGACCGCAGGATCGTACTCGTATCCACAAACGGTACACAGGTACTTCTTCATCTTGCTTCCCCCTTTTGGCTGCTTGCTGGATTTCTGTCCTGTATTCCGATTATAAAAGGCATTTCGCGAAAAGACAATGAAACCGGGCCTTTTCAGATCGAAGGGGCAACGATCATGACCTTCCGGGGCAGGTGAGAGGATAGGCAGACCGGTCCTTCTCCGGATATGTAGTAGTCATCTTCAAGCCTGAGCCCACCCTTGCCTGGAAAGTAGATACCCGGTTCGATCGTTATTACGTCACCGATTGCAAATGATTCTTCGGAGCGGGAAGAGATAACCGGTGCCTCGTGAACATCCAGACCTATCCCGTGGCCGAGACCGTGAGTGAAAGCCTCTTTGAAGCCCGCCTTATCGATAAGAGTGCGGGCGGCCATGTCGGCATCCGCCGCCGGCCTGCCCGGCTCAAGCAGGGGAATGGCCGCCGCCTGGGCCTCGAGAAGCAGGTCATGAGCCTTTACGATCCACCCGGGCGGTTCCCCCAGTGAGAAAGTTCTCGTGATGTCGCAGATGTATCCGTTGACCCTTGACCCGAAATCCACCGTTACATTATCCCCCGGCATCACCTGCCTGTTCGTAGGAACTCCGTGAGGGAGAGCGCTCCTTGGTCCCGAAGCGACAATGAACTCCTGGGCACCCCAGCCCCCCTCCGCTCCTGCTTTTTTCATATCGTATTCCAGCCTCGCTGAAAAATCCTTTTCAGTGAAGCCGTTGGGGGGATCTTCAAGGGATGACATCAACGAAGCGGCCGCTATCTCAGCAGCCTTTGAGATATTGCCTATCTCCATGAGGTCCTTTTTCCTCCTGAGTCCGGTGAACATTGCAGAAATGTCAACCAGGCCGCCACCGATGTTCCTGAGACTACCCAGGAGGTCGCACGTAACCCTTCCGGCCTGGAAACCCAGATTTCCGTTACCGATCCTTCCGGATAAAAGACTTTTAAGAACATCCATTATGGGAGTCGATCCCTGGTCGATGACCCTGAGATGGGTCTGACCGGCGGCCTGGTCGAGGTATCTGCCGTCGGTAACAAGAAACGCGTCATCGGACGATATTGCCAGGGCGGAGCTTGACCCCCTGAATCCGCTCATATAGAAGCATGACTCCCAGTTGAACCCCTCTCTGACCAAGACTACAGCCACATCGATCCTGGCAGCCTTCATCCTGCTCCTGAGCGATTCTATTCTTTGCTCAAGATACTCTTTATCACTCAACGGCGGTCCCTGCCTTCAGCAAGAAGCCCCCAGAGTTCCTCCATGGTGCTCTCTGCAACGTTACCCTCTCCATCCACCATTCTGCCGATCACAGCGCTTTCGATCCCGGCTTTCCGGAGCGTCTCAAGAGCCTCTTCGACGTTTGCAGGAGGAATGACAGCCACAAGGACTCCGGACGAGATCAGACGCAGCGGGTCGAAATCCAGTTTTTTTGAGCAGGCTTCAGTCAGATGGTGCATCATGACGGAATTCCGATCAATATCCACCCCAAGACCACTCAGGCGGGAAATCTCACCAAGGCCACCCAGGAAACCTCCCTCTGTCGGATCGTGCATGAATACCGCCCACTTCCTGAGTATCCTGGATTCCGGAAGGACATCCAGAAGAGAGTACCATCCCTTGATCTCGTCGATGCCCGCTTCAGTCAGGCATTTTTTCATCAGCTCTCTCCGGTCGTTCGCAAGAATGCACATTCCCTCGATGCCGACGTGTTTGGTCATGAGGACCTTGTCACCGGGCCTGATATCGGAGGCCGAGAGCACGCGGTCGGCCATGCCGATCATCGTAGCGCAGAGGACAGGGTGACGGTATCTCTCGTTGATCTCCGTGTGCCCCCCAATAACTGCAATGCCGGCCTCAAGGCAGGCCTCGTGGATCTCGCGGACCAGGGAGGAAACTTCTTCAGGAGTCGTGCCCGCCGGAAAGATCAGGGTGCTGATCAGGAAAGCCGGATCAGCACCTTTTGAGGCGATGTCGTTGGAGTTGACTGTCACCAGAAGTCTTCCCGCCCCCTTTTCGGCCCCCACTATCGGATCGGACGCAACGACAAGGTATTTCCCGACCGGCCAATCGATCACCGCCGCATCCTCGCCTACTCCCGGGCCTACAAGGACTTCCTTTCTCTTTGCGCCTCCGAAAGCCAGAACGGCGCTCTCCAGTATATCCGGGGCAAGTTTCCCTGACGCGGCGATATCCGGATGCCTTGTCATCTTTCCATCAACTCCGTTCCCTCTTCCCTGATACTCATGACACAACCGCAATATCGCTGCCTGTAAAGCCCCATTTCTGTACTTCTTCGAACCGCGAGAGCAAATCCTCCACTCTTTCTCCAGATCCTGTAAAGCCATTTCAGGCGGTATCTCCTGCAGATTTCTTCTCCAATAAGGTCAATTACTCCAACATCCTTGTGAGGACTTATGGAAAGGGTTGTGGACAGAGCCTCGCACCTCTCTGCTACGGCTGCTTTTGCGGCACCCTCTATCTGAGCCCTGAAGCAGGATGAACACCTTTCACCGCCTTCAGGGGAAAGAAGAACGCCCCTGACCCTGTCGAGCCACTCAACCGGCCTGTACGCATCTACTATGAGATCACCGCCAAATTTTTCCGCGATCATTCTTACCTCGTCCGCGCGTCTTGAAAATTCTGAATGAGGATGAATATTCGACGAGTAAAAATACCCGGTTACGTCATGCCCCTCATCAAGGAGAGAGGGCCATGGAACAGTAGCATCGGGAGCGCAGCAGATATGAAGAAGAATGTTACAGTTCAAAAGATTTCCTTCCCTTCTTCATCTTATCCTGTATGAGAGCATAGCCATATCCCTCAATTCAGGATCCATTTCAACCGCTTATCCTCAAAGGATCTGAAGAGACCCTCGCTCCAGGCTATTCCGGATCCCTGATGGTCTCATGGATCTCAGCCATTTTGTGATGGAACTTCCTGAATATTTCAAGTATCCAGGGGTCGAAGTTTTTCGGGTTCAGCCTGCCGTCACCATTGATCATGACCCTTACAGTTTCGAGATGTGTAAGGGCCGGCTTGTAGGATCTAGAGGACCGCAGAGCGTCATAGACATCGGCAAGAGCCACGATCCTGGCCTCCCATGGAATACTCTCACCTGAAAGACCTTCGGGATATCCTGTCCCGTCCCACTTCTCGTGATGGTAGCGGCAGATATTCCTTCCCATCCCAAGCCAGGATGCGTCTCCAAGTATCTCGGCTCCCCACGTGGTGTGTTGCTTCACTATCTCGAATTCCCCGGGGTCAAGTTTGTCGGGCTTGACCAGAATTTCCATCGGGACCCTGAGCTTGCCTATATCGTGCAGCCTCGAAAAGAGGGCAAGATCCTCAACCTCTATCAGGTTGCGGGACATGGCGACTCCAAGGAAGCGGCAGTAATGTTCCATTCTTTCCAGATGCGCCGATGTCTCGTGGTGGTAGATAGCCGTCAGGTTCTGGAGTCTGCCGGCCATATATTTATAGGAATTCTTGAGATCCAGCACCGCGGATTGCGTGTTGATCAACCCTGCTATATGGAGAACGACCGGCATTACCATTTCGACAAGTGCAGGATCCTCCAGCCTCGTCTCCTTCCAGACAATGGAGACGCCACCGACGGCCTTGCCTATATGAAACATGGGTATATTGAGTTCGCTCTTTACCTTGTGGCTCAGCGGGCAGTACAGAGGATCCGACTTGACGTTATCTACCCAAATAGGGGCCCTGGTCTTGAGAGCCTTGCCGATGATGCTTGCATCCAGGGGTACATCACTTATCTCAAGCCCCCCCTCAAACCCGCTCCACGCCAGGGCAGTGATACGGCCGTTTCCTATACGTCCGATGACCACTCCAAAAGCCCCCGTCACATCGGCCAGGATCGCCGAGACCCTTTCCAGCCCTTTCAGGAAGCCGGTTTCCATGGTGACAGTTCTTGATATCTCGAGAACCTTTCTCCAGACCTCGTCCCGTCGGAGAAGCCCCCTGTTGGCATCCGAAAGAGCCCTGTTGGCCTTCTCAAGATCCTTGCCGCTCTCAATTATCTTCTCGTGCTGGAAGACATAACCCTGAAGCGCACTCGAGAGGGTCTGGCAGAAGACCCTGACCTCTGAAAGGCGGCTGTTGCGTGTCACATCTCTTATCCCCTCCGCAAGGTTCGCTACGCTTTCTGTCAGATCCACTGGATTGATGGAAGCGAAGAGTCTCTCCTGCATCTGCAGGGCAAGCCTCGTCACCCTCTCAAGGGGATTCAGCAGATATCTCGAAAAGGAGATCCAGGCCCCGAGGAGTCCGAGGATAAGAAGAAACTCCAATCCGAGAGTCCAGGGGAGTTTCGAGAGGACCGAGAACAGGAAGGGAAAGGCAGGGAAGGCTGCTACTACAGACGGCCCCCCCGGCCCTACGAGAGCCGCTCTGGTCAATACCGGGACCTTTATCGATCCATTATCCGGTTTTTGCTTTTCCTTTGCCTCTGATCCTTCTGCGGCAGCGTTGACACCCTCTCTCCAGAACACCTCACCGTTCTCCCCCACCAGTCGGAGTTCGGTCACTTGAAGGCCAGGAAGAAAATAACCTGCACCGGAGAGGTCGGGGCGGTAACCTGCAACGCCGATCTTACCCGAATTTATAACAGTTCTGACAAGAAGAAGTCCTTCATGATCGGGGATATTAGTGAAGATCCGCCATTTTTTGTTCCCGGGAAAAGAAAGACCGGAGGAAACGAGTGAAGGATCGACCGGCAGGATCTCCGACCCGCGGGGAAGATCGTTCGTCATATCACGGCTTGAGCCGTGGCGTTCGATCGCATGATCAATATCCCGAAGGTTTTCTCCTATTATGAAGTTGATGGTTCTGGATGCGAGGGTCAGGGCATAATCAAGGTTGGCAATGTCGCCCCGAATACCGAGCACGACATTGAACCCCAGGTGCAGGGCGATTAAAGCAAGAAGGGCCGATATCAGGATCAGAAAAAGATTCTTTGCTTTCATGAGAACAACCATCCCACAACCTTGAGGAGAATGTATAAGAAGAGATCTTTAATGACATTGTACCGTAAAAAATTGATACAAAAAAAGGACCGCAAAAAAGCGCTCCCTTTTCAAGGCTTTATTTCCGAATTCTAGAAACGATGTTCCCAGCTCAGGCGCAAGCCGCGCTCAGGACCATAATAGTAGTTATCGCCTGACCGGTAGGTGTAATCACCGTCAAACAGGTTGACACAGTTCAGCCGTACGGTTTCGCCCCCGGATCCCCAGGAGACGGCAAGATCGACCGTTACATAGTCATCCGCGTCCCAATCATACGCCGACCATGGAGAGGAGAATGAACCAGCCTGGTTCGCCGCCAGGTTGACCGAAAGCAGCACCGTCCACGGACCCGTTATGTATTGTGCCGACCCGCCTATCTCCCACTCCGGAATACCATAACTGCGTAACCAATCCGAGGAGGCGTCCGTCTTCTCCTCCGGGTGCTGCCATGTGCCGTTGAGAGCAAGAACCCAGTTCGCTCCCAGTTTCCACCGCCTGGAAGCCTCGATCCCGTATGTCCTGAATTCTGCAAGGTTCAGCCATGTCCCGGGCCAATTATTATCATATTTGATCTTGTCATCAAGTGAGATCAGGAACAGACCAATACTCCATGCATTAACATCCGGGCTCTTTAATCCCAGCTCATAGCTCCAGCCTCTTTCCGGCCTGAGGTCCGGGTTGCCCAAAGATGAGGAACTGTCAATGTACAACTCATAAAAGCTCGGCATAGCGAATACTCTTGAAGCGGAGATATAAAAGATCTCCCCGTTCGAAAACTGCCGTTGAACGCTGATCTTCGGGATCAGCTCATCGTAATCGTTGGATTCCTGTTTCCAGATCTCGTACCTGAGCCCGAGGTTGGCGACCCAGTTCCCGATCGTAAATGAGACCTCGGAAAAGGGGGCGATATTATATCGCGTTCTGGAAGTGACCGGATCTCCATACCCGTCCGAGAACTCCGTATCCTCACTGCGATAGAATAATCCCCAGGCAAGGATCGTCTCGCCCACCATTCTTTTCCCGCCTGCCTCCACTGTAAAGGCGCTATCTCTATAGTATCTTCCATCGATCAACGGGAAATCGTAATCCTGAGTGTCGTATCCTGAGAGAAGATACACATTGTCCCATTCGTGCCTGAAAGAGAAACGACTGTATTTTTTCTCTTCATCATTCAATCCGTATTCGTTGTTATATCTATAGCGAAATTCCCCGTGGGTTGCCCGGAAGGCCCATCCTTCTCCGGAAAGATCCAGACCATAGGCGTCACCTTTGTATTCCAGGGCGTCATAACTGTTGTCAGGAGTTGTCTTGTAAAATAACCTCTTCTGCCCCTCCTCGACTCGCTCGTACCAGATGCCAGCGTTCAAATCTCCACCGCCGGTGTTTCCAGATACGTAGTACCTACTCCAATCATTGGGTCCCGTCTCTGCGACGATCTTGCCGCCAGCTTCACCAGGCTTCTTCGTGATGATGTTTATGACGCCTCCTGCGGCCATTGAACCATAAATGGCTGAACCGCCGCCTTTCACCACCTCAACACGCTCGATATTCTCCAGGGGAAAAGAACGGAAGTCAACTGTTGCACCATCAGCTACATGAGAAGAACGGTAGTACGGAATTCCGTCAACCAGTACAAGAATTTCTGTCGTTATCCCCCTTATGACGATCTCGGATTGCTGTGTAACCCCGCTCTTTTTCTTCATGAAGATACCAGGTATCCGGCTGTCAAGAAGGGAGCCAAGATCCGTCGCACCGCTTGCGGCAATATCCTCCGCCGTGATCACATACACGGGAGCAGGTATCTCATCGAGATCGGTGTAGATCCTGCTCCCCGTTACGATCTCCGGCTCGACCGTGCCAACTTCTGCCTCCGCTCCGGAACACCCTATATTCATCATCATTGCAACAACAAAAAACAATAGCACCAACACAAGAACCTTTCTCATCAAGCCGTCCCTCCCAACAGAAATAGGGCGGCCTGACACGCCAGGCCGCCCTTGGAAGACGGTTTTTCTGCCGTGTCACGCCCGCGCATGACACATGGACTTTCCTCCCCGGCTCGGTCTCCTGGCTTCCGTTCTTCCTACTCCCGCACCTTCCCGGCAGATGCCAGTGGTTTGCACGCGGTTTCGTCACGGTAACAGTGGCGGGGCCGCTCCGGTTTCACACCGGATTCCCGTCACCGAGGGGTTTTTCCATATGATCCAACAGGAGCCAGAATACAGCAACGGGAATGGAGTGTCAAAGGGAAGGAGACGTGGATCGTCAACCACAGATCGTGAGTCGGGAATCGTTAGTCGCAACTCTTAACCCGTCACTCGAAAAACCAGGATACAAGGTCTGAACCCAAATACAATAAAATGGGGTTTGTTACTCTGGCATTGTTTGCCTGTGATCTGATGTTCAGGTTTTTGGGGTTTGCATTTGATCTTTTAGTTACTATCTACGGATCCAGCCTGTAGATCACAGGGACGATGAGCTTTTCGGGTGCTCCGGGGGAGAAGACCCACTTCCTGACAGCCTTGATGGCTGATTCGTCAAGACTGTTGTGTCCGCTGGACTCAATTATGGTCACTCTTGCTACTTTACCGCGCGAGTCGATCGAGGCGAGAATACGGACCTCGCCCTCCTCGCCTCGGCGCCTGCTCGCGAGAGGGTAAACAGGGCTGACCCTCCTGACAGTATCGGTGACCGTCACCTCGCGGGGTGCTTGAGAAGACAAGTCTGAATTGGCCTTCGGCTCAACCCCGGATACAGAGACCGGCGGTTCGGGAAGAGATACTGCATCTTCTGCGGGCACCTGCCTTGCCGGTTTTTCTTTTTGAGCCGGGTATGACTTTTCCGGCAGAACAGGGGCAGGTGGTAAAGAAGGAGTAACCCGGGTGACGGGATCCATTTTCACGGGCTGGACAAGTTCAACATCAACGACGATCCGGGGTTGCTCCGGGGCTTCGGAAAAGGAGACGGGAAACGGGATGCCCAGGATCAGGATATGGAGGAAAAGGCTTGCAGCAATAAAAACAACCCATCTGATCACTTTTCCTCACTCGCCTCCACGAGAAGACCAACTGACTCTCCGCCACGGTTGCGCAGCTTTTCCAAAAGGGTGACAACAGCACCGTATGGAACATCACGATCGGCCGCCACCAGGATCTTTTTCCCCTTGTGATAGGACAAAATAGCACTTTCAACCGCATCATCGATGGAGAGCCTCTCCCTGCCGAAGTGGACCAGGCCTTCGGCATCCAGGGTCAATGTTACCGAATCTCCAGACGCGGGGATACCCGCTGCTCCAGGAAGCCTCACCGGCAGGGTCGATCCGGTGAATGCGGCTGTGAGCACAAAAAAGACGATCAGCATGAACAGAACATCAATGAGAGGTGTCAGTTCGATCTCTGGAAGGCTCCTGTTGCGTCTAATCTTTCTCATTCTTTGCTCCAGGGAAAAGAAGGGCTGCTTCCAGAAGAGACCTGGCGGCCTCGCCGGCCCGGGGCCCCGGATGGAAGAGAAGATCAGCTGACACAGAAGTGATCATCCCATTTTCTACCGCTCTGATGGAGAGTCCCGCCAGTACTTTTTTCAGCGTTTCGGGGGAAAGCGACATGCCTCTTTCTGTCTGAGGAACCAGTATGATATCCGGATCCCGGGATATTATTCCCTCAGGGTCCATCTGCGGAAAAGTGTAGAGGATGTCTGCGGCTGCATTTGGGATCCCTATCCTGTCCAGAATATCGTTGATGAAGTTGACCCCTCCGGCAACCGTCAGGGGATCGTGCCAAACGACCACCAGCAGTGACGGCGCTCCCAGGGGGAAGGCTCTCCTGACTTCGCTCTCGAGGTTGGCCAGTTGAACCTCAATACCCTTCCAGACCTCTTTTGCCCTATCCTCACGGCCGATCCTGTCCCCGATCTGGACAAGCGCGCCTTCGACGCCATCCAGTCCCCGGTGGATCGTCAGGGGGAGCGTATTCACTCCAAGAGAACTCAGTCTTTCCAGTAATTTTGCATGAAAGGTAGCGATCCCTATAACAAGATCCGGAGAAAGAGCAAGGATCTTCTCCAGGGATGGATCGAGGTACCCTCCCACCACGGGGAGCTCTTTTACTATTTCGGGAAAAACATCCTGTTCCGTAACTCCTGCCACAGAATCACCTGCCCCAAGGGCAAAAACGCACTCCGTGATGGCTGGAGCAAGTGAAACAATGCGGCCTGAGAAGGCTTCCGCAGGCACTTCCTGCGGAAGAAAGGGAAAGGATACTGCACAGACAAGGATCATGGCGGCCATGGATCTACGCTTCGGGTTCTTCATGCCCCTCCGACCTCAGGATCTTTTCGCGCACCATGAAATCAACACCACGCCACAGCATCTCCTCGGCCCTTTCGAGGCGTACAGATAGAAAAGCGTGGCAGAGGATCAACGGAACAGCCACACCAAGACCCGCGACGGTCGTCAAAAGGGCTTTCCAGATTCCTCCGGCCATGACCGCCATGCTGGAACCCGTCATCCCGGGCAGGTTCCTGAAGACGTCGATCATGCCCAGCACGGTACCCAGCAGACCTAGAAGCGGTGCGACACGCGCGAGGGTGGCCATGAAACCGAGGCCTTGCTCCCAGCGGAAGACCTCACGCCGAACCTCCTGCTCCATCAGAACCTGCAGAGCCGCAGGGTCGGTCTCCCAATGATCGACGGCAACCCGGAAAAGTCTGTGGAGCGATGTCTCCTTCTCCCTGACCAGGCGGGCGGCCTCTTCCTTCTTTCCGTGATAGATAAGTTCACTCAGGGAGAGCTCCAGCTTCGCCGGGTCGGTCGAGGCCCTTAATGAGAACCATATCCTTTCCATGACAATAGCGGCGGCCAGAACCGAAAGCCCGGCTATTATCCACATTACGGGTCCGCCCAGTTCCATGAGTTCCATGAAAAACCTTCCCGTTATCCGGCCTTGACCATTTCCAGTACTGTTTCCGCAAGATCTTCCGGCTCGAGCCCCATGGAAGAGAGAACGTCCACCGATGCGCCGGATTCACCGTACCTGGTAACTCCGAGAGTTCGAAGATCGCAGCATCGACCCATCTCCATGAGTTTTGAGGCTACCAGGGAACCGAGACCGGACTCGGCGTTATGATCCTCGAACGTAACGACCCGGCCCGTGTCCGCAGCCTCGGCTATGGCCGCAGGGTCCAGATGCAGGGGACACCCGGCATGATAGACGGATACGCCTATTCCCTTATCCCGCAGTATCTCCCAGGCTTTTACGGCCCTTGTCGCCATGTGCCCTGTAGCGATTATCGCCGCACTGCTTCCTTTCCGGAGCGTGTCCAGGGCTCCGTAACTGAACCTGTAGCCCTCACCGAAGAGAGGTTTGCCATCCACGGACCTGATCAGGGGGATCTTGCTTCGGCCCATGGCGATGCAGATGTTGCCGGGCTCCGTGATGGCCCACCGCGTCATCCTGTCTGCCTGGTTCGGGTCGGCCGGCACAAGAATACGCCATCCGAAGGTGTTCCTCAGAAGACTGATGTAGTCGATGCTCTGGTGGGTCTCTCCGTCCTCTCCGACATCGAGCCCTACGTGTGTCAATACAAGCTTGAGGTTGGTGCTGTTGATGTCGTTCAGCCGCTGCTGATTGTAGGCTTCCGCAAGACCGAAGACACCGAAATCCGCCCACAGGCTGACGACACCCGCGATGGATGCGGCTCCGGCAACCGTTGCAGTAGCATGCTCCTGAATGCCCATCTCTACAAACCATTCAGGGCATGATCTTGAGAAATTTTCTGTCTTTACGGACCCCGCCAGGTCGCAATCAAAGACAAGAAGAGGTGTTCTCTCAGGGACATGGTAATTAAGCCGGCCTACATCCTCAAGGGCATTTCCAAAAGCCGATCTGTTATCCGTAAGCTTCGCCGGGTCATAGGCCCTTGATTCGCCGGCATCAATGACAGGACGGCTTTTTGCGACGGTTCTCCCTTGTGGAATGAAGCCGGAGGATCTTTTTTCAAGTGCTTCATCAAGAAGAACCGGAGAGGCTCCAAGTTCCTGCATTGCCTTGACGTAGAGATCGCCAACCGCGGCCTTTCCGTGGTAATCGGGGATACCCTCCATGAAGGAGACGCCTTTCCCCATTACGGTGCGGCAGATTATGACCACGGGATGAGGTATTTCCCGGGCATCGCGGATAGAAGTATAAAGAGCAGAAGCATCATGGCCGTCGCACTCCAGTACATACCATCCGTCCGCTTCCCAGAGCTTCCCGATGTCCGCCTTCATTATCTCATCGGTCCGGCCGGATATCTGTATCC
>DFYG01000023.1 GCA_002382605.1 Synergistaceae bacterium UBA4088 | reverse complement strand
CCTGTCGCCTGACGCCTGTCTTTTCAGGTTTTCCCGTTCACCGTTAACGCCTCTGACCTCGTCACCCGTTTTCACCCTTCCCCCCTCGATGACCCGGAAGAAGAGCCCTTTTCTGGGCATGATGCAGTCGCCGGTTATCTGGTGCACCCTGCACTTCGTGTGGCATTCCTTCCCTATCTGGCTCAGTTCAAGAAGGGCCTCCCCCACTCGCAGGCGGTCTCCTATTGCAAGCGCCGACAGGTCGAAACCCTCAACGGTGATGTTCTCGGCGAAACTGCCCGGGGCAAGGTCCGGCAGGGCAACCTTCATGGTCTCGATATCCTCCATGGCAAGCATGCTTATCTGGCGATGTGCAAACCCTGCGTGCGCATCACCCTCGATCCCCTGCTCGACTAAAAGGAAACCCTCTCCCACGTCGGTCTTCGGGGTACCCTTGTTCTCCGAAACACAGACCGCTACGACCTTCCCGCTCACGCCTTCGCCTCCGTCCTTGCTTTCTGTTTTGACCGGTAGTCCTCTATCGCCGCCTGTATCCCCTCCTCGGCGAGAAGGGAACAGTGTATCTTCTGGGGCGGAAGGCCGCCGAGTGCCTTGACCACATCCTTGTTCGATATTGCAAGCGCCTCGTCGATGGTAAGCCCCTTCACCATCTCCGTGACCATTGAGCTGGAGGCTATGGCCGAAGCGCATCCGAATGTCTCGAAAGATACGTCCTCTATCCTGTCATCCTTTATCCTCAGATATATCTTCATGATGTCACCGCAGCGGGGGTTGCCCACCTCGCCTACGCCGTCCGGGTTCTCCATCTTGCCGGCGTTTATGGGGTGCATGAAGAGGTCCATCACTTTTTCGGAATACATTTGCTTTTACCCCCTGTTCTTCCAGAGCGGAGACATTGCCCTGAGGTCTGTGACTATCCTCTGGAGATTCTCGGCCACGTAGACAATATCCTCTTCGCTCGTGTCCTTGCCGAGCGTCAGGCGCAGCGAACCGTGGGCCGCCTCGTGCGACAGCCCCATAGCGAGAAGCACGTAGCTCGGCTCCAGGCTCCCCGAGGTGCAGGCCGACCCGCTCGACGCCCCTATCCCGGCGGCGTCAAGCCTCAGAAGCATTGATTCCCCCTCGAGCGAACCAACGCAGACGCTGGCGTGAAAAGGAAGCCTCTTCGTCCTGTGCCCTGTCAGGGAAACCTCCTCGATAGCGGTGGCTCTCTCTATCAGGAGATCGCGAAGCCGCGTCTCCTCATCGATGGAACCGTCGACAAGACGCCATGAGGCAATTTCCGCCGCCTTCCCGAATCCGACTATACCGGCCGTGTTCTCGGTCCCGGAGCGCAGCCCCCGTTCCTGACCTCCGCCGTGGATGACAGGCTCGATCTTGACGCCCTTGCGGACGTAAAGCGCCCCGACACCTTTGGGGCCGTACATCTTGTGAGCCGACATCGTGAGCATGTCGAACCCGAGCTCCCGGACATCCACCGGGATGTGCCCCACGGCCTGTACCCCGTCAACGTGGAAGAGGACCCCCCGTTCCCTGCAGATCCTCGCGGCCTCCGCTACAGGCTGGATCGTGCCCACCTCATTGTTGGCGAACATCATCGAAACAAAGGTGGTGCCCTCCCGGATCGCGTTCTTCAGATCGGGGATACTCACCATCCCGGTCTCGTCGACTGGGAGTATCGTTATCTCGAAACCCTCTTTTTCGAGCCACTTGAAGGAGTCCAGCACGGCATGATGTTCGACCGCGGTGGTGATGACGTGGCGCCCCTTCTCCCTGTGGGTGAAGGCGGCCCCCTTGATGGCCAGGTTGTCGGCTTCGCTTCCTCCGCCCGTGAAAATTATCTCGGAACTCTCTGCACCGATCAGGGATGCCACCTGTTCCCGGGCCGCGTTAACTGCCTTACGGGCAACCCGACCCCACAGGTGAAGACTGTTCGCGTTGCCGTACCTTTCGGAGAAGTACGGAAGCATCGCCTCCAGAACCGCGCTGTCGACCGCCGTGGTCGCCGAGTGGTCCAGGTATACATGTCTTTCGGTCATAGGGTATCGCCTCGAATCATATTTATATTAGGTTAGCCTAACTTATGACCAGAGGATACAACTTTGTCATTGACCGGTCAATAGCCCCGGTGAAATTCTGTCGCCTCAGTCGCCGCAATAAACCTTATGGATCATCATCAGGCATGCTCCTTTTACCACCTCGTAACCCTTTTCCCTGAGCAGGACCTCCGCCTCGTCGTTCTCCGCCCCTGGCTGCATCCAGATTATGGGCTTGTAGCTGAGTTGCGGGATCTCATCCAGCAGCGGCTGCTGGTTCTTCGGTGAGACGAAAAGGGACAGAATGTCGAATTTATCCTTTAGATCCAGAATGGAACCGGCGCAGGCAAACCCCTGGATCATCTCCCCTGCGCAGGCCGGGTTTACCGGAAAGAGCGTAAATCCTTTCCCTGTCAGGTACTCCATCACTCCGTAAACGGGCCTGTCTGTTTTTGTGGAAGCCCCGACAACGGCGATCCGGGAAGGCTTGCAGATGTACTTTTCAATTATATTTTCCATCTTCATGGGCATCCTCTCCTTTCGTGAGTCATCCTTTCTGTTGTAGTCTATGTTGTCATCCTGAGCAGAGCGAAGGATCTGGTCCTGATGAGGATATGGCCTTGAAACAGATCCTTCCTTCTTCATTGCCATTATTCAATCTTCATACCACTCTTGACTGAGATCTAGCCAATCAGGATTATTCTCTTCGATAAGTCTGTTCTTCTTATCCCTTTTCCAACCCTTTATCTGTTTTTCCCTGGCAAGAGCCGCGTTGACATCATTTGTTTCCTCGAAATAGACAAGTTTATGAACGTTATATTTAGCAGTGAACCCCTCGATGCTCTTGTGTTTGTGCTCGTGGATCCTCCTCTCAAGGTTGTTGGTCACCCCGACATAAAGGACTTTGTTCTTGATGTTCGTCAGCATGTAGACAAAGAATCGATAATCTTTTTGCAGACTCCTTCACTCCTATCATGCTGGACCTTATTCGTAACCCCTGTTTCAACCTGGATTCTTACCCTTCATCCTCCAACTGGCGGATTCGGGCACTTTGTCGTCATTTCATTCCTCAGAATGAC
>DFYG01000075.1:193-26485 GCA_002382605.1 Synergistaceae bacterium UBA4088 | reverse complement strand
GTCGCCCTGAGGCTCGGTCCAGGATTCGCGGAAGCACATGGGGCAGTTCAGGTTGCATCTCGAACTGTACTCAAGATATCCCTTCCGCAGCCTTCTGTCCTTAGGAATGACAATGCGGCTGTCATCCAGATCCAGAATTGCGCTATCTGTTCCTGTCATGCTTCCCCCCCGGGAGCCTTCGAAGAACAAACTCCATCCCTGACAATATACACTCTATTGTCAGGGCAACAGGGAGATGAGTCAAGGAGACAGGGCATAAGAAGACCGTGATTCGTGATTCGAAAAGTCTGTCATTCTGACAACCAACGGGAGGCAGAAGTACCCGGACCCGCACAATTGCGGATGAAGGGTAAGGATCTGTTTCTGGTTCAAATTACAGGACAGATCCCTCCATTTCGGTCGGGATGACAGTCCCTTGGGGTCAGTCCCCCGGGTCAGGGCTTGTTTCCAACCTTTGGATGGATCTTTTGCCATCCAATTGGCTGTTTTCATCCGGCAAATACCCTGTAAAATCCATATTGGACTCATCCAATAAGACGAAGGTCACATAGTATGAACAGGAGGAATGATGCATGGAAACTATCCAGATCAAGCAGGTGGACGCGTTCACCGACATGCCCTTCGGCGGGAACCCGGCCGGAGTAGTGACAAAAGCGGATTCACTCAACGAAGAGCAGATGCAACTGATCGCGCGAGAGATGAACCTGAGCGAGACGGCTTTTGTGACTCCCTCCGACAAGGCGGATTTCAAGGTGCGTTTCTTCACCCCCGGTTCCGAGGTGGATCTCTGCGGCCACGCCACCGTCGGCAGCTTTCATGCGCTCCACGAGGAGGGGCGGCTGGACTCCGGACGTTCGGTGTTCACGCAGGAGACGAAGGCAGGGGTTCTCGAGGTGGAACGGTCCTTCGTCAATGGACAGCCCGTCTTCATGATGACCCAGGCGAAACCGCGCTTCGAGGATATCGGTGCATCGAGAGGCGAGATCGCCGGGCTTCTGCGGATCGATGAAAGCGAACTTCTCGATACAGCCTCGCTCAAGGTCTCAACAGGCATCTGGTGGTTCGTTGTCGGTCTGAAGCATCTGGAGACGATCCAGAATCTGAAGCCGGATTTCACGGCAATGAGTGATTTCAGCGAACGTCACGGCCTTGTCGGAATGATCCCTTTCTGCCTTCAGACCCTGGACCCCGGAAACAGCCTTCACATGCGTGCCTTCGCCCCGTTCGTGGGCATCAACGAGGACCCAGTCTGCGGCACGGGAAACGGCTGCGCCGGAGCCTTCATCGGACACCACGGACTGGTGGAATTCGAAAAAGAAACGGATCTTGTGAGCGAGGCTGGCTACGAGGTCCATCGCCCGGGACGGGTCTTCGTATCCCTGCTCCGCGAGGGCGGAGATGTATCACTGGTCAGGGTGGGCGGCTCCGCCGTGACAATCCTTGAAGGCAAAATGCGATTTTAGATTGGGGAGGGCAGGATAATGAAGACGATCGGACTTATTGGCGGAGTGAGCTGGGAATCGAGCGCCGAGTACTACAGGCTGATAAACGAAATGACGAAGGAACGGCTTGGGGGGCTTTACTCTTCCGAGTGCGTGATGAGTTCCCTGAACTTCGCACCGGTAGCGGAGGCCATAAGGACCGGGGACAATGAAACTTACCGGAAACATGTCCTTCACTGTGCCGAAAGACTGAAGGGAACCGGGGCCGATCTCATACTGATCTGCTCGAACACGACACACGCCTTTGCGAAAGACGTGGAAACCCTGACCGGGATCCCCGTCCTTCACATTGCCGACGCGGTCGGAAAGGCCATCAAGGAGAAAGGACTCAAGACCGTTGGGCTTCTGGGAACCAGAAAACTTATGGAAGCCGATTATGTCCGCGGACGCCTTGAAAAAAACTGGGGCCTGACCGTGCTGATCCCCGATGAAAACGACCGGAAAACGATAGACCGGGTGATCTTCGACGAACTCTGCCAGGGAAAGGTCATCGACGCTTCGAGGACCCTTTACCTGAAGATAATGGACAAACTGGCGGGCAGCGGAGCCGAAGGCATCATCCTCGGCTGCACGGAGATACCCATGCTGGTGAAGCAGGAGAACACGCCCCTGACAGTGTTCGACTCGCTTGAACTGCACGCCCGGACGGCGGTGAATCTGGCCCTGGACGAGGGGTAAAACTTCGGGAAAGGAGCGAAAACTCACCCCTGGTGACATGTTCCTCTCGGACCGGAAAAGCATCCTCTCCAGCGTACTCTACGGTCCCGATGACCGCAGCTCCATCACTGCGGGAACATCCCGCGCCCTCTTCACTGTCTACGGCGCACCGTCCCTTGCGGCAAAAGAACTGCACGCGCACCTGGAAGAAATCGAGGAACCCGTTAGCACCCTGAGCCCGGAGGCCGAACGGAAAGAGCTGCTGGTCCTTTCCTGAAAGACTGCATTCCAATGCAGACTACTGGTACATTTTCAGGGATTTCCCGGCATGTCGTCCTTGGACAATCGACTGGTGACGAGCCTCACTTCTTCTCCGATGAAAACATGCTGATAACAGTTTTTGCGATCTCACCTATCACTATGGCATATTTTGCCACATAGTCCGCAGTCTCGTTGATCGTCAAAACAGTATCGGTGGTTTCGCGAGAGACGGTTTTAATGGCCTCACTCAGCTCACCAACGCTTTTCCCCAACTCGCCGCTGATCATTGCGGTATTTTCCGAAATTTTATCAATGTTGAGGATGATCTTGTTAAAACTATCCTTATTTATCTGAACCATTGTTTTGGCCTCTTTGATGAAACCGTTGACGTTCCTCAATGTCACAAAGGCGTATCCGCCAATCACTAAAACCAAAACAAAAACCATAAAGATCCCCAGTTCATACAGGGTAATTGATGTCTGCATGGGATTCTCCTTTGTTTTTATCGTTCTTCAGGAACGGCTTCAACAAAACTCTATTCCTGGGATTCCTTGTCTTCGTCGTTTGCTTTCTCCAAACGCTCCTTTGCCGTCCTGATGACCTTTTGACCGGCTTCGCGTAACCGTGAGCTTTTTTCCGTAACTACAGCCGATACATGGGCTTTGGCCGCAGCTGCGTTTTCTTCCAATTCCTTAACTGTTTCGCCGGCTCGCTCGGCAATTATCCGTCTGGTTTCCTTGCCGGCTCTTGGAGCGAACAGGATCCCGACCGCAATCCCTATTGTGGTGCCGATGCCAGCCCCTATGACCATACTTCTGACTTTGTTCCGCCGCACAGCTCTTGCGCGGGCATGCCTGATTTGATTTGCCTGGTTTGCCAATTCATTTAGAACCATAATATACCCTCCCGTTTTTACGAGGTTCATCCACATGGTTTATTCCTCCTGCTATCTATTTACTGTATTGTAACGCATATGAAAGCTGAATTCCATAGTCAAAAGTGGCCCATTCGAGATCAAGCCAAGGCTCAGGGAATGCTCAAGGAATACCGGGCTCCGTGTGTTTTAATTATGATGGTTCTATAATTCAGGGTAGCAGAATCATTATCCAGAGGAGGAGTCTCAATGAACCAGATGCGCGTGAAAAAAATATTCATAGACGAAAGCGGCAGGAAAACCATGGAGATCAACGTCCTGCCGGAGAAATACTGCACCTTTGATTGCGTCTTCTGCCCATTGGGGCATAACGGGGTCACGACGAGCAAGGCCTTTCACTTCAGCGAGACCGATCCTTTCCTGCTCTCCCTGTCGGAACAGATCGACAGGGAAAATCCGGATGTTCTCTTCATCAATTCCATGGGGGAAGCATTTTCAAACGACCAGCTTGAGGATTTCATCTCCCTCGCAAGGGCAAAAGGCGTGAAGGTCAGCCTCTACAGCAACGGATTTCTGCTGGGTGAACCGGAATACGCCAGGCTCGCCTCCATGTGCGACGAGGTTTCATGCGAGGTCAAAGCCGTGGATGAAGCCTCTTTTCAAAAATTTCAGCGCCCCTTTGAAGGCTGCACCCTTGAACAGTACCTGGACAACATGGCCGGTTTCCGGAAAAACTACAAAGGAGAACTGGTGGCCTACGTTTGCCTGGTCAAAGGCATGAACGACGGCAGCGAATGCGCCGCCCGCATCAGGGAGAACCTTTCGAGAGTGAATCCAGACAGGGTGATCGTGGAAACGGTTACCGACGATAAATTCGGCAAGGGCTTCGGTGTCTCATCTGACTGCATAAAGAAAATGCAGCGGGAAATCCTGAAAGACTGAGGTTAGCTGTTTCATCAGGCAAGGCTGGGAACGGATGCGAGTTTCCTTGTGATAACCCCGCGGAGCGCGCAATTCTGCTGTGGAGGTGCTCCTGTTGCAGCGTATATGGGAAAAGGATTTTCCGCTTAGAGTCTATGAGGTAGGCAGTGACGGGCTGGTTTCCCTTCCCAACCTGATGAATTTTTTTCAGGATGCCGCCAGCCAGCATGCGACGCACCTGGAAGCCGGCTTTTCCCAGCTTGCACCGCGCAACCTGGCCTGGTTCGTCACCAGGTACCATGTCCGGGTAACGCGATACCCGGTCTACGGAGAGACCGTCCGCGTGAAGACATGGCCAAAGGCCAAAAAACGGCTTTTCGCCATCAGAGATTTCGAGATGTACGTGAAAGATGAGCCTATAGCAGTGGGAAGCACAGTATGGTGCCTGGTGGATCTCTCATCCAGAAACCCGCTGAACGTCAACGATGCCCTGCCGAACCTCCCGGAAAACCCCCAGGACGCCCTGGCTTCCGATTTCCCCCGCGTATCGCTTCCACAGTCTTTCGATCACGAAGAAACCTTTTCACCCCCGGATTCCGAGATAGACATGAACGGACACGTGAACAACACTTCCCTGATCAGCCTGGCCCTGGAATGCCTGCCGCGCTCAAGCGTGAAAGGCTATGCCGTTTCCGGGATGGTGGTTTTCTTCAAGCATGAGATGTGGCGGGGGCAAACGGTTCTGTCGCAGGCCGCCATCGGGCGAAATGAGAGCAATCTCGAAAGCCTCCACTGCCTCACGATAAAGGGAAGCGAAACGGAAGTCCTGCGGATGAAGCTGGTCTGGGAGAAACAGGCCGTTTCGCCATAGGCCGGAAGGTATCGCGTCCCCTCTGCCGAAAACGTCTCAGCCCTCTCCTGAGGTCAGAGCAGCCCCGCCACGCCTGCAGCCGCGTAGACCAGGAGAAGGGCGAAGCAGCCGTTCATTATCTTCCTGTGCATAGGGCTCTGGAGGAACCGCTCGATGCCAAGCCCGAAAACGGCCCAGGTTAGGATCGACGAGAATCCTATGATCGCAAAAAGAGCAGCCGATATGAAAACCGGCACCGGCCGGGCCAGGATCGGGCTAAGAAAAGCCGTGTAGAGCGTAACACCGTACAGAATGGCCTTGGGGTTCACGAACTGCAGAACGAACCCTTTGGCAAAACCCCTCAGGGAACTGGCACCTTCTATCCCCCCGCTGCTGTCGCTCCTGGCGATACCGTAAGCCAGCCACAGGATATAGGCGGCCCCGACCCACCTCATGTACGTTTGAAGCCACGGGAGAACGCTCATCAGGAGGCCCGAAAATGCCCCGCAGATCGTCAAAAGAACGAAAAACCCTGATGCTATACCGAAAAGGTAGCCCCAGGTACGTGAAAGCCCCCATCGGGCCGCGCTTGCGGCACAACTGATGTTGTTGGGACCGGGTGTAAAGGTCGTAATGAAAACGTAGGGTATCAGGGTAACAAAGTTTATCTCGCCCAATTACCTGTCTCCTCGCTGGTCTCATCGTGAATCGTGAATCGTCAATCGTGAGTTGTGAATCGTACCCTTCGCTACGCTCGGGCATCTCCGACCTTCGGTCTACGAAAGATCGTGAACCGTCAACGGTAAAGGGCCAACAGGAACTGTTGGACCGGAAAGCTTTTCACCCAGGCCTTTTCCCTTTACTGTTTACGGATTCGGGCAGAGCGTAAGCCTACCCGATAAAGGCGTCGGGCACTTTGTCCCCAACGATTTGATCGGGAACCTTGTCACGATCCACGGGTTCTGCTTTCCCTGTCGCCTGCCACCTTCTTCTCCCGCCCCTGCCGAGTTACGAGTTACGAGTTACGGGTTTCGATTCGCGATTCGCGATTCACGATTCACGGATCTTATTTGTAATCCTCCCTGGCCGGGTAGAAAGCATCGATGACGCGGCACTCGGTCACTCCACGGGCAAGGTGGGGAACACCCCCGGGGATAACGAGCACCGATCCGGGTTCCAGCGTCCACTTTCCCCCCCCGGATGATATTTCAAGGGTTCCTTCGATGACGTTTACCACCTGCTCGTGTTCGTGGGAGTGCTCGGGCAGCTCCGCTCCCTTCTCTATAAGCCACCACGCCATCGTCATGTGCGGTGAGTGAACGAACTTTCCGTGTACACCCTTTACCACCTCCCGCGAAGTGATCTTACTGGTGTCAAAATGCTCCATCTGCCTTGTGCACCTCCTGCTTCATATTTTTCCGTAAATACATTCGCCGCCCCTGAACGTGGCTTTTACCCGGGTTTTTGAAAGATCTTCCGCGGGAAGACTCCACGGGTCGTCCTCGAGGACAACGAAGTCGGCGAACTTTCCCGCTTCTATAGTTCCGGCCATATCTCCCATTCCAAGAGCTATGGCTGAATTCCGTGTGAATAACTCAATTGTCTCGTCAAGGCTGAACTTCTGCTTCGGGAACCATCCTCCGACAGGGGTCCTCTCATGCGCCCTCACCCTGTTGACCGCGGCGTCGACACCCAGCCACGGGTTGGGAAGGGCCGCGGGACAGTCCGAACTTCCGGCCAGAAGAACCCCGGTCTCCCTGAGAGATCTCCATGCGTAGGATATAGGGAGAATATCTTCCGGGATACCACTCTCGGCGATGTCTATCTCGTCCGCGAGGAAGACCGGCTGTATGTCTCCGATGACTTTAAGCGAGGCCATCCTTTTTGCCTGATCCGGCCTGACTATGTAGCAGTGAATGATCCTGTGCCTGAGCCATGGACGCGGGTGAGCGGTCATTGCCGCTTCAAAGGCATCGAGGACCATGTCCATGGCCCTGTCTCCCACTGTGTGAACGGCCACCTGAACCCCCTGGATCTGTGCTTCGAGAACGATCCTGGAAAATATGCCGGGTTCGTAATTCAGTTCACCCCGGTGTCCGGGCATGCCCTTGTAGTCGAAAGACATTGCGCCGGTCCTGGCGCAGAAACCTCCGTCGGCAAAGAGTTTCAACCCTCCGAAACGAATCCGGTCGTCACCGAAAAACGAGGCGATCCCGTAAGGAAGGAGGTCGTTGAAATGGATGGTGACTCTCTGCAGGAGTTCTCCGCGGCGGCGGAGTTCCTGGTACGGCCCGAAGGATTCATCGATACCAAGGTGTTTTGCAGAGGTCGTGTTTATCGATGTCACTCCATACGACGCCATCTCCCTCATGCAGTCCGAAAGCCCTTTCAGGGTGTCACTTCCGTCTGGGCTCCCTTTACGGAAGGCGTCAAAGAGCAGGTCCGCTCCGCTCTCGAGCACCACACCGGTGGGATCGCCGTTTCCGTCGCGCTGGATGCCCTCCGGCAGGTCCGCGTCCCCGGAAATGCCGGCAAGTTCGAGAGCCCTGGAATTGGCGCAGTGAGCATGATAGCAGAGCCTCGTCAGGAGAACGGGGTTTTTCACTGCATCGAGGTCTGAGCGGTCGGGGAGCCGGTTTTCAATAAAACGGGAATGGTCGAAATGCATTCCCCTTACCCAGGCGTCCGGCGAGAGGGTGGATGCTCTTTCTGTGAGTTTTTCAACAACCTCGGCTATCGATCTGCACCCCGAAAGATCGACTGCTTTCTTCCCCTCCGACCAGGCGGAAAAGTGGAGATGGCTGTCGATGATGCCAGGGATCACCCTGCGATCCCCAAGATCGGTTTTTTCTGCTTTTTTCGCCAGGGGGTGCATCCGGACATCGTGCATCCTCCCGACGGCCTCTACCTTCCCTGCATTAACAAGGAGAGCTCCTGCTTCCGGAACTTCCGTATCCATGGTTTTGACCCGGCAGTTTTCAAACAACCTGGCTCTTTCGTTCACAGCGATCACCTCGGTGTTTGGCCCGGCAGGCCTGTTGACGACATTTTCATGATACGTAAAAAGGGGCGGAGTTTTACCCCGCCCCGCTTTCGGTGCTGAATCGCTCGAGCCTCTTTGATCCGGCGTAATGAAACTATTCGATCATTGAGTTGATACGAACCGTAGTGTAGAGCTCATCGCCGAGAAGCTCTTTCATTTTCGGCCATACTTCCATACGAACCTTCTTGGCGCATGCATCAAGTTCGGCATCGGTCAGCATGACGATCTTCCAGCCGAAGTCGTCCTTGAGGATCCTTCTGTAGTCTTCATCCTCGGTAGCAACCTGACCCCAGCGGATGTTGGAAGCCTCGTTGGCCGCTTCCTGGATCGCATTCTGGATATCGGCAGGCAGTTTGTCCCAGATGCCCTTGTTGATCGTTACCCAATGCTGTTCGAAGTAGTCGTTGTACTGGACCCAGACGGTGTTCACGTCGCGGAAGGACCATGCCTGGAAGGGAGGTCCACCCATCTGGCCGTCAACGATACCGGTCTGGATGCCGCTGTAGACTTCAGCATAGGGGATCGGGGTTGCGATGTAGCCGAGAGCCTCATAGGTCATGGAGCAGGCTACCAGAGGCATGACACGGACCTTCATGTTCTTCGGGACGTTCGGGTCACCCGGTGCCGGAGGCATTGTTTTCAGGGAGACTCCGGCCATTCCGATCGGCCATACGGCGAGGGGCTGAATGCCGTGCTCGCCCCAGAGCCCCTTGATGATGTCAAATGCCCAGCCGCCGGGGGAGTAGGCCTTTTTGCCCTCTTCTATGTTGCGGACNNCGGGAGATCAGCTCGAATGTTTCCGTCCAGTCGCCCAGCTGGTTGTTGGGGAAGATGTTGATCTTCACCTGGCCATTGGTCTTCTCAAAAACAAGTTCGGCAAACTTGTTGGCGGACTGGTCATAAGGGGTTCCCGCCGGATTGGCGTGACCCATCTTGAATGTCCACTTCGGGGCGGCGGAAGCCGCGGCTCCGAAGACGAGGACCAGGGTCACGACTAGCGCAAGAGCAACGATCTTTCTCATCTCAAAAAGCACCTCCTCTAAAGATTTGTATCATTAGTGCCTCATTAAAAATCCTCTGTTTCTGCTGATCTCTGAGTCCGGGCTGATCCTGCGTACTCTTTAGTTCTTTGCCACCTCCCTTCGAAAATGGCGGGTATTGGCAAATTTTCCTGAAGATATCTACTTTACACCCATTAGCAACCCCGGAAGCCACATCGAAAGACCGGGGAAGTATGTGGTCATTATGATGACCGGGACCTGGGCGAAGAACATGAACTTGAGGGCCGGCTTGAAGTACTCGTCGATCGACGCTCCTCCTATCCGGCCCGCAAGGTACAGGATCGGGGCGCACGGTGGTGTTACGTTGCCCAGTCCCAGGTTGGTTCCCATTATGGCCGCGAAGTGGACCGGGTGGACCCCTATCGTGACCATCAGCGGCAGAAGGAGCGGAGCGGAGAGCATCGTGCCGCTGAAGTCGTCCATCATCATGCCTATGATGATCAGGAAGGCGTTGACCAGCAGAAGCAGAACGATCTTGTTGCTGGAGACCGACATCATGAAATCGGCGAGCTGCTGCGGGATGCGCTGCATCGTGTATATCTTCGCCAGTATGGAGACGAAAAAGAGCATCAGGACGCACACACCGGTAGTGGTGGATGAACTCACTAGTGCTTCTCCAAGTATCTTGGGCGTGAGCTCCCGGTGGATGAGAAAACCGACGACAATGGCGTAGAAGACTGCCAGGGCGGCCGACTCTGTCGGAGTGGTGATCCCTCCGTAAATGCCTCCTAGGATTATGACAGGCATAAGAAGGCTCCACATCCCATGCCTGGTGGCCTTTCCTATGACCTGGAGTTTCTCGGTGAAGGTTATCTGCGGCTCAACCTGGACGGTGCCCATCCTCTTGACCTCGAACCAGTTGACAACGCACATCAAAATGGTCGTAAGGATGCCGGGAATGACCGTGGCCAGAAAGCAGGCCGCTACGGATTGCTGCGTGACCCAGGCGTAGAGGATCATCGGGACGCTTGGCGGTATCAGCTGCCCGAGGACAGAGGCGCACCCTACCATTGCTACGGAGTAGTAGCGCGGGTATCCGAGTTTTTCCAGGCGAGGGATCATGATCCCGCCGATGCAGGCGACCGCCGAAGAGCAGGTACCGGAGATGGCGCCGAAGATGGCGCAGGCGACTATCGTGGCCGCTCCCATGCCTCCCCGCATACGGCCGAGGAACGCCTGTGCGAAGTCTGTGAGGCGTTCCGCAATACCTGAGGAGGACATGAGCGCTCCTGCCATGATGAAGAATGGCACGGAAAGAAGGGTGAGGGAATTGAGTGCATAGTACCCTCCCGGAAGAAGGAACGAGAAGCTGAAATCATAAACGATGCCCATATAGATGGCGGCCGACATGAAGCAGAATGGAACCGGCAGCCCGATGACTATAAGGCCTATCAGAAGGGCAAGGTTGATCGCAATTACCATTCTTTACCACTCCCCGTACTGGATCATTTTGGAATTACCTGACATCGTCGATCACCGGAGCGTCCACCGGGCTGTTACAGTATTCTCCAGGCATCTCAAGGGGCTTCTTCCCTGTCGCCTGCAGGAAATAATCCACAAGCTCGACCACGAAGTAGAAGAACATAAGGATCGCTCCCACGAAGATGCTGACCTGGGAATATATCATCGGGATCATCAGCGTCGGGGAGAGCTGCAGTCTCGTATAGCCCCAGACGGTGTAGCCCCACCCCCAGTAGACCATCATCCCGGAAAGACCCACGCAGAGAGTTGCCGTGAAAACCTTGATCCAGATCTGTTTCCTGGGGTCCTTGATGGCTGCCTGCATAACATCGGCCTTGATGTGGGTCCTGTCGGCGGTTCCCCACGAAGCCCCCATGAAATAGAGCCAGAATCCCACCATCGTGGCGATCTCTTCGACACCCATCAGGGGCAGCTTGAATACGTATCTGAGAAGAACCTGGACCAGGACCAGCGTCAGGATAGCCATGGAAGAAATAACCATGACTGTTTTCTGGATAATTCCAAGTACTCTCCAGAGCTTTGTGTTCATTATTGCGAGCATTCATTCAACCTCCTTCTGCACTACGCGAACGAAAAAATTTATCGTGCAATAATATCACGAAACAAGTGGGGGGTTCATTCTATAGTTTCTGATCCCTTGTCGATATAAACCCGGGGGACGCGTCTGCTGATCAGCGTGGGAGGAACACATGCCAGCGTTCCCATCTTTTCGGCGACCTCATCAAGCGTTATCTCGCTCTCCCCCTGCTTTCCTATCAGTACCACCTCGTCGCCCACGGCCGCCTCCGGCACTGCGGTGACGTTGACCATCATCTGGTCCATGCATATGCGGCCGACCACGGGGCATCTCACACCTCCGACAAGAACATCGGCTCCCTTGTTCCAGAGTTCGCGGAAGTATCCGTCGGCGTAGCCGACGGGGAGCTGCGCTATCCTCTCGGTGCCTTTCGTCGTGTAACTGAGACCATAACTGATGCCAGTCCCGGGGGGTAGTTCGCGTATCAGACCTATCGCTGTCTTGAACTCGAAACACGGTTTTACGATGATAGAACGCTTCACCTCGGGGGAGGGGTACATCCCCACGATGATATGCCCCGGCCTCACGGCATCGAGGGCCATCTCCGGGGTCTCCAGCGTTGCGGCCGAGTTGCAGCAGTGGCGTATTCTGAAGCGTATCCCCTTCCCCGACAGCTCCTCAAGTACGGACAGGAAGCGCCCGTACTGCTCTCTGGTATAGGTCATATCCCCTATGTCGGCGGTGGCGAAATGCGTGAATACACCTTCCGCCTCGATCCCGGGGAGGGCCAAGGCTTCTTCTATATCCCTCAGGGATGGTCCCGGAATAAATCCGATGCGTCCCAGGCCGCTGTCTATCTTGACGTGGACATAGGCCTTCTTCCCCTGGCGTACAGCCTCAGCCGAGAGGGCTTCCGCCATGGCCGGGTCTGTGAGCGCGGCACGGATCCCCAGACGAACGTACTCACCTGCAACGGCATAGGGCGATGTGCCAAGGACAAGTACCGGGCTGGTGATGCCTCCGTCCCTCAGTTCGATGGCCTCGTCAGGGGTGGCGACCGCGAAAAAATCCGCTCCGGCGCCCCTCAGCGCCCAGGCGGCCTGCATGAGCCCCAGGTTATAGGCGTTGGCCTTGACTACGGCGATGACCCTTGCTCCTTTTACGTGCTTCCTGATAAGCCGGTAGTTATAGCGCAGATTGTCCAGACTTACTTCCATTCGGGTAGGACGCCATGCCATCTGTTCTGCCACCCTTCTTTATTTACGGGGCCTGAGCCTCTAAATTTGTCAGAAACTGACCCCGTTTTCCGAAAGAAGCTCTTCAGCCCTCTTCCGGGAGAGTCTCGTGTCCTCGCACAGGAACTCGATATCTGCAGCGGTCATCAAGGCCTCGTCTCCGAGGCTTTTGCCGGCGTTTTTCACGTACGATTCGCGGAGCCTGTCAAGATCGACATCTTCTGCCTCGATCTGCTCCGGCCTGAGCGGAATGATGATGTTCTTCCCGGGCTTTTCTTCCGTGGGATCCCCTCTGAACACCTCGACCCCCATCTTTTTCGCGAATGCTATCTGGGCATAAGGGTGCTTTCCTGCGCCGGTATACTCGGTCTCGTTCACAACCAATACGGCATCCTCGTCCATAGTCTGGGCAAGAGAAAAGGCAGCGGTCAGGGATGTGTTTCCGGCGGGACCTCTCTCCAGTCCCTCAAGCTGCGCAAGAGCCTCCGTTATGTAGAAGACGGAGCCCTGGGTGACAGTGACGTAGCGGTCCAGGTAGCGAAGAACCCGGGCCGCGTTCCTCGGGACATCCGAGCGGTCTGGCCATACGGCGAACGGGAATCCGAAACCGGTGTGTCCGGTGGTGAATGATTTGCGGTTGAAATCGCGGTCGGAGGCCATGTGCAGTCCGTGCAGGTCGACGCTCGCTCCGATGATGAGCGTGTCGGGGCTGCCTGCCTTTATGGCCCCTCTTGCGGTTCCCGTAGTGATCCCACCCCCCGCGTGGGTGCTGACTATGGCATCGGGGTTGCGGCCTGTCAGGGTCCGGGACTGTTCGACTATCTCCGTCCCGAGAGTCTCTATTCCGGCCACCGAGAAAGGCGTGTAGAGGGAGGCGTTGAAGAAACCCGTCTCCTCAAGGACAAGAAGAAAAATGTAAAAGAGCTCCGGCCCGACGGATAGCTGAAGAACCTCTGCCCCGTATGCCTCGCAGGCACGCCCTTTTTCGGCGATCTCCGGCTGCTCGAACCCCAGGCTGTCAAAGACCTCCTGTACGATGATGCATGAAAGGTTTTTTCTGGCGGCCTGGCTGGCGACTGCCGCGCCGTAGTTTCCGCTAGTGGCTGCGACTACGCCTTTGTAGCCTTTCATGAGCGCATTGTGGACCGAAAGAGAGGCCCTTCTGTCCTTGAAGGATCTTGCGGGGTTGTTGGCCTCGTCCTTGACGAAAATGCGGGCGCCCCTGCCGGGCTCTGAAATATGGCGGACAAGACGGGTGAGGTTCTTCAGTTCTATAAGAGGGGTGTCACCGACGTTGGACTCGCGCTGGATCCTTTTTACCTCGTCAAGAGCATAGCCAGTCTCGGACATCATCCGCTCGTAGTCGAAGGCGATCCGGCCAGTCGTGAATTTGTCGTAATCGATGCCGACAGAGCTGCGCATGATCTCCCCCCTGCGGGCCATCACCGAAGCGTAATCCATTGGCACCCTCATGACAGAGGGACCTCCTGCTTCAGTATTCTTCGCAGTTCTGCACCGACGGATCGAAGCTCGACGGGCGGAGGCCCGAAACCCACATCATAGGGCGGGTCGATCGCTGCAAGTTTACCTGTGATCCTTCTTCCGACAGCCGTTTCAACCGAAACCGTGTCGCCAACAGCCGCGGACTCCTCCACGAGGCTGCCCTTGACCTTCATCTCCAGGGGGACCTTCGCCGTATCCTCCGGGACCTGGGGAGCACGGCTCCCCGCCTCCAGAACCACCAGGTAAATCTGGACCCAATCTCCCTTGTGCGCCTGCACCTGCATTGAACTGCCTCCCCGGCGATATTGTCAATTTCGGATCTTTCGACACGGGAAGCCCCCAAATCTCTGGACTTCGTGGATAATGGTGTATGTAATTGCTCAAATATGCCGTATTTTTACGGATGTGTCAAAATAGATATGCAATTCACAAACACTAAGGCCTTCGGAAAATTAATGGAAGGGGGAACCATAATGAAAAAATTCGCTGAAAAGATCTGTATCGCCTCGCTTCCAACACCCATCTACCGGGCAGAAAGACTTTCTGCCAACCTCGGAGGACCGGATATCTTCATCAAAAGGGACGACATGACCGGGGTCGGCGTATCGGGGAACAAGGTCCGGAAACTGGAATACTTCGCCGCGGAGGCCCTCAGGGAGGGGGCCGGAGTCCTGATAACCTGCGGCGGTCCCCAGTCGAACCACGCAAGGGCAACGGCGGCCGTGGCGGCCCGGATAGGGCTCCTTTCTCATCTCGTCCTCGGGGGACCCTGCGAAAAGATCCCCGAAGGCAACCTTTTTCTCGACCGGCTTTTCGGGGCGGGAACTACCTTCATTCCGGGAGCACCTCTCCTTGAACTTGCTGAAGCAATGGAAAAAACAGCCGGATCGTACAGCAGGGAAGGGGTGAAACCGTACATAATTCCTCTTGGTGCTTCAGACGCGCTTGGATCCCTCGGATACATAGATGCAATGGGTGAGATCCAGACCCAATCCAAAGAGATGGGCGTTACTTTCGACCACATAGTATTCGCCTCAGGCTCAGGGGGCACTCTCTCCGGGGTCGTCGCGGGCTGCCTCGTTCACGGGCTGGACTCCCACGTGACCGGGATAAGCGTCGCCTTCCCTCCAGAATGGTCGGATGCAAAACTGGAAGAGATATTCTCCGGGCTCAGGGATAAATTCATCCCCGACCTGCCATCTCCCTCCGGCAGATACAAAGTGAACGCGGCCTACATAGGCGAAGGTTACGGGAAGGCTTCTCCGGAGCTTATCCGGTTCATCCGCGACGTAGCCTCTCTCGAAGCCCTGCTCGTGGACCCGACCTACAGCGGCAAGGCACTCTTCGGACTGGCGGGTGAAATAGCAAAAGGGACCTTCAAAAAGGGCGAACGGGTCCTCTTCATCCACACCGGGGGGGCATTCGGGTTGTTCCCTTACAGGGAGCAGTTTGCGGGGGAATTCTAAAGGAAACGTGACTCGGAAAGGCCGTGAATCGTGAATCGAAAGGGCGTAAACGGTGAACGGTAAAATCGAAACGGGAAACCAAAATCCGATTCTTGCACCACGGAGGACGCAGAGTAGCACAGAGAAAATCTTTTTTGTTAGAACAAAAAATCAAATAGGGTAAGGGTACAAGCGTTTGCTGTCATTCTGAGCCAGAAGGGCGAAGAATCTGGTTCAGAAAGAGATCCTACGTCCCGTTGGTCCTCAGGATGACAAACAAAACCAGATTCATCTGTGTTACAGGCAGCAGGCTGATGGCAAATTCATTATTTGTTTCTAAACATAGAACGTATTTGTCTTTGTTTTTCTCTGTCGCTCTTCTCTGCGTTCACTGTGGTGCAAGATTTGGGCTGGCTTTTGACATTACCAGTCACCTGGTTCTTTATTCCTCGAGAACGTATCCCTTCTCACGGAAGAGCCGGAGGCATGCGTCGACCGCGTCCGGACAGTATAAGGTGCCTTTGTTGCTTTCGATCTCTTCGAGCGCAGCATCCATCCCCTTGGCGGCACGGTACGGGCGATGGGATGACATGGCCTCGACAACATCGGCTACCGCCAGGATGCGGGCCTCCAGAAGTATCTCTTTCCCCTGTTGCAGCCGGTGTAACGTCCTTCGGTGTCCTTGTAGAAAACAGGCGAAGGGATGGTCTCTATCAGGAGTTCGATAAAGGCCTTCTGGCGTTCGAGTTCGTTCTCAAGATCCACTTTTGGGGCCTTGCTTCCGTCCGGATCCTGTTTCTCTGCCATGCGGGGGAACTCCTTTCGCCTTAAGGTTTATCCTTTTGACGATTTCTTCGAATTGAAGAAATTATTGCATATCAGATTATTTATCACATCCGCGATCCGCATGAACAAATCACGCTACCCAGGTTCCAAACATACGGACAGGCTTACAGGATCCTGCGGCGTACCAGTATGGAATGGGCAGGTGACTTGTTGCTATCCCCCGGTATTTAAGCTGTCGGTTGTCCAGCTTTTGTTCAGATCAAAAAATTGCAGGGCCGGCATCGGGCGGCTGATGAAAAAACCCTGTGCTTCGTCGCACCCGATCTCCCCGAGCAGATCGAAAGTCTCCCTGTCTTCCACTCCTTCCGCCACAACCAGCTTCCCGAGCCCATGAGCCAGATTGATGGAAGTTTCGACGATCTGTCTTGTCTCTTCTTCGCGCAGCATGTTTTTTATGAAGGACTGATCGATCTTGATCTTGCCGGCCGGGATCCTGCGCAAGTAGCTTAGAGACGAAAACCCTGTTCCGAAATCGTCGATAGATATATTGATGTGCATCCTGGTCAATACCTTGAGTTTCTCGATGGAACCCGCGATGTCCTGCATAATTGCGCTCTCCGTGATCTCGAGTTCCAGGAATTTCCCTTCGATCTGGTAGAGATCGAGGGAACGCATGACCTTGTCCGAAAAATCGGGTTGGACCAGGTTCCGCATCGAGACGTTGACCGCCACGGGAATTTCAAGTCCGTCCTCTCTCCACCGCACCATCTGGGACAGGGCGTTGTCGATCACCCAATCCGTCACCTGGATTATAAGAGTGCTGTTTTCCACGCTGGGAATAAAACGCCCTGGAGAGATATTGCCGAGACCGGGGTGTTCCCATCGGATGAGGGCCTCCGCGCTGGTAATGGTTCGAGTCCGAATATTCACTTTCGGTTGGAAGTGAAGGCGCAGGTGCCCTAGACCCAGGGATTCCTTCAACTCCCCGAGAAGTTTGAGGTTCTCCATTCCCGTTTCGCCATCGAGCCTGAAGGAAAGGCTTGTCGATCTTTGCGGTTGTTTCGCCAAATCCTGCAGCTCCGCCTCGCACCGCCTCAAAAACAATTCCGATCCTTCCTCGGCGGTAATATCGGTACAGGCGATCAGGATCTCGCCGTGAAGCGGAATGCCGTTCGATTCGTATGGGAGCTGGATCTTTTCTTCCAGAGATCCAGACAAAGCACTCGTTTGCGAAACATCCTTGCCGAAAAACAGCACTCCCAACAGGTTCGGGTAAAGGTGATAGGCATCGCCTTCTACCGTCTCGCTGATACGAATTGCGAGCTGCCGGATGACATCATCCATGGCTCCAAAACCGAAGTGCGACCGGATCTCCGCTGCATTCTCAAGTGAAAAAAACATAAAGGTACCGGGCTGCAGTTCATTTCCGGATGATCTTTTCTTTTCCAGGTCTTCGACTAGCGCAAATCTGTTCGGAAGCCCGGTCAGCGTATTGCGGCCTGCCTGCCGTTTGAGCTGGTTCATCGGATATCTTGCCGCTTCGAACCCCGAACCGCACAACAGACCGATCAGGGCGAAGAATCCGGTTCTGTAAAGCCAGTTGAAGGCTTCCTGCATTTCCCCGGTGGCGACATCAAGCGGCATAAAAGGGCCAAGAGCCAGCCCACCTATCAATCCGGATAGGACCCCGCCCTTAATACCGTGAAAGAACGCGGCAGCAATAATTGCCAGGTACATCGTATGGGAATAGACATACTTGGCGCCGCCGGTGATGTAAACCAGCAGAACAACTCCGCCCATAATAAGGACAGAAATAACGACAGAACCAGTCCTGGAGACCTCAAAGAGATCTTCAAACCATTCGACACATTTTACATGCCAGTCCTGGTGCTGCATCTTTTCGTCCTCCAACAACCCGCCTCGCTCTGCCCCATGCCGGCGTACTGGTACATGAACATGCTTTCCCGCAAAAAATTTAATGTTTTTTGTATGATATCATAACGCCGTGTCTTTATGCTATTTAATAAAAATGCTACACTATTCAAGTTAGGGTGTGAGTCGAATTTTTTACTGACGGTACTTATCCCGTTCTCCAATGAGTATCGGAGGAGGAAATCTTGAAGAAGTACTACAGCATAATCAATGTCCTCTTTTTCACCATAGTGGCCCTGCTCCTGCTGACATCTCTTGTCTTCGGATACATTTGGATCCGGAGCGAATATAGCCAATTCCAGAAGGCATCGGAAGAATCCATCGTAGAATACCTTGCGGCCCAGAAGTCCCTCCTCAGATCCGATGTGGACAGGACCATGGAATACATCAGATTCATGACGACCCGGACCGAGGAGATACTGAAGGAAAATACCCGCGGCAGGACGAACGAAGCACTGAGCGTCGCCTGGAACATTTACGACAAGTTCAACAAGGTCCGTTCGGACAACGAGATAAAAGAAATGATCAGGGAGGCCCTCAGACCCATCCGGTACAGCGATGGAAGAGGGTACTTCTTTATCGACCGTCTCGACGGCGTCAATGTCCTGTATCCGGTCTTTCCCGAATCCGAGGGACAGAACATCCTGAACCTTCGGGACGAAAAGGGGAACTACGTCCTGAAGGATGAGATAAATATGGTCAAACGTCATGGAGAAGGTTTTGTGACCGGATACTGGAAAAAACCCTCCCAGGGAAACGATGCCGTCTACCTCAAGATCTCTTTCGTAAAGCTCTTCAAGCCGTTCGGCTGGTCCATCGGCACAGGAGAATATCTTGATGATGTGGAAAAGAAAATTCAGCAGGATATCTTCGACATGGTCTCGGGGATCCACACCGGAACAAAAAATGATCAGCACCTATTCATTCACGATTTTGACGGAGTGATGCTTGCAGACGCCGGAAACCCCGACATGGTGGGGAAAAACCTCTGGGAAATGCTGGACGCCCAGGGGAAAAAGGTCGTGCAGGAGCAGATCCGGCTGGCAAGACAAAACCCTGAGGGCGCTTTCCTGTACCGGCAGTTGTTACTGGTTGAAAACGATCAAATGCCGGAAAAAATGACATTCGTAATGGCAGTACCCGAATGGAAGTGGGTCGTCGGAGCAAGCGCCTCCACCGATGAGATCAGAAAATCCATAGCTGGAAAAAGAGAAGAGCTGAAAAACCAGATCCGTGAAAGGATAATAACGATAGCAGTTGCCATTTTCATCCTTATACTTTTGGCGCTGTTCGTTCTCAGCATGATCACCAGCCAGATATACAGGAGTTATTCAATATTCTCCTCGTTTTTCGAAAAAGCCTCCAGCGAATATTCGGAGATAGATCTTGACCAGCTAAATTACTCTGAGTTCCGCGAACTGGCCGTTATGGGGAACAAGATGCTCCAGGAACGCACGAGGATGGAAAACGGTATCAGGGAAATGAACGAGTTCCTGCAAACCCGTGTCCAGGACCAGACCAGGGAATTCCTGGATCTCAGCGAAAACATCGAATCACGCATAGATGAACGGACCATGAGTCTCAAAAAGCTTACCGACACCGATGGACTCACGGGCCTGTACAACCGCCGCTATGTCTTTGAAAAACTCGACAGTCTCGACGAGGATAAGCGGGCCAGGAACAGGGACGTTTCGGTGATCATGCTGGATCTGGACCACTTCAAGAAAATAAACGACACCTACGGGCATCCTTTCGGGGACCGGGTTCTGAAAAAGGTCGGGGAAACTATAATGAAGCAGGCCCGCAGCAGCGATCTTGCGGGGCGCTATGGCGGCGAGGAGTTCATCGTTGTCCTTCCGGGAACGGACCTTGAAAACGGAGTAATGGTCGCCGAGAGGATCTGTGAAGGAGTCAGGAATATCGACTTCGGAGTGGAAGGCCTGGTCGTGACGATAAGCGGAGGCGTCGCCCAGATGAAGGCGGAAGGCGAAACCACGGCCGAACTGATCGACCGCACCGACAAGCTTCTCTACAGTGCCAAGAAGAAAGGCAGAAACCGCATAGAGAGCTAGCCGCCGTTCCTGTCGGCGACGCCTGCCTGCGCAGATCCCGGACCTGTGCTCATCCGGTTTCGGTGGCACTTCTTTCCTGCAAGGATGGGGACACAGGTTCTGATCCCTGTTGCTTCCACATCGAGAAGCCGGACGTCGATGCCGTAGGTTTCCCGGATCATTCCTTCCGTCAGGATCTCATGAGGACTTCCGAACCCCAGCACCTTTCCCGCCTTGAGGATTGCGACTTTCGAAGCCGTCAGCAGTGCGTGGTCGGGGAAATGGGTCGTCATGACGATGGAAATGCCCTGTTGCGCCAGCCGGTTCACAACCTCGAGAAATCTCGCCTGGTTTCCGAAATCCAGGTGGGACGTAGGCTCGTCCAGCAGGAGAAGGCGCGGCTCCTGGACCAGAGCCGAGGCCAGCAGGACGAGCTGCCGTTCTCCCCCGCTGATATTCGTATAGGGCTTCTCTTCCAGATGGAGAACCCCCAGCGAATCGAGCATTTCCCTGGCCAGGCAGATCTCCTTCTTCCCCGGAGTGGCCAGAAAGTCCATGTGGGGAGTCCGTCCCATGAGAACGATGTCGATAACCCTGAAGGGGAAAGAAGCCCGGTGGAATTGGGGCAGAAACGCGATCTCGCGTGAGATCTGGCGCCTGGTCATGGAAGTAAGGGACCGCCCCTCCAGCAGGACTTCCCCTTTGTCCAGGGAAAGGATCCTGTCAAGACACTGGAGCAGGGTGGACTTGCCGGCCCCGTTGGGTCCGAGGAGACAGAGCACATCCCCTTCGTCCAGGGAAAGGTTGACCCCGCCGAAAACCGGTTTGCCCTCTTCGTAGGAGAAACCGGCTTCCCTTGTCTCCAGAAACATTACCATCCCACCTTGGTTTTAGTCAGCAGCCAGGCAAAGAACGGAGCCCCTATCAGGGCCGTCAGTATCCCAAGGGGGATCTCGCCCTGCGAAAGGGTCCGGGCCAGGTTGTCGATGCCCAGTACATAGAAGGCCCCCAGGGACAGGCAGGCCGGGAATAGCTTCCGGAAATCGGGCCCTACCATCATCCGGGCAAGGTGCGGAATGACCAGCCCCACCCACCCGATGATGCCCGAAAGGCAGACGGCAGACGCCGTAAGAACAGTACAGAGAAAGATGACCAGACCCCGTTCCTTTTTTGTATCGATCCCCAGAGCCAGGGCCTCTTCCTCGCCCAGGGAGAGGACGTTCATCCTCCATCTCATCGTGCCCAGGGCGAGCATGCTCAGTCCCATGAGAGGTGCCGCTACGGCAATGATCTCGGGGGTCACTCGAGCGAGGGAACCCATGAGCCAGAAGATGATCGTCGGGAGTTTTTCGAAAGGGTCGGCTACATACTTGATGATCGAAATGAGTGCCGAGAAGAAGGAACCCACCACGACACCTGACAGGACCAGTACCAGAGGAGGGGCATTGCTGCGGGCACGGCCAACGGCGAACGTGAGCACCACTGCAAGGAGTCCGGACAAAAGGGCCGCAACATGGAGCATGACCGTACCGAAAGAAAAAAGTATCCCTAGCGAGGCTCCAAAAGCCGCACCCGAAGCCACACCAAGGATGTAGGGAGAGACGAGGGGATTGCGGAATATGCCCTGGAAGGACGCTCCCGAAACTGCAAGCCCCGATCCCACGAGAAACGCGCCTATAATGCGCGGCATACGTATCTGAAGCACCACTGCCTCGACGGTCTTAGGCCAGTCATGGTCTATCGAAACAAATTTGGACAGGATGATCCTGAAAACCGTGGAAAGCGGAATGGGATAGCGCCCCACCACAAAGGACAGCAGAAACATGACCAGAGGAAGTCCGAACAGCAGGAATCTCCGCCAAAACGGCCTGTCTTCAATCCATTTCATCATTTTGAAACCCTCTCCCCTGTAAAAAGGCCGGGGAAAAGATCCCCGGCCGGCTGGAAATCGCAGGCGGGAAAGACCTAATGGCTTCCCTGGTAGGGCACGCCGTAGAACCGCTTGTAGAAATCGTCTACGATGACAGCAATATCAATATCCTTGAACTTTTCCGGGTAAAGCTTTTTTGCCATCCAGAGCTCTCCCAGGGCAAAGGACTCGGGGCAGGGGTGACCCCAGGGCTTGACGTACTCGGGGGCCAGATAGACCCGGCCGTTTCGGGCAGCACTCGTCTTCTGCCATGATGAGGACTGGGCGATCTCCTCGATGACGGCTTCGTATCTGGCCTGAACGAAGATGACTTCGGGATCCCAGAGAAGTATCTGCTCCATGTTCACCTGCTGGTATCCATTGATCCCGGCAGCCACGTTCCTCCCGCCGGCCCGGTCCATGATGACCCCGGTGTACTTTCCCGTACCATAGGTGTGCAGTTCCGGGTTGGCCATGTAGCAACGTACGCGGGTCTCGTCGGAAACGCCGGTCAGATGTTTGGCGACGAGAGTCCTCTTCTCTTCCATAAAGGAAACCAGTGCTTTGGCCTGATCCTGCTTCCCCAGAACATCGCCCAAAATAAGGACTGCTTCTCTCATACCTTCCGTGTAGGCCTTGTCGGGATCCTTGAGCTCCGGATTGAGCCTGGACGCCTGTTCAAGGTCCGCTACGTAGAATGACAACAGGACGACGGGAATACCCGCCTTTTCGATAGCTTCCCACATCTCGCGGGGAGCGTAATGGGTGATGATCACCACGTCGGGGTTGAGCTTGAGCAGCTCTTCCATGTTGACAGCCTGCAAATCTCCGGGCATCGGAAGATCTTTAAGGCGGGGATAGATCCTGTCGGCGCCTGCAAGGCTCTGATCCCACTTCTGCTGAATGCCCACGAGCCTGTCACCAGCCTGAAGCTCAAGGATGATGTCCAGCGCGTGATGTTCAAGGCATACGACCCTCTCGACCTTTTCAGGGAGCCGCACATCTCTCCCCAACTGATCCTTGACCGTGCGGGTCGTATCGGCAAAGACCGGGGCGGCAAGGACCATGACACAAAGGAGCAGGGACAACGTCGTGATAAACCTGAATGATCTGGAACCCCTTAACATGAAAGAACCCCTCCCAAAAAAATGGCCACTCCCGTCTGGAAGTGGCCATGAACGCACCATATCCCCCTTTCCAAACGGGAGGCACAGTCGTTTCCAACTGCACCCATCGGCTCCTCTTCCATGGAGTCTGCCTTTAGGAAGAAGAGCTCGGAGGCCTGTATAAAATTAAAACGCAGAGGATACCTTACCAGTCGTGGAAACTCAAGTCAATGGGAGGATCGAGCTCTTTTCCGGCATCACGCTCTATTCAGGACGTCAAACCCGTATTCCCTGAAGATCCGGCCCCCCTCGACTGAAAAAGCATGATCTAGGAAAACCCGGGCTTCCTCCGGAAATGGGCTGTCCGCTAACAGTGCCACCCCGTAAAGGATGGGCTCACCAGGGATTTTCATAGGCTTGCCGTTCCGGCCTCTTATCTCCGCACATGCCCTGGCATAGAATTCAGCCATCGCAGGATCTCCAAGGTTGATCTCCCGGGGAAGCTCGACAAATCCGTAGCGCTCCCCCTGGATCGACGACCTGTAGCGGATCATGAAGTCTATCAGCCCCTCATCATGAAAGCGGTCCACCATTGCGTGAGTTGTCAGCGGGGGAAGGACGAAGCGGGAGGGATTTCCCCAGACCCGGTCGAAAAGCCCAGGTTCACCGTAGAAAATCTCCGCCAACTGAAGCACCATTATGGTGCGGTATCCTCCGGGATCATTGTCCGGCGCCGAATGCCCCAGGGCAACGCCCGGCTCCTGCAGTAACCGGAACCAGTCGTCCTCCGCGAGTCTTCCCCGGTAGGCCGACTCCCTGGGAAAAGCCAGGACCTTGGAGTTGGCGACCAGGGGCTCGACCAGCGTAACCCTCTCCGGGTCCAGGAACCAACGTGAGAGCAGGCTGTGATCCGCCGAAAAGAAAAGATCTCCCCACTCCTTGCCAGAGAGAAGATCGCGGGCCAGCTCCACGCTTCCTCCCGCCGTGAACAGGAAGGAAACATCGGGACTGGACAGAGAAAAGGACTCGGCAAGCCTCTCCAGAGCCTTCCTGATGCTTCCCGCACAGAAGATCTTCAATGTCGGCATGCCGGTCANNCCACAAGCCGGGCGAGCAGTTCCGGGGAAGGCATATTCAGCTGGAAAGTCGGGGTTACAGGATCATCACGCCTTGCTTCCCCTGGCGACAAAGACGCTTACCGCACCAACGGTACGGCCTTCATCCGATACGGCACATCAGGTGGAGCCGACAGAACCTACTTCCACCTCCAGCAGCCCGGCACCGAGAAACCATTCCCTTATGTCGTCCCTTGCAAAACCGGCCCAGCGGTCATGCTGCTCCGTTAACAGGAGATCAAAATCGTGCTCGTCCATATCGGTGATGACAAGAACTCCTCCGGGCTTGAGGATCCTGACCATCTCCTCTATCGCCACGGGGGGTGATCCGACATGGTGGAGGAACATGTTGGCGAACGCGTAATCGACGGATCCGTCATCAATGGGAAGCGACTCGGCTTCTCCCTGCCTGCAATCGAGGGAAGGGCTCCCCATGGCCGATCTCAGTTCCTCGAGCATGGCGGGAGACTGGTCAACCGCGATCACCTTGAGCCCCTTCTCCAGCAAGCCCTCTGTTATAAAACCCGTTCCGCTGCCGATATCGGCTGCGGTTTTACCCGAAGCAAGCCCCGCCACCCTGTAAGCCTCTTCCCGCACCTCCTCGGTAAAGAAGCTCCGGCGCATCTCATTCCACCTCGAAGCAACACGGTCGAAATATTCTCTGCTCCCTGGTTCATGGGTCAAATGACTCACCTCCGTGGCGTGGAGTCCTGGCATGAATTATAAAGCCAGGGGGGGTCTCCTTGAGGATTTTACTGATCGCTTGATGCTTTTGCTGCCACATCTTTGCTTTTCCTGTAAAATCAATGCAGGAAACCTATTCTCTTCGAGGTGACTGTATGGAAATGCTCTGGCGCGTATCGTTCCTCCTGTTTATAATCCTGCTCTCTGGCCTGGTAATTATGATGACCCTGCGATCCATCCTTCCGGTCCAGGCCATTGAATTTGTCCGAAACTTCCCGGATCGCTGGCGTAAGATCCATGGACATAAGCTCGGCAGTCCCATCAAGGCTGTCGCAGCTACGCTTGTCCTCATGGCTCTCCTGCGGTTCACCACTGGATTGCTTCCTTCGGGATTCATCAGTTCTCTGTCTCTGAGTCTTAAAATACTTCTTGTCGGGACAATAGCATGGCTCATCATAGGCATTTCAGACCTGCTGGAAACCCTTATCCTCGAACGGTTCGACCTCTCCAGCCAGGACAACCTCAGGGCCCGGAAAGTCCAGACACAGATCATAATATTCAGAAAAGTTTCATTGATCGCCATCGGGATCCTGGCCTTTTCCTTCATCCTCATGAGTTTCGAGGAGTTCCGCCAGGTGGGGGCAGGACTGCTGGCATCTATGGGCGTCGCAGGGATCATCGTAGGCCTGGCAGCACAAAAGACTGTGGGAGCGCTGCTGGCAGGCATCCAGCTCGCCATCACACAACCCGTCCGCATAGACGACGTTCTGGTCGTAGAGGGCGAATGGGGCCGCGTGGAGGAAATAAATTTCACCTACGTGGTCGTTCGCATCTGGGATTCCCGGAGGCTGGTTCTGCCGACAACCTACTTTCTGGAAAAACCTTTCCAGAACTGGACGCGAATCTCAAGCGATCTGCTGGGAACGGTATTTCTCTACGTAGACTACAACGCCCCCATCGAGGCTATTCGAGCTCATCTCAAGGAACTGCTCGAAACATCCTCTAACTGGGACAGGCGTGTCTGGGCGCTGCAGGTCACCAACTGCTCGGAGCGAACCATGGAACTGCGTGCCCTGATGAGCGCTGCCGACTCATCCAAAGCCTGGGAGCTGCGGTGTGAAATACGTGAAAAAATGCTGGAATTCCTGCTTCTTACTTACCCTGGCTCTCTCCCGAAAGTGCGGCTCGAACAGGAACCGCCTCAGTCCCGGTAAACCACCACAGAACAATTTTCCGGCAAATACAGATCTTGTTCAGGTGCCAGGCATACACGGGCTTCTTGCCCAATTCAAGGTTTGTCCAAACCGGTCAGAAGGGGCAAGAAACCAGCGCAGGTTTGACCCCTAGGACTCTCTCTG
>DFYG01000075.1:0-166 GCA_002382605.1 Synergistaceae bacterium UBA4088 | reverse complement strand
TCAACTCAAACCAGTGCTCCGGGAGAGAGATCTTGAAGAGTTCAACCTGGATCGCTCCTTCGAGGCCGTAAGAACGATGTCCGGACTTATCGCCGATAAAGTCTTGTAATATAGTGTTCGCCGGATCTTTTTGGGTAAACAGATTACGCCAACTGACGATAAAAAC
>DFYG01000124.1:1921-2861 GCA_002382605.1 Synergistaceae bacterium UBA4088 | reverse complement strand
TTTCTTCTTGGTTCAGTGTTGTCAGGCATCGTGGTCTACGGTATCTTGAGGATTATCGGTGGGTCAGGCAGCATGGCCCTTTTCTTCGCCCTTCTCCTCGGAGGTGTTTCAGCAGCGTACATGCTCTACTTCTTCCGTGACCCTGAGATGAGGACACCGGCTGAGCCTGGCATCATCGTCGCCGCCGCAAGCGGTACGCTGGCGAAGATCACGGAAGTCCACGAAAAGGAGTACCTCAAAGAAGATACGATCCGCATCAGCATCTTTCTCAGCCTTTTCGACGTACATGTCAATCGCTTCCCGATCGGTGGCCGCGCAACCTTCCTGGGCTACTTTCCCGGCAAGAGACTTTTCACATTCGATGAAAAATCCTCCGATGTGAACCAGCACAACGCCATCCTGGTCCGCGGCGAGAGTACAGCCTGTCTCATCCGGCAGATCGTAGGCCCCGTCTGCCGCCGCGTCGTATACTGGCTTCCCCATGACAAAGAGGTGGAAGTAAGCAGGGGGGAGCGCTTCGGCATGATGAAATTCGGTTCCCGCCTCGATATGTATTTCCCCAGGGGCGATATTGAAATGGTCGCCGGGATCGGCGATCAGGTAACGGCCGGCGAGACGGTCATTGCCCGGATAGTGAACGAGGTTCAGGCATGATCCCCGAACATCGGATAAGACAGATGATCCCGTCTCTGGTGACTCTTGCGGCCCTCTTCTTCGGCCTTGCCGGGATCCTTTCGACCCTCGAGGCGATGCGACTGGATATGCCGTTCCTCCTTGCGCGGTCGGCCAAGTTCATAATGCTCGCCCTGGTCCTCGACGGCCTTGACGGCAACCTTGCCCGGTGGATCAACGGTTCCACCGAATTCGGTGCCGAACTGGATACCTTCGTCGACTTCACCGCTTTCTCACTGGCTCCGGCGGCACTTCTTTTTGCCCTTCT
>DFYG01000124.1:0-1915 GCA_002382605.1 Synergistaceae bacterium UBA4088 | reverse complement strand
TTTATCGGCCTTCCGATCACGGTAAACTCCTCATGGGTCGCTCTGGTGACTTTCGCGGCGCTGGTCCTTCACCCCCGGGGGAACATTCTGGTCCGGGGGCCCTTCTCGATCCTCTTCCAGCTGTTCATCCTGGTGATGATCTCGCTCCAGCTTTCGACCTTCCGTTACCCGAAACCATCCAACAAGGTGCGCTACTTTGCGCCGGCTGTCCTGGCAATAATTCTTCTTTTTTTACTCAGTGAAATCTGGGCGGCCTGGATCGCGACGATCCTGGCCGTGGGATGCCTCGTCTATGTCCTCACCGGTCCGATGGTCCATAAAAGATCGGCTGAAAAAACCGGGGTGCAGTGATCTATATCGGAGGGCAAAAATGATGGATGAAATGATCTGTTACTGCATCGGCGTTACCCGAAGCCGGATAGTCCAGGCCGTCCGCAACGGCGCGCATACCCTCAAGGCAATTCAGGAGTCTACCGGGGCATGCACCGGCAACAGGTGTAAAGAGCTCAACCCCAGGGGGCGATGCTGCTCCGTAGATATCATCGAAATTATCAGACAGGAAACGGGAACCGGACCGAAGGGAGATTGCTGCTGCAGCTGAGTTGTTTTGGCCGCCCATTGGAAAAAGCTCAGCAAGAACCCCTCAGGGCTTATCGCACCGGAGGGGTTCTTGCTGAGTTTGTAGCCGCTAGAGCATTCCTTTTTTCCAGAGAAAAAGAGTGGCTATGGAACCCAGAACAACGGCGATCATACCCACGAAAATGAATCCCAGCGGAGCGTTCCCCCAGGGGACAGNNNNGAAGCGAATGCGTCCATCATCCCGCTGAGGACGTTGCTGTACATGAGGGCCATCTCGTTGGCCTGGTTGTACTCGATCTGCACGTCTTCCATGAGATCTTTATCTTCCTCGCGGATCTTGATGATCTCAGGCATCTGGCTGTTCTGGAAAAGCCGCATAAGGCGCTCGATCAGGACCCGGTTGGACCGGAGGGCCGAAAGGAAATAGGTCAGCCCCTTTTCCAGGTCGAAGAGCTGATAAAGCTCCTCGTTCTTCATGGACCGGCGGAGATTCGACTCAATGTCGTTGGATCGGCGATTGATCAGCCCCAGACAGCGGAGGAAATCCGTCGCGGATTTATAGAGGATCTGCAGGAGGAGCCGGGTCCTCTTGTAGGTACAGAAGCTGCTCATCGAAACAAGGCTTTTGGGGAGGTTTCCCAGATCCTCCGTCGAGATCGTCAGGATCAGATCAGGTGTGACGATGATCCCGAGGGGAACAGTATCGAATTCGAATGCCCCGGAACTTTTTGCCATATTGACGACCACAAGAAGACACTTGTCATCGATCTCGATATGCGAGGTTTCTTCCGTGTCCAGGGCCGCCGTCAGGAGATCGCTCGGTATTTTACAGAGCTTGGCCAGGGATGCTACTTCCTGGGAAGTGGGTGCCACCACATTGACCCAGCACCCGATCTCTATTGCGGGAAAGTCAAGTTGACGTATATTTTTTTCTTCGGTTTTGAAAATATTGATCAAAAAAATCCCTCCTTTGCATTGGGAGCATCTCACGCAGAGCGTCCTTGCGACAATACAACACAAAACCTCTTCCTTACGGAAGGGGGTTTCGTTTCTGTCGGTTTCAATTGTTTTGTCAGTTCAAAGGGGCCATAGGAGGGGATTTTTGGAACCTCTCCGCAGCCCGGCGACAGCCGGAATGGGAGCGGGTAAGATCCGGCTGTTTCAGTTCACGATATTTTTAACGTACGATAAAGGATTACCTTGACTGTCTCCATCCATGAACAGAAACCACTTCCTTTCGCCAGATGTGGAATATCAAAAAAGGTTCAACCTGTCATATTCTACCCCATATTTTCTCTAATTGCACTCTCCAGATCTACACGCGAAGTTCATCGCC
>DFYG01000059.1 GCA_002382605.1 Synergistaceae bacterium UBA4088 | reverse complement strand
ATTTCCATTCATCAAAAAAATTTGCTTCTTCAAAAGAAAAGCAATATTCCTTACCTGTTTCAACTCCCAGAACTTCTCTTCCCTGTTCATCGATTTCGATCTTTGGCTCCTCATCTTTTCGGGATGATAGGCCACGGAGGATAAGAATTGCCTTCTTTTCGTTGGTTCGGACTACGCAGATTTTTCCTGCCTTGATACTATTGCCATCGGCCGTGACTCTATATCTCTCTGACACACGAGCCATGTTTTTGAAAACATCTCCAGCCCGCGCTTCCTTTACCTTGAATTTTGTCATCAGTCAGACTCCTCATTCGCAAGCAACTGGGAGATACGGTAATTTACACTGGTTACACCAAAGTCAGGTTCTTTCCCAAAGGGTTTGCGTACATACCGGGGCGTTGCCTTTTCTCCATCGATCTCGACAATGGCGAGGATGAAGTCGTCAGGTTTGTTCAGGGCAGTCAATATCTCGTTTTTTGTCACGGTCACCGACGTTGCGCCAGCCACCCTGCCTTTTACCTCTATAAAGCGAAGTTTCCCCGTTCCTGGAATCGCAGACTCAATATCATATCCCCGGTTCTGGGAGCTGATATCCCGGGGATCGTAGCCAAGGGAGCGCTCCATTTCCATCACCGCCGACATCGCCAATAATTCAACAAGCAGCCTGTCTTTTCCGAAGGTCCCCGGCTTCGGCTCCTGGGCTACCCTTTCTGCGCCACGAAGAAGGCGCTCGGGGATCACCAGGGCCGCTCCGATGACCATTGGAGGAACCGCGGAGATTTTTCTCTCCAGGTCAAGATCGGCAAGCCGTTTCTGAAGTCTGGCCGTCATTTCATTGACTCTGCGCCTTGCCAGCTCCGAATTCATCCTGGCGTTTATTTTCCCGGCCTGTTCATGCTCCCTGAGAGCTTCTGCACGGTGGTCCCAATAGGCTATCTCTTTGGTGAGACGGTCTTTGACAGCCGCCTCCACCTTCTGTGTCAGCGATTCCCTGTTGGTCCTTATTTCCTTTAGGTGGCTAGGAACAAGTTTTTCCACAGCAAAATCCAGAGCCTGCTTTTCCAGTTCGCCACTCCGCCAGGGCAGCGCCTCCATGATGGCTGGAAGCCATTCTGTTTCTTCAGGTTTCAAGGGTCTGTAGTCAAGGTAAGGAGCATAACCTGCAGATCCGATGGCGCCTGTTTTGTCGATCTCCACGAACTGAAGCTGCCTTGATATTATCTGCCTTCTACCCGATGGGGTGGTTCGCGCGTCTTGAACAGCATGGTTCAGGAAGACAAGAGCCCTTGGCTCATCTGTAAGGTTTTGCTCATCAACAAGGATGGCTCCAAGCTTAAGAAGATCCCTGTATCTTTCCAGAATTATGTCAATAGCAGCATCAAGAAGCGGATGCCCCGGACACAAAAAGGAAGCAACCGGCTTGCCCGGCAAGCTTATTAGCTCCTTTTCGAAGGTTACCCGCTCATAGCACTGAAGGACGGACTCCCGGGTTCCGATAGCCCTGTCGCGCGTCCGGATCTCTGAAGGAACCCGTGTTATCTCATAGCGCCGGGGCTCTCTTTCCCGGATGACGCCCCCCATAAGCCGGAAAGCATCGAGAAAAAAGGACTCAACGAAATGGGGCTGGAGGCGCCTGGCTTCTGCCCTCTCCATATCCTCCCGTATCCTACGGACCTGGCTGGTGTCCATGGAATCCTGGACAAGGGCTTTTTCCTCAAGAAGTTCCTGCAGGTGCTCTTTATCAAGGGCGGTGTCAATAACACGGTAGAGACGCTCGCGCACTTCCGGCTGGTCACCGTATCGTATCGATTCGATCAGGAGATCACGAAGGGGGCGGTCTTCAAAATGCACCCTGCCGAGCACATCAAAGACCCTGCCTCCGAGGGCCTGACGCTCCTGCTCAAGTTTCTTGAGAAGACGCTCATAGACATCACCCTCGCGGGTCTCGGATGCAACAAGGTTCCAGAGGTGACAGACTTCTGTCTGGCCGATCCTGTGAATGCGCCCGAACCTCTGTTCAAGTCTGTTCGGATTCCACGGAAGGTCGTAGTTCACCATCAGGTTGGCACGCTGAAGGTTAATGCCTTCTCCTGCAGCATCAGTAGCTACAAGCACAAGCACTTCCTTGTCCTGTGTAAATGACTGCTCCGCATTTTTGCGCTGCTCGCGGCCCATGCTGCCATGAATGGTTACAACGGCTTCAGGACGTCCCAGAAGCCCCCGAATGCGCTCGGCAAGGTAATTAAGGGTATCCTTGTGTTCAGAAAAAATTATCAGCTTGCGCCTCTTGTTGTTTGCGTCGAACATTTCCGTGCAAGTCTGGATAAGGCTGGATAGCTCCTCCCACTTTTTATCACTTCCAGACTGGCGAACCTTGAGTGCAAAATCTTCAAGTTTCCTGAGTATCTGGATCTCAGCCTCAAGTTCAGTGATAGTCCTCGAAGCTGAGGCTTTCTCGACGATCTCCTCCTCTATCTTCTCAACTTCCGCCTCAGGGTAATCGTCGAAATCATCAAGATCCTCAGGAGCGGCTAAAGAAGGAAATCCCGTCAGGAAATCAATGGAAGCAGCTGTCCCTCTTGCCAGGAGCTTCTCATCTCTCAATCGACTTTCAAGGCGTTCCCTTCGCCGCTGAAGTGACCTGTATATTGCCTCCGGCGATGAGGCAAGCCTTCGCTGCAGCACGGTAAGGGCAAAACCTATCGTGCCTTTCCGGCCGTCATTTTCCAGGGAATCAGCGCGGTTGAACTCTTCGCGAACGTATTCGGTAACACCTTTGTAAAGGGTCGCCTCTTCATTGGAAAGCCGGTACGGAACAGTGTGGGCTATTCTTTCGGGGAAAAGTGGGGTGCCATCGAACCTGAAAAGCTGCTCCTTAACCATCCTGCGCATGAGATCAGATATATCCGTGGTGTGGACGCCGTCGCGGAAGCGACCCTCGAACCGGTCACCATCAAGAAGGGCCATGAATAGCTGAAAATCCTCTTCTTTTCCGTTATGAGGGGTTGCTGTCAGTAGTAGGAAGTGCCTCGTCAAACCCGATAGCATCTGCCCAACCTTGTACCGCTTTGTGTACTTGATCTCGCCTCCAAAAAAATGCGCGCTCATCTTATGGGCTTCATCGCAGACTATCAGGTCCCAGTCGGTCACAGCCAGTTTTTCCTGAATCTCTATGTTTCGGCTGAGTTTATCGAGGCGGCAGATAGCCATTTTTGTCTCGGCAAACCAGTTGCCGCTCAACGAAGCCTCAAGAGCATCGTTGGTCATGATCTGGAACGGCAGGGGAAAACGGCTCATCAGTTCGTCTTGCCACTGCTCGGCAAGGTTGCCAGGCGAAACTATCAGGCAACGCTGAAGATCTCCCCTGGCTATCAATTCTTTTATAAAGAGTCCGGTCATGATGGTTTTTCCAGAGCCGGGATCATCCGCAAGAAGATATCTTAGCGGGTGTTGGGGCAGCATTTTCTCATAGACGCCGGTGATCTGATGAGGAAGAGGCTCGACAAGGGATGTATGGACGGCAAGGATCGGATCGAAGAGATACGCCAGATTAATTCTGTAGGCTTCGCTGGCAAGGCGGAAAAGATTTCCGTCACCCGTAAAACTCCAGGGCAGACCATCCGAGGCAATTTCAAGCATAGGCTCGTTATCCCGGTAGACCAACTGGCTTCCAAGATCACCCTGGGTATCCTTGTAGGTCAACTCGATGGCACTTGAACCGATCCATTTGACATCTACAACAGTTACATCGTTTTTGGAAAGGATCCCCTTTACAACCGATCCACGGGTGACCTCTTCAAGCTTCGCCATAGGATAGATAAGATTCTCCTTCCCGAGTGGGTTTTGAATTATCCCGGATCAGCTATTCGGACAATCCATAATATGTTTTGATAAACCCAACAAAGCCGAAACCCGACAAAGCCGTAGAAATTAGCATTTCTGACAGATCCAGGCCTCCCTGATCTTTCCGACCCTTCCCTTTGCGGATGCCCTGTTATCTTTTTCGCATCCAGCATCCTTCTGCCAAACGCAGCTGCAACGGCTTCGCCTGATGATAATAACCCTATATTCTAATCAGGTCATTAAATCAGCACCCAACCGAGAGAATTTATTTGACACTGGCAAAGAACGCCGGACATCTACGACCTCAGGATGAGATGATCTTTGGCAATATCTACGTCCCCGGTGGTGAGAAGATTCGTGACTCTGAGGAGCCGTTAATCGTGACGCGTGAATCGGGAATCGAAAAAGCATGGCTCCAGGAGGCTGACGGCAGGATACCGGTGTTTAAAATCCAGGGCCGTGACTGGTTTTAAACCCACAAAAAGATCCAGTTTTCCTCTCTCTTGCACTCCTCTGCGGCCCTCTGTGGTGGGAAGGGCCGTAACTTGTGACTCCCAAGAGCCGTGACGCGT
>DFYG01000015.1:165-4524 GCA_002382605.1 Synergistaceae bacterium UBA4088 | reverse complement strand
TTTCATGAGGCAACGAATAGCTTTCACTTAGATTCTTATATGAGGCAACAGGCATATACCCATAAACCGGAACGGCGGTCTTTTGCGATAACCGGCAGATCACGAGTTGCGGATACTTTATGCCATGTCGAGGAGCCTTAGCATTGGTCGACCTCCGCATTATGGGCCGTACTCCATTTCTTCACCCTTCGCTTGACAAATATTGGGGGGTTTGGTGAAATCGTCTTTTTTCAGGAGCATCCTCTATGACAGCTCTCTGATCATTTATACATTTCCACATTTGGGTTGATGCGATGTGTTTCCACAACGTTTAATTCTTGCTTGAATTACCCAACGGCCTGTCGATCAGGGTTGGGAAAAGTCCCGAGACGGTTAGAAACTTCGCTCAATTCTGAATTGACGACTTTAATAAGCAGGTGTCATAATAAAAGAATGTTAGAAATAAACAATAAGGTTGATGTCCATACAGTCGTTGCGGTTTCACCGGATCGTTTGCCGAAAGGCAGCTTATGACCTCAGGGAAGGCGGTCGCCAGGAAGTTATCTGGAACGGAGAACCAGGTATAAGGCTGCCTAAACCCAAACAGCACAGTTTCGAAAGGAGTGAACCACATGTCAAAACGTCTTAACCTCGCGCTTGTAGCAATGTTTTTACTTGCCATAACCTTGATTCTCCCCGGATCGTCATGGGCAGATCCTGCCCAGCCCTTTGACCCGGCAGCGGGCTGCCTGCTGCCCCGGACTATGCTTCTTCCGGGAGCTGGGCCGTCCTTCCGGGCGAACCCCGGCCCTTCCCTGTGGACGTCTTCTATCGTTCACCCCACTACCTATCGTGGTGACGAAAATTGGAACCAGTCGCTGGAAGGAGAAAGAGCGGACCTGAAGGTCCGCGATCTCATGTCAAGCCAGGCTGGAGTTTTCCGGACTTCCGCCTGCCTTTGTGCTCCTTATTATCGTCAGGCGAACCTCGCGGTCTTGAACTCTGCAGAGGATAGCCCGAACTGGAAGGCCCTGAACGTGGCCTATTCGGATGTTGAAGCGGCCTTCGACGCCTATATGGCACACTGGAACAACGGTCGACCGTTCATTCTGGCGGGGCACAGCCAGGGGTCTGAAATGATCCTGTGGCTTATGGAGCGCCGTTTCGGCGATCCTAAACTCCGTGAAAAATTGGTGGCTGCCTATATCGTGGGTTGGTCCGTAACTCGCGATGACCTGGTGAAATACCCGCACCTTAAGATCGCGGCGACTCCCGATGAGACCGGTTCCATAATTACGTACAATACTCAGGGACCCAACCCGGGATACAGTATTGTCGGAGAGGGTGCTGTGGCGGTCAATCCCCTTACCATGACGATCACGAACAAGGTTTCTTTCGCCGAAGAGAACCTGGGGGCTCTCTTCCTCACGGAGAACGATGCCCTGGAGATCCCGTACTACACTGGTGGGCAAACAGTGAACGGTGCCTTCGTGATCCCCACGCCTTCAAACATCAAAGATTTGGATGTGGGGATCCCGGGGTTCTACCACCCCTATGACTACGCATTTTTCTACCGGAACCTTCAACATAACGTAGAAATCCGGGTTAAAGCCTACCTGGCCTTGCATTGAGCTGCTGATAGAAGCTTGCGCGGAGATAGTCAGCGGAAATTGTCTGATAGCACGCAGGAAGCAAAGGAGAAGCCGGATCAAACGGCTTCGAACTGAGAGATCAAGGACCTCCCTGGATGGGGAGGTCCTTTTTGTGTTGGTTTCACCTGGCGGCATGTCCTCCTGGAGTGTGGTCGCGTTCGTTCAGCAATGCCTTATCTGAAGATCAATTTCCACTGCCGTGGCAGGATCAGATACTGAATGGTGACCTCCGCAGCAGCACTCGCCTCTTCTCATCATCATAAACAACATTCCTCCTACCAGCAGCAGTGCAGCAGGTTTCCTGAATTCATCCCGAGCAGCTCACAGATAGTTCGGTTTCCTTGTTTTGATCATGACCTGTTGGGCTTGATGGGAGCATAAAGTCCGGACTATGGCCAAGAGTCAAGAGGCAAATCGGAAAGACGTTCCCCCTCTTATTTGCCATGTTTGATTTTGATCATCTGATATCCTGCGACCGCAACCTGAGGGCATTGGTCACAACGGAGATGGAGCTTGCGCTCATGGCTGCTGCGGCAATGATAGGGCTGAGCAGGATCCCAAACACCGGGTAGAGCACGCCCGCGGCCAGAGGGACACCCAGGGCGTTGTAGACAAAGGCGAAGAAGAGGTTCTGCTTGATGTTGCGCATGGTCGCCCGCGAAAGCCTGCGTGCCCGCACGATACCTGTCAGGTCGCCCTTGACCAGGGTCACGCCTGCGCTTTCCATGGCGACGTCGGTGCCGGTACCCATGGCGATGCCAACCTGCGCCTGGGCCAGAGCCGGCGCGTCGTTGATCCCGTCACCCGCCATGGCGACAATATGCCCCTCCTTCTGGAAACGCTGGACCGCTGCGGCCTTTCCGTCAGGCAATACTCCAGCTACTACCTCGTCGATCTCCAGTTTGCGGGCGACCGCTTCAGCCGTTGCTTGGTTGTCCCCCGTGAGCATGACGATGTGCATTCCCTCTTCATGGAGCTGCTTGATGGCTTCTGGAGTACTCGGCTTGATCGGGTCGGATACAGAGAGAAGTCCCGCTGTCTTGCCGTTGACTGCCACGAACATCACGGTCTGTGCTTCTGCTCTCAGCCTTTCCGCTTCGGCACCAAGTATGCCCGTATCGACCTTGAATTCTTCCATCAGTTTCAGGTTCCCCAGGATAACGGATTGTCCATTTACCTCGCCTGAGACACCTTTTCCGGTATGAGAGTCGAAATTCCCGGCCTCAGCAAGGGTTGCTCCCTGCTCGAGGGCTCCGGATACGATGGCGGCAGCAAGAGGATGTTCGCTTCCTTTTTCCAGGGTCGCCGCCATGGAGAGCATGTTTTTTTCGTCAAAGCCCGGGGCGGCGATCACGGTGGTGAGCCGCGGTTTGCCAAGGGTCAGGGTTCCCGTCTTGTCCACCACAAGTGTATCGACCTTCCGAAGGGTTTCAATTGCTTCCGCGTTCCTGAAAAGGACTCCCATTGTAGCTCCCTTGCCGGTAGCCACCATGATGGACAGGGGGGTTGCAAGTCCGAGGGCGCAAGGGCAGGCTATTATCAGAACAGAGACGGCGGCAATTAGTGCATAGGCCAATCGGGGCTCGGGACCCACCGCGAACCAGACGCCGAAGGCTGCAAGGGAAGCCGTCATGACAGCCGGAACGAAATAGCCCGAAACTTTGTCAGCGAGTCTCTGGATCGGGGCCCGACTGTGCTGGGCCTCGGAAACCATGTTGACGATCCGGGAAAGAAGGGTCTCGCTTCCGACCCTTTCCGCCGATATGATCAGGCTCCCAGTTGCGTTGACCGTTGCTCCCGTCACCTTGTCACCCACCTGTTTGGATACCGGGATCGGCTCACCGGTGATCATGGATTCGTCGATCGAACTTGTCCCCTCCAGCACCACGCCGTCGGTGGGTACTTTTTCTCCCGGTCGGATCCGAAGCCTGTCTCCCTTTTTTACCTCTCCAAGGGGTACATCGATCTCGCTCCCGTCGTCATTGAGTTTCCGGGCCGTCTTTGGCGCTAGCCCCAGAAGGGCTTTGATCGCTGTCCCTGTCTGGCTTCGGGCACGCAATTCAAGGACCTGTCCCAGCAGGATAAGGTTGACTATGACGGCGGCCGCCTCGAAATAGACGTGAATGGCTCCACCGGCTCCCTGCATTTCCTGTGGAAATATCTTTGGAAAAAGAACGCCCACGATGCTGTAGCCATAGGCGACGGAAACACCCAGGCTTATGAGCGTGAACATGTTCAGGCTCATGTTGAAGACGGATTGCGCGCCTCTGACAAAAAAGGGCCACCCTGCCCACAGCACGACCGGTGTGGCGAGGAGCAGTTCGATCCAGTTCAGCACTTGAGGAGGAGCCAGCCTTTCTATGAGTTGCCCCCCAGGCAGCATTCCCCGCNNCTCAGGGTTTTGCTCTTCCTCCTCCAGTGATGCCATCCGCGGTTCGAGAGCCATGCCGCACTTTGGGCAACTGCCTGGCTTGTCCCGGATCACTTCCGGATGCATGGGACAGGTGTATTCCCTGGCGGGTTTCTTCTCCTGTTCCTTGTCGGGGTCGTCACTGCCTTTCATGTATGCCTCGGGATCCTGTTTGAACTTCTCAAGACAGTGAGGGCTGCAGAAGTAATAGGTCTTGCCCTTGTACTCTAACGGAGTGAAAGACGACACGTCGTCAGTTGACATTCCGCAGACGGGATCCGTGACTGTTCCATCTCCCCCATGCTGGTGATGCATGTG
>DFYG01000015.1:0-144 GCA_002382605.1 Synergistaceae bacterium UBA4088 | reverse complement strand
TCCATGGCCGTCGCAGGCGGCAACGAAATGTTCAATTGTTTCCAGTATCAGTGCCAGACCCTTGATCTTCTGTCTTATACCCCGGACCTTCTCTTCGGTTCGCCGGTACGCGTCCGCGTTTGAGGATGCGGTGTCGTGTTGAAG
>DFYG01000163.1 GCA_002382605.1 Synergistaceae bacterium UBA4088 | reverse complement strand
GGTTCAAATCCTGTCCCCGCTACCATTATCAGGCGGTGTAGCTCAGCTGGCTAGAGCATGCGGTTCATACCCGCAGTGTCAGTGGTTCGAATCCACTCACCGCCACCACTTAAGTTGAACTCAAACAGTTCCTGGATATTCTCCGGGAGCTGTTTTTTTGTGGCCTACGGCTTGATGGGGTTTTGAAATCCTGGAATGTAAATGATAAGTGATTCAATATGATTTCTGGTTTATGGAAGGGATAAAGGGGCTTATGCTTGTTGATTCGAACCTGCAGGCGATAATCAACACACGAGGAACAAGCCATGAAAAATCCAGACCCCTATTTTGCATTTGCATTGATTTTTTTGGAGGGGGATTCTTCTGCCAGGCAGATTAGAGAAGTGGTTCGGAAAATGACAGCACTGACAGTTGAAACCTGACTTGATGTTATTAGGAAGGATGAGCAATATCAGGACCTCGCAGATCTAGGCTTTGTTTCAGTCTGAAAAGAATATCATTCCGGAAGAACAAAATATTCTGCAATAGGAATATCAGGATATAAGCACCAAAGCTGAGCCCGTCATAAGATCGCTTTCAACAGGTTGCTCCTTCAAATGTGCGTGGGAGGGCTGAAAGTATGCAGAAAATCCTGCCATGGCTGAATCTGACCCATTCCCAACCGGGACTGAAGACCGGAGAACTGATGATATAATCGGGACAGGGATAAATGGGATCACCGGTTCACAACCCCGACAAAGGGCTTTACAGAAAATATTGCTATCACAGTAATGAAGGCTCAACTTCCCTGGAATTATTTTCGGAAATCCCTCCGGTTTATTACGCGCAAAAAGGAAAGTTCTGCTGGTTTTTATGCTGCAACTTTTGGCAACTGTAGGTTATTATTGGAACCAAGTAAATGTTTTTTCCTAAGGAGGTTCACGATGAATAACCCAGCCCAGAAAACCCTGGCCATTGTTTGCGGAGGTGGTCCTGCACCAGGGATCAACAGCGTAATAAGCGCAATAACCATCGAAGCCGAAAATTCAGGGTGGAAGGTTTATGGCGTTTACGATGGTTTCCTGAACCTGGGAAAGCGGGAAAAACTGGTCGTTCCCCTCAACATTGACACGGTCAGCCGTATTTACCTTGAGGGAGGCAGTATTCTCCGGATTTCGAGATTCAACCCTACCAGGAGCGAAGAGTCTCTTAAGAACGTGGTGGATACACTCATCGAACTCGGCGTTACGCATCTTGTCACCATAGGGGGAGACGATACCGCCTATTCCGCCGCCTGTGTGGCCGACTACGCGAAAAATAATCTCGACCTTACCATCAGTTTTGTCCATGTGCCAAAGACCATCGACAACGACCTGCCCCTGCCTGAAGGGATCCCAACTTTCGGCTTCGAGTCGGCGCGGGCGATAGGCACCGATATCGTCTCGAATCTGATGGTCGATGCCATGACCACGAGTCGATGGTACATCGTTGTTGCCATGGGACGGGTGGCCGGACATCTCTCGCTTGGTATCGGGAAGAGTTCAGGTGCCACATTGACCCTTATACCCGAAGAGTTTCCAACGGAAGAAAAGATCCCCATGTCTCTCCTTGCGGATGTCATTACTGGATCCATAATCAAAAGACTTGCTTCTGGCAGGCATCACGGTGTGGCGGTAGTTGCGGAAGGTCTTATCGAGAGAGTGCGGGACGAGGATCTCCAGGCCGCCTGTGTCGAGCGCGACGAACACGGGCATACCCGCTACGCGGAGATCAAGTTCTCGGAAATGCTGAAGAAGACGCTTCTTGCCAACCTGGAATCACTGGGCATAAAGATGACCATTATCAACCAGGACGTTGGGTATGAAGTCCGTTGTGCTCCTCCCAATGCCTTTGACATTGAATATACCAGGAACCTTGGATACGCCGCCGTGGATTTCCTCAGGAACGGCGGGACCAACGCCCTTGTAACCATTCAGAACAACCAGATCACGCCAATCTCGTTTGAAGATATTATGGACCCCGTGACAAAAAAGACCCGCGTCAGAATGGTGAACACCGATTCCATCCAGTACCGCATCGCCAGGGCATACATGATACGGTTGGAAAAAACTGATTTTGAACCCGGCATCGAATTCGAAAAGATGGCTGTGGCAGCGAGACTCTCTCCGGATGCATTCAGGAAGCGATTTCAGTACGTGACAAACAACTAACCCTTGAAAAAAGTCAGAGGACAAACCCGCATCTCTCACAAAGGGCGTAAAGCTTACAAATAGACCCGCCGTGAGGATGAAGCGACGGAGAATTATTTTAAGGTTCGTGAACCAGGGGGTATGGGCCAGATCGAAGAGAAGATAATACTGTGTCAAAAGGAAGGATCCGGGTGGAGGAGAGCGAGCCATGAATGGATTTAAAGGCAAAAAAATAGGCCTCGCGCTAGGTGGGGGAGCTGTTCTCGGCGCCGCTCATATCGGAGTTCTTAAAGCGTTGAAGGAAAACGATGTTAATATCGCTTGTATCGCGGGAACTAGCGTAGGAGCTTTTATCGGAGCCTTTTTCGCTTTTGGCGTCGAATGGGATGAAATAGACAGGATCGCAAGGAACTTGAAATGGCTGGATGTTTCCCGCATGTCCATTTCACAGTACGGTCTGCTATCAAACAGTAAACTTGGAGATCTGCTCATTGAACATGTTGGAGATGTGAGTTTCGATCAGGCAGTGATCCCTCTTGCAATGGTTGCTGCGGATATTTCAACGGGAGAAAAGGTTGTTATCAGGGAGGGGAGCATTTCCTCTGCCGCAATGGCAAGCAGCTGTATCCCGGGAATATTCGTACCCGTTGAAATGAACGGCAGACTTCTGGTAGACGGAGGCATTGTCGAAAACGTTCCTATCAGTCCGCTGCAGGAAATGAAGGTCGATCTCATCATCGCTGTCGATCTGAATTCGGGACTGAGGGAGGAGAGACCGGGAAACATCGTTGAAGTTCTTCTCCGGTCCTTTAATTTTATGCTTGCCTCGGCAACGCGTCTGCAGATCGAGGGGGCGGATATTCTGATCCAGCCGGATCTGTCTGCTTTCAATATGTATGATATGGACCAGTCAGGCAACCTGTTCGAGGCAGGATATCTGGAAGCAATGAAGATGTTGAAGGAGGTCATGTGAAAGGGCAGTATTGTACTGTTCCCGGTATCTACTGTAACACGGATATGCCGGGCCGCTCCCGGAACGGGACAAGAGGAAAGGTTTCAGTGTGTTCCCTGGGGGCATCTGACGAACTGACCAATAACAGGAAGCCGCCTGAAATGAGCGGCCTCCTGTTTATTTTAAAGTTAGGCCATAATCAGGATCATAAAAACCCTTTATGGTGTATCTTATTCAGCGCGGGGTGATTTCGTTTTTCATTTCTCACCGCCGGATTTTGCAATATTCCCCAATAAGAAGGTGATGGAGCAATGAAGGAAGAACTGCCCGAAAAAGCCAGTAATTTTATTGAGCAGATTATCCGGGATGATCTCGAATCGGGGAAGATCGAAAAGGTCATTACCCGTTTCCCCCCTGAGCCGAACGGATATCTTCACATCGGTCACGCAAAGTCGATATGCCTGAACTTTGGGCTCGGCGAGCTGTTCGGGGGCGAGTGCAACCTTCGGTTTGATGATACGAACCCGACTAAAGAAGAAAAGGAATATGTAGAATCGATCAAGGAGGATGTAGCATGGCTCGGTTTTAATTGGGCTAATCTCAGGTTCGCGTCAGACTATTTCGATGATTTCTTCAAGTGGGCGCTTGAGCTGATCGAGGCGGGAAAAGCTTACGTCGATCATCAGCCCGCAGATGAGATTAGAAAGAACCGTGGCTCACTGACCGAACCGGGAAAGAATTCTCCTTACAGAGACAGGACGATCGCTGAAAACAGGGATCTGTTCTGCAAGATGAGGGAAGGAGAATTGGGGGAGGGCGATTGCGTACTTAGAGCAAAGATCGATATGGCGCATCCGAACCTTAACATGCGTGATCCTGTCATGTACAGGATCCTTCACCAGTCCCACCACCGTACTGGTGATAAGTGGTGTATATATCCGATGTATGATTTCGCCCACGGTTACGAAGACGCCATTGAAGGTGTTACGCACTCCATCTGTACCCTGGAATTTGAGGATCACAGGCCGCTTTATGAATGGTTCCTTGACAATGTGTCAGTTCCTCACAGGCCAAGACAGTTTGAGTTTGCCAGACTGAACATGACTTACACTGTTATGAGCAAGCGCAAGCTCCTCGAGTTGGTAACGCAAGGCTGCGTTTCAGGCTGGGACGATCCTCGCATGCCGACGATCTCCGGCCTCAGGCGCAGGGGGTATACCCCTTCTTCTATCCGGACCTTCTGTAAAAAGATAGGCGTCTCCAAGGCGAATAGTCTTGTGGACGTGGAATTGCTGCATCACTGTATCAGGGATGAGCTTAACCTCAGCGCCACGAGAGTCATGGCGATTCTCAGACCGCTTAAGCTCGTGATAGAAAATTACCCAGAAGACAAGATCGAGGAACTGGAAGCGCTGAACAACCCCGAGTCCGATATCCCAACGTACCGGAAGATCCCATTTGAAAGGGAGCTTTTCATTGAACAGGATGATTTCATGGAAGACCCTCCCAAGAAGTTCTTCAGGCTCTTCCCAGGTGCTGAAGTGCGTCTGAAGCATGCCTTTTTCGTAAAATGCACTGGATTCAAAAAGGATGCGGGGGGAAGGGTTGTCGAGGTGCGCTGCATCTATGACCCCCGAAGTCGGGGAGGCGAGTCCCCTGACGGCAGAAAAGTAAAGGGAACTCTGCACTGGGTAAGTGTGTCCCAGGCAGCGAAGGCCGAGATCCGTCTTTACGACCATCTTTTGACGTTAAGGGATATGGATGCCATGGAAGAAGGCGAAGATTTCAAGGATTATCTGAATCCAGCATCAATGGAAAGACTGACCGAGTGCAGAGTTGAGGAGTCGCTCGTCAACGCAAAACCCGGGGAACGTTTTCAGTTCCTGAGGCACGGCTATTTTTTTGCTGATCATGATCACTCTTCAAAAATGCCTGTATTCAACAGAATCGTGTCACTGAGAGACAGTTGGGCCAGGGAGATGAAAAAGAGCGACTGAATCCGGATATTTTTTCGTGGAGTTATTTTTTCCTCGCACGTTATCTATGCAGGAAACCTGGAGGAGAAAAGTACGAACAGAAAAAGAGATCCATTATCAGCAGATCATGTGAAATACTGCTTCAAATCTGCCGGCATCAGGCAGGGGTGGTGGAAAGGAAGCGGTCCAATTGTAGCTGCTGTTTCCGGCGGAAGCGATTCAATGGCCATGCTGTGGCTGCTTCGCTTCTTCTGGAAAGGCAATATCATAGTAGCCCACCTGGAGCATGGGTTTCGTGATAAAACAGCTCTTCGAGACGCCGAGTTCGTTGAAAAAATCAGCCGCGAGTGGGATCTGGAGTGTTTTATAGAACACCGGAACGTCCCCTCCCTTAAGAAGGTCGGAGAAACTCTTGAGGAGGCGGGTCGAAGGGAGAGGTATCAGTTCCTGAGGAAGGTCGCTGGGGAAACCGGGGCCCGATTTATTGCGACCGGCCACAATGCCGACGATGCAGCGGAGACAATGTTTTTCAACACCCTTCGAGGCACAGGGATAAGAGGTCTTAGAGGCATTCCCGAAGTGAGGGGAGAAGTGATCCGTCCCATCATCGATTGCTTCAGGGATGAGTTGCAGTCATTACTGGCAGAACGTTCCGTTCCATGGGTAACCGATGAATCAAACGAGGATGTGAGATATTTTCGGAACAGGATCCGGCATATTATCTTCCCTTTCCTTGAGAAGGAAGGGAACCCCCGCCTCAGGGAACACCTTGCGGCCCTGGGCGCGGAGATGTCCTGTCTTGAGGTGAAGAGAGAGATTCATGCGCGATCAATGTCGTCGTGGCTCGCGATGGAGTTTCCTTTAGCTGTGAAAGCGTGGAGGCTTGAACCTCTTCGGATGTTGGATGCTCTTTCGCTCCAATCCCTTTTCGCCTATGAGGGGAGAGCCCTGGGCCTTGCGCCTCTTTCCAGGAGCAAAACCGCGTCCCTTCTTGGTCTGATAAGCGGCGGGGTCACACCATGGCGTTTTCAGTGGGAGAACTCCCTTGAGATCTGCGGGTCCAGAGGAATGGCAGCCCTGGTTGACAGATGTTTGTTTTCCGATGACGCTCCGCCGGACCTCGAAATCCCCCTGAATGGAGAGTATGGCAGTTTCAGTTGGGGGCAATGGAATTTTGAGTGGAAACTCGAAGAGGGACCATGCTCCGGAAGTGGCGACAGCTTGTGCCTGGTGCAGTTTCCTGACGATGGACAACTAAAGGTTACAAGCCTGGAGTCTGCCAGGGGGTATAAGGAAATTTATCAAATGGTTCCATGGTGGGGACGCCGGAGATGGCCTGCCCTCAATATCGGCAAAAACTTCTGGGTGCCTCTCGGAGGGTTTGAACTGGCCGTTGAGCCTGCCTTTTCCAAGGTAAATTGTTTACGGCTAATTACCTCCGTCCAATCCTGTTTTGAAAGGAGAGCCCAGCCATGCCTTATGAATTGGGAGATGTCCTGATCAGTAGGGAAAATATCGACGAGCGAGTCCGCGAACTTGCCTGGGATATCAGTTCCACCTACGGGGGCAGGGATCTTGTGATCCTGGGAGTTCTCAAAGGGGCAGTGATATTTCTTTCAGATCTTATCAGGAATCTGCCTGTTTCAATGGCAACAGAACTTGATTTTCTTGGTGTTTCATCTTATGGTTCCTCAACAAAATCCAGCGGTGTTGTCAGGATCATCAAGGATCTCGATATAAGCATAACTGGAAGGAACGTAATTATTGTTGAGGATATCGTGGATACCGGATTGACACTTTCCTATCTTGTGAATATCCTTCGTGAACGTGACCCTGAGACGTTGGATGTTTGCGCTCTCCTTGACAAGCCTTCCCGGAGAAAGACGGATATCGAGATAGCCTTCAGGGGGTTCGAAATCCCAGATGAATTTGTGGTAGGCTATGGTCTGGATTATTCCGGAAAGTGGAGAAACCTTCCTGAAATCTACACGTTGGTGACAAACCCTTAGCCTGAATGGTCTGTAATGCGTCATATGAACGAGAGGTGGGACCGCATTGGGAAAAATGGTAAAAAATCTCGGGTTGTACCTGGTAATGATAGTTCTTGTTGTCAGCCTTGTGAACATGTTCCTTTCGCCAGTCCAGGGCCCCGAGGAATATGAATCCATCAGTTACAGCGCTTTCCTCGGTTCCTTCAAGGAAGGCAAAATTGAACAGGTTTCAATAGAAGGAGATAACATCAAGGGAACCAGAAATGGAGGCAAGAAATTCAGCACTATCGCTGTAGGAATAGGAGAACTCGCTCCCCGGCTTGCTGAAAGCGGCGTAAAGGTAGAGGTTCTTCCCCCTGTCAAATCACCATGGTGGGTCAGTATCATGTCGTCGCTGTTCCCGACCCTTCTTTTGATAGGCGCGTGGGTTTTTATCATTTACCACATGCAGGGCGGGAACAACAAGGTAATGAGTTTTGGCAAGAACAAGGCAAAGATGTTCCTCGACAACCGTCCCAAGGTGACTTTTGCGGACGTCGCAGGATGCGACGAATCCAAGGAGGAGCTTATGGAGGTTGTCGATTACCTCAGGGATCCCGCACGTTTTTCCAGGCTCGGTGCCAAGGTCCCCAAGGGAGTTCTTCTTCTCGGGCCTCCCGGGGCGGGTAAGACCCTTCTTGCGAGGGCATGTTCCGGAGAGGCAGAGGTGCCTTTCTTCAGCATCAGCGGATCCGATTTCGTCGAAATGTTCGTGGGAGTTGGAGCGGCCCGCGTCAGGGATATGTTCGAGCAGGCAAGAAAAAGCCAGCCCTGCATTATTTTTATTGATGAAATTGATGCTGTTGGCCGTCACCGCGGAGCTGGTCTCGGTGGAGGGCATGATGAACGCGAGCAGACGCTTAACCAGCTGCTTGTAGAGATGGATGGATTTGATGTCTCTTCGGGCATCATCCTGATAGCCGCGACGAACAGACCGGATATACTTGACCCGGCTCTTCTGCGTCCCGGCCGTTTCGACAGACATATTGTTGTCGACCGCCCGGACCGCAACGGTCGCGAGGCCATTTTGAAGGTTCATCTTCGAGATTTGAAGGTAAACGAGAATGTCGACCTTGAGGTACTCGCGAAACGCACACCAGGCTTTGTCGGCGCCGACCTTGCAAACCTGGTCAACGAGGCAGCGCTCCTCGCCGCAAGGCAGGACAAGGAAAACATCTCAATGGTCGAATTTGAGGAGGCCATTGATCGTGTGCTTGCTGGACCTGAACGAAGAACACGCCTGATAAACGACAGGGAGAAGGAGATAATTGCCTTCCACGAAGTTGGTCACGCACTTGTAGCCAAGCTGATCCCAGGGTGCGATCCAGTTCACAAGATTTCCATAATTCCCCGGGGGCATAAGGCTCTTGGATACACCCTGCAGCTTCCTGAGGAAGACCGTTTCCTGATGTCGAAGAAAGAGCTTATGAACCGGATCAGTGTCCTTTTGGGAGGGCGGGTGGCCGAAGAGACCCATTTCGATGATATTACTACCGGCGCCCAGAACGACCTTGAAAGGGCGACTCAGATAGCCCGCCAGATGGTTACTGAATTCGGAATGAGCGACAGTCTGGGGCCAGTTACGCTTGGGCACAAACAGCACGAGGTCTTTTTGGGACGGGACATCATGGATGAAAAAAATTACAGTGACGAAGTTGCCTACGCCATAGACAAGGAAGTCCGGAGTATAGTCGAAGAGTGCTACGAGAGAGTGCGCCTCATTTTGAAGGAGAACTTCGATGCCCATGTACGGATCGCAAGGACGCTGCTAGTGGAGGAAGTAATTGAGGGAAGCAGACTGGACGCTCTCTTCGAAGAGGGGATTGACCAGGTAGCCCAGGTACCTGTAGAGACTGCCCTGGCTGTAGCGGATCCCCTCGAAGGGAGTTCCGGAACGTAGCGTATCATTTGTTACAGTCCTGTCTGTTCCTGAGCCGGGAAATATTGTCTTGCTGAAGTTTCGAGCGTTCGGCCCGGTATTTCACGGCCGGGCGCTCTTTTCTCTTAATATGAGGGCGGGGGTGGAATAATGGAGCAGGGATCATCAGTGTTCAAGCTTCATTCGGAATGGCCGCCGGCGGGTGATCAACCTGAAGCCATAGAGAAGCTCGTCAAGGGGTTCCGGAACGGAGAGCGTTTTAACTGCCTTCTCGGCGTAACAGGGAGCGGAAAGACTTTCGCGATGGCCAACGTTATCCAGATGCTGCAGAAACCAACGCTTGTTCTGGCCCACAACAAGACCCTGGCGGCGCAGCTTTACAGCGAATTCAAGGAGTTTTTCCCGAAGAACACGGTGAATTATTTCGTTAGTTACTACGATTACTACCAGCCGGAAGCATACGTGCCCGTTTCGGACGTTTATATCGAAAAGGATGCATCCATAAACGAGAGAATTGAAAAACTGAGGCTTGCCACCACGAAGGCCCTGCTGGAAAGGCGTGATGTTATCGTTGTCGCCAGCGTCTCCTGCATTTACGGTCTTGGAAAAAGGAAGGCCTACGAGGACGCGATATTCCGTTTTGCCGTAGGGGAAAAGTACAATCGCCGTGATTTCATCGAAAAGCTTGTTACCAACCACTACGAGAGAAACGATTATGTTCTGGAACCGGGCAAATTCCGTGTCAGGGGTGGAACCCTGGAAATTTTCCCTGCCTATAGCGATCTTGCGATCAGGGTACTTTTCGAGGACGATACGATCGAGAGGATCGAGGAGATAGATCCCCTTAACGGAAAGCGTGTTCTCTCAAAACCCTACGCAGCTATATTCCCGGCGCAGCATTACATTACATCCCCCGAGGCCATAGCGATAGCGCTCCCGAAGATCGAAGAGGAGATGGTCGAGCAAACGGAAAAATTCAGGTCCCAGGGAAAGCTTCTTGAGGCTCAACGCCTGGAGATGCGCACAAAGTACGACATGGAGATGCTGGCCCAGGTCGGATACTGCTCAGGGATCGAGAACTATTCGAGGATACTGGATGGAAGGTTACCCGGTGAGACTCCAGGAACGCTCCTTGATTTCTTCCCCGAGGATTTTCTGTTTTTTATCGATGAATCACACATCACATTACCCCAGGTCCAGGGTATGTATAATGGCGACAGGGCAAGGAAACAGACCCTTGTGGATCATGGTTTCAGGCTTCCTTCCTGTCTTGACAACCGCCCTCTGAAATGGAGTGAGTTCCTTGATTTTTTGCCGCAGGTCTGTTTTGTGTCCGCAACCCCCGGAGACTGGGAGATGGAAGTTTCCACAAATATTGTTGAGCTTATCGTCCGCCCCACCGGTGTAGTTGATCCCGAGGTTTTGGTTGTCCCGGCGACCGGACAGGTTGACGACCTCACAGAAAGGCTGAGAGAAGTTGCTGCCAGAGGGGAACGGGCTCTTGTCACAACACTCACAAAGCGTTCATCCGAGGACCTTGCGGAATACCTGGCGGAGATCGGTTTCGCAGTAAAGTACATACATTCCGAGCTGGATACCTTCGAAAGAGCTGAACTCATCAGGGATCTCCGAAGAGGTGACATTTCCGTTCTGGTCGGAGTAAACCTTCTGAGAGAGGGGATCGACCTTCCTGAGGTATCACTTGTAGCGATAATTGATGCGGACAGGGAAGGTTTTCTTCGTTCGCGAAGGTCCCTGATACAGATAATCGGCAGGGCCGCCCGAAATATTTCGGGAAAAGTTGTCCTTTACGCCGATCGTGATACAGGCAGCATAAATTCCGCGCGGGAAGAGACAAGGCGTCGCCGTGAGATACAGGTAGCCCGCAATCAGAAGAACGGGATCATCCCCCAGACGATCCAGAAAAGGGTTACGGCGCTTCTGCCGGAAGAACTCCTGTCCGAAATCGTTCCTGATATTGCGACAAGACCAGGGAAAGAGGGCTTCACGAAGCAGGAACTGGAAAAGATGATGTGGAAGGCGGTCGAACAACTGGATTTTGAAAGGGCTGCCGCTATAAGGGATATTCTTCATGGTAAACGGGGAGGCGAAGAGTGCCGTGCCGCAATGGATAGAGGTAAGGGGCGCCAGACAGCACAACCTAAAAAACATAGACGTAGACATTCCTAAGAACCGCCTGGTGGTGATCACAGGGCCATCAGGTTCAGGGAAATCATCTTTAGCCTTTGACACTATCTACGCTGAAGGACAGCGACGGTATGTTGAATCTCTTTCCTCCTACGCGCGCCAGTTCCTTGGAGTGCAGGACAAACCTGAAGTCGACGATATATCAGGACTTTCCCCGGCCATTTCCATCGAACAAAAAGGAGTATCTCACAACCC
>DFYG01000058.1:19646-37262 GCA_002382605.1 Synergistaceae bacterium UBA4088 | reverse complement strand
CTTGCCTGTTCTCTTTTGGGAAGCCGGTTCGAACATTAGCATTTTATGGTTCATAATTCATTTTTTTATGCTATAATTCCTCTTTGTTCAGAACTGTTGACGCAGCTTAAAAAGTTGGATAGAATCTCGTTCGCTATGCCATATACCGCTCGGGACAGGTTTCAAGAGCCTCTGGGCCACCTGGGACACCGGCGAAAGGGGGAAAGTACTATGTACGCTGTGATTGAAACAGGTGGTAAGCAGTATCGTGTTACGCCAGGAGATACAATCAGGGTGGAAAAGCTTGACCGTGATACCGGAGAGGCCGTTGAGTTCGACAAGGTTCTTATGGTTGCTTCCGACACTAAAGTGTCAGTGGGAACACCGTTTATCAGCGGGGCCGTCGTCAGAGGGCTGGTTATGGAGCAGGGCAGGGGCAAGAAGATAATCGTTTTCAAGTACAAGAATAAATCCAGACAATCCCGGAGAACCCAGGGTCACAGACAGTCTTTCACGTCTGTAAAAATCGACTCGATCGATCTATAGGATCAATGACTGAGATAAGGATCATTTTGAGAGGCGAGAACGTCTGCGGCCTCGAACTTTCAGGGCATACCGGCTATGAAGAACGAGGTAAGGATATTCTTTGCGCAGCTCTTTCTACTCTGATCCAGACACTCGAGATCGGTTTGACGGAAGTTCTGTTAATTGAAGGAGTATCATCAAAAGTTGATGAAGAGTCGGCCTATATGGGTGTTTTTTGGGGACCGAAAAAGAACAGCCGGGTTGATGATCTGGTCAATACGATAATTGCCGCGTTCAGATCAATTGAAAATAGTTACCCAAAGCATACAAGGTTTGTGGAGGTGAAGGTGAATGAAAATGATCAATCTTCAGCTGTTCGCTCATAAAAAGGGACAGGGAAGCAGCACAAACGGAAGAGACAGCATAGGCAAAAGACTCGGGGTAAAGAGAAGTGACGGCCAGGCTGTAAGGGCTGGCTGTATAATCATACGCCAGAGGGGAACGAAATTTCATCCCGGTGCAAATGTTGGAATAGGCAGGGACGATACCCTTTTTGCTCTCTCGGAGGGGACAGTCCGTTTCCAGACCAGGGCCGGAAGAAAATTCGTAACTGTTGAACCTGTAGTTGCCTGATATTTTCGAAAAAATTTATACCTTTTGGGCCTGAGTTGTTTTGCTTGGGCCCTTTTTGCTTATTAACGGGGTGCTGATAATTGAGATTTCTGGATGTTGCTGATATTTTCGTTGAAGCCGGAAAAGGCGGAAACGGAGCACTTAGTTTTCGAAGAGAAAAATTTGTCCCCAAAGGCGGACCTGACGGCGGTGACGGTGGCCGGGGAGGCCATGTTTTCTTTGTAGCCGATGAGCGACTCCAGACACTGGCGGATTTCGAGTTTCGGCACCGTTTTTCTGCCGGAGACGGAACCCATGGCAAAGGAGGCAAAAGACATGGCGCTTCAGGCAAGGATACTGTTGTCGCCATCCCATGCGGGACCATAGTAATCGACGCCGCAACCGGGGATGTCCTAGCCGATCTTACCGTACATGGCGACACCCTTCTTGCGGCGAGAGGAGGTAGAGGCGGCAAGGGGAACGCAAGATTCGCATCCTCCCGCAGACACACCCCTCGTTTCGCGGAGATCGGAGCGGCTGGAGAAACAAGAGATTTAAGACTGGAATTGAAAATGCTTGCGGATATTGGTCTTGTAGGCCTTCCGAACGCCGGGAAATCAACTCTTCTTTCCGCAATATCCAACTCCCACCCCGAGATTGCGGGTTACCCGTTTACTACAATATCCCCAAATCTCGGAATGCTTGCCGTGGATAACGAGAGAATAATAATAGCAGACGTTCCGGGCCTTATTGAAGGAGCACACCAGAACAAGGGACTTGGACACGCGTTTCTTCGACATATCGAGCGCACCAGGCTTCTTGTATATGTGATCGATCTTTCAGATGGATCTTCTGCAACCCCGATTGAGCAGTGGAAGACGCTCCAAAGCGAGTTCCGGGAGTTCAACAGGGAACTTCTTGACTTCCCGTCAGTAGTAGCCGGAAACAAGGTAGACCTTCCCTGCAGTGCTTCAACTTATTCAGAACTTGAGGGATCTCTATCAAGTCTCAATATCCCGTTTTACAAAATAAGCGCTCTTTCAGGAGAAGGGATACCGGAATTTCTCCGCATCCTTGTCTCCCTGATCCAAAAGGTTGCGAAACCCCAACGAGAGAAGCGTTCATTCGAGATAGAAGATCTTGACAGGGTGGAACGAAAGAGGGAAATACCCCGTATCTCAAAAGTAGCGGGACAGGATGGAGTTTTTGTCGTAAAACACACCGAGGTGGAACGTCTGATAAAAAGGTTCAACTTCGAACAGGATGAGGCACTGGCAAGGTTTACAGCTATAATAAGACACTATCGCATCGAGGCTCTTCTTCTCGCAAATGGAGCACGAGAGGGTGACACAGTCATAATAGGAGATAACGAGTTCAATTTTCTTCCTGAAACGGCTTCTTCCATGGAAGAGAGGTCGAACACTGTTGAAGAACACTGACAATATATCCGTAAGATCTTCCGAAGGTCTTCGAAAAAGGAAGATCGGCGTCATGGGTGGAACTTTTGATCCTATCCACTTCGGCCATCTGATTGCCGCTGAAGAGGCATATTTCTCTTTGGGGCTTACGGAGGTTGTATTCGTCCCGACGGGTAACTCATTTCACAAAGCAGGCCGGACAATTTCATCAGCCGAGCACAGATATACCATGAGCATGCTTGCCACCCTGGATAATCCTCATTTCCGGATATCACGCGTGGAGATCGACAGGGAATCACCAAGCCACACTGTCGACACTCTTCGGGAGATGCGCCACTGGTATCCTCCAAAGAGCGTCGAATTTTACTTTATTACGGGTCTTGACGCGGTTCTGGATATCATGTCATGGAAAGAACCTTTGGAGATACCCGATCTTTGCAAGATCGTAGCCGTCAGCAGACCAGGATTCAACCCTCTGGGTCTCAAAGAACTTCCCTCCGGGATCAAAAAGAGTCTGATAAACCTCGAAATCCCTCTGCTTGCTATTTCAAGCACAGAAATCCGACGCAGGGTTTCAGAAGGATTAAATATTAGATATCTTGCACCGTGGCTAGTGGAGCAGTACATATATAAAAACGCCATGTACTTTAGAAATGGATGGTGAAACATTTGCGCAAAAAGGACATTGCTCTTCTCATTCTGGCAGGTTTTTTCTCGCTTGTAGCCGGTATCGGGTTCAAGGCTTATTATCTCTTGAACCCTGAACCTGAAACCATAAGGGAAAAAATTCAGCATGATGAGTCAACTGGAAGAGTAAACATGCTGCTTGTAGGTCTTGACGAAGTTCCCGGAGAGGACGCGAATCGCTCTGATTCAATCGCCTTTGTTTCGATTGACCTTGACGACAAGGTGGTCCGCCTTCTTTCGCTACCGCGTGATACACGCGTTATGATCCCGGACCATGGATGGCAGAAACTAAACCATGCGTATGCCTACGGAGCGGTCGACCTGTTAAAAACCACTTTGATCAACTACCTTGGCGTACCAATTCAATACCATATCATCGTAAACTTCGAAAGTTTCCCGCAGTTGGTCGATTTGATCGGCGGAGTTGACATAGACGTACCCAAGAACCTTCGCTATACGGATAGAGCAGGCGGTCTCCGCATTGACATCAAGGCAGGAGAACAGCACATGGACGGCAAAACAGCTCTTGAATTCGTTAGATTCAGGCATGATGCCCTGGGTGATATTGGTAGGGTTGAGCGCCAACAGATCTTCCTGCAGACAGTTTTTAAAAAGATCAAAGATCCTGCGATGATAACAAAAATACCGGAGTTAATACGTCAATCAATGAAACTCGTCAAGACCAACATGACAATATCCCAGGCTATTCAACTCGCATCCTATCTAAAGGACCAGGATCCTTCCAGGACTGTTTTCAGGACACTCCCAGGGCGATCCGCATACATCTCCGGTGTCAGCTACTGGCTTGGTGATCTCAGTTCGATATCCGAAATACTTTCGGAAAAACCCCTCGAAGATCCTGTCGACCCTGGTGCTGAGGAAGATCATGAAATTGATCTCCAGGCCTCTGAACTGATCGGTGCAATAAACGTTCAGGTTGCAGTTCTCAATGGCTCCGGTCGTTCCGCAGTAGCAAAGGAGACCGCAACAAAATTACAGTTGATTGGAATTGACATTGCACATATAGGTAACGCCAAACATAGCGACTATAAATATACCAATATCATTTTCCCTCCAGGTGCCGAAACCGAAATTGCGGCAAAAGCACTCGGGAAATTAGTCGTTATTCCGGGAAATCTTGTAAGACAGGATAAAAATGCACGCCATGTTACAATGATCATGGGACATGATTACGAGAACATTCTTAAGAAGTTGATTATTTCACGGGTAGAATAGGGGAGGGATTAAATGAATCTTTTGCCGGAACCAGATTCAATAAGTTCGATAATCGAAATACTCCAGGACAAACAGGCCGAAGACATATCGATCATCGATCTTTCTTCTGAATCAACCATAACGGATTTCTTTGTTATGGCTACAGGTAATTCGGATGTACACATGAGATCAGTTTCCGGTTATGTAACTGATACTCTTGACAAGATGGGTATACCATACCGGATCGAGGGAGAAACGAGCCCCAAATGGATCCTGATCGATGCCGGCGATATTATCATCAACATTTTCAGCCGGGAGGGACGTGGCTTCTACCGTCTGGAAAGCATCTGGGCCTCAGCAAAGACAACCAGACTCAATTAACAGAAAGGGATAAAAGCCCCATGACAGGGGGCTTTTATTTTAGAAATATGGTGTCCTATAATATATCTTATGTTACATTAGGCGAAATTATTTCCTCATCCGATCAACTTTGCGGCCTCTCTGATTATGCTCAGGAATTCTTCTGGATCAAGTGATGCGCCCCCTACAAGAAGTCCGTCGATATCGCTCTGTGACAAATAATCCTTTGCATTGGTACTTTTTACACTGCCTCCGTACAATACCAGCGCTTCTTTTGCGGTTCTGGTATCTGTAGTTCTTTCTATCTCTTCCCTTATTGATGCGCATGCCTTCTGTGCATCAGATGATGTGGCGTTCTTTCCTGTTCCGATCGCCCATACGGGTTCATATGCAATGATAATGGGTCTATCTGCCCGGTATAATTCAGGTGTTCCAAAAACAGCTTCAATTTGCCGTTTTATTACCGCTTCCGCCATTCCACTGTTTCTTTCAATATCCGTCTCACCAACACAAAGAACAGGTATCAATCCACATTTCACACAATAATGGAATTTTTCTGATGTCATTTCGTCAGTTTCTCCGAAAAGCTGTCTTCTTTCACTATGTCCTATTAGGGAATAAACAGCACCGGCCTCCAGGGCCATGAGGGCGGAATTTTCCCCGGTGAATGGACCGGATGCCTTCCAATGAACATTCTGGACGCCGAAACAGACACCTCTCCTATAACGGCCTGAAAGATTAATTGAATAAAGGTTAATTGCGGGCGGGAAGATCACTACGTTTATTGTGTCCGGGATTAAACAGGAAATTGATACCTCTTTCTCAAGCTCCCCCGAAAAGCGGTCAAGAAAAGCAATTGACTCCTCTATCCCCTTGTTCATTTTCCAGTTGCCAGCCACAAAGGCTTTTCCCTTCATGGGAATTCCTCCAATGTTGTTATTTTAGCCGACGATGAGGGGTGCTATTCCCGGGAGGTCAAGACCTTCAAAGAACTCGAGTGTCGCTCCTCCACCTGTGGAAACATGGGAAATTCCGGCAGAAAATCCCAGCAGGTTCGCAGCTGCTGCTGTATCTCCTCCTCCAAGGACCGTAACTGCTCCTTCTGCCGTTTTTCTGGATACAGCCTCCCCTATCAACCTCGTGCCTTCTCCGAATGGACTATTCTCGAACACGCCAAGGGGGCCGTTCCAAAGTATCGTGTTCGCCTTTTTCATAGCTCTGGAAAACAGAATAGTTGTTTCAGGTCCAATATCCAGGCCCATAAGATCATGCGGGATATCACCTGCTTTTACTGTAAAGGAAGAGGATCCATTTAATGAGGAATCTGATACAACCACATCTACAGGCAAAATCACTTCTACGCCAGATTTTCTGGCAGATATCAACAGTTCTGCGGCAGTGTTTTCGGTCCCTTCCTCATTGAATGATCTTCCTGTACCGTATCCGGAGGCTTTCAGAAACGGAAAAGCCATTGCCCCACCGATAAGAATATGGCTCGATTTTGGAAGCATATATCGGATGATCTTGATCTTGTCGGATACTTTCGCTCCCCCAAGTATCAGCACAAGCGGTTCCCTGGGAAAATCCCTGACCGCACCTAGAAACGATACTTCCCTCTCCATGACCTTTCCCGCAAATGAAGGCAGAAAGGCCGTTACTCCCTGAGTGGAAGCATGGGCCCTATGGGAGGCACTGAAAGCGTCCATAACGAAAAGATCGAACGGTTCTGCAAGGTTTTTTGAAAACTCGTTGTCGTTCTTCTCTTCTTCCGGGTAAAATCGGGTATTTTCAAGAAGGGTGACTTCACCGGGCCTCATATTTTCAACCGCGGATCTCACTTCTTCTCCGATGCAATCACTGATAAATTTTATATCCCACCCCGTCAAATCCCGGATCGATACAGCAATAGGAGCAAGCGAAAGTTCATCAACACGTATCCCCTTGGGCCTCCCAAGATGCGACAAAAGAACCACGGCCGCGCCAGACGCCTTCAGAAGGGCAATTGTTTCAATATGAGCACGGATCCTGGTGTCATCGACAACATTGCCATTTTTTATCGGAACGTTAAAATCAACTCTGACCAGTACCTTTTTCCCTTCCATAGATATACCGTCAAAAGATCTGAGTTTCATCGTCAGGATCCCTTCCTGAGCATATAATTGGCAAGATCCAGAACTCTGCAGGCATAGCCCCACTCGTTGTCATACCAGGCCAGAACCTTTGCCATGGACCCCATGGTCATGGTGTGTCTTGAGGCAAAGATAGATGAGCGGCTGTCGCCGGTAAAATCAACTGAAACAAGGTCGTCTTCTTCATATCCGAGGTATTTTTTCATGGACCCTGTTGAAGCGGCTTTCACGGCTTCATTGATATCCTCCGGAGAGAACTCTCCGGATAGAATGACAACAAGATCCAGAAGAGAGACATCCGGGGTGGGAACCCTGACGGCAAGTCCATTCATCTTCCCATCAACCGCCGGATATACCTTCCCTATCGCAGCTGCCGCTCCAGTGCTGGAAGGGATCAATGAAAGGGCGGCCGCCCTCCCCCGGTGGAATTTACTGTGGGAGGCATCGAGGGTCTTCTGGTCATTGGTATAGGCGTGGGTTGTTGTCATCAAGCCCCTTTCGATCCCGAAGTTCTCGTGAAGTACCTTGACAACAGGAGCAAGGCAGTTCGTAGTGCAGGAGGCGTTGGAAACCACGTTGTGCAAGGCCGGGTCATAGGTCTCCTCATTCACTCCCATCACTATCGTGGCATCCTCGTTCTTGGCAGGAGCTGTGATGAGGACTTTTCTGGCGCCTGCTTTGATGTGTTTGGCCGCCATCCTGGCATCAGTGTATTTGCCGGAGGATTCGATCACAAGGTCAATTCCCATTTCCTCCCAGGGCAGGTTCTCTACCTCTGCCTCGGCCAGGACTCTAACCGACGTTCCGTTTATCACCAACGCATCATCCTTGATCGAGACATCTCCTGAGAACCGCCCATGTACGGAATCGTATTTGAAAAGGTAGGCTCTTTGTTCAGCCGAGGTTCGGCTGTTCGTAGCAACTATCTCGAAAAGCTCGTCATTCGGGTAATCGAACAGAGCCCTCAGGGCCAGGCGTCCGATCCTGCCGAAACCATTGATCGCTACTCGTTTCTTTTCCATTTTCCATCCCCCCGGGAAAAATTATCCTTCAAAAAATTGTTATGAGCGACAATATCCAAAAAGAAGAGCAGATCTCTTTTTCTGGTTTGAAACATCGGGATAAATTCAACCCGCTCCAGAATTTGTCTGGAACAAAACTACATATCCTCCCCAATTACGCGCAGGAGTTCAGCGACGCTCGGAGCATAAAGAGCATCGCCGTGGGGTCTGTAAGGCATGCTGCCGTCAAATATCTCAGCGACCCCTCCAAGACATCCCTTTCTGAGGTGGGAAATAAAGGGCCTCAGGAAACTCCATGCAATATCCTTCCTGTCGGGGTTGTACCTTAAATAAGCGGTAATGAATTGACCTAGAAGCCATGGCCAGGCCATTCCCATAAACCTGGCTTTCTCCCTCTGGTCCAGGCGACCTTCACACCTTCCCTTGTACTTATCGTGGTGCGGGTCGAGGGTTCTGAGCCCAAAAGTCGTATACAACTCATTCCAGCATGTTTCAACGATCGAGCGTGCCCTTTCTGGATCCATTGCTGAGACTGGCAGCGATACGGCAAGAATCTGGTTGCACCGGAGAGATTCATCCTTGTCATCTTCATCGACCCAATCGTTAAGATAGCCCTTTTCATTCCAGAAGATCTTCGGGAATGAATCTCTGCAAAGAGCCGCGATCTCCTCAATTTCATTCTTCTCGTTATAGTCCCCGAGAAGATCGGCATACTGCTCCATCGACCGTAATGCGTTGTACCAGAGAGAGTTGAATTCAACAAGATTTCCGCGCCTTTTCTGGATCGAGCTTCCGTTGCATTCTCTGTCCATCCAGTTGCTGTGAAGATTATCTGTGTGAAGAGAGAGTAGGCCGTTGCTTTGGAGCTCAAGTCCGATCCCCTTGATACCTCCACGGAAATTCCGGAGAATTGTCACAAGGTCCTTCCAGTTCTCTGCGACAAATTCTGTTGAACCGCTTTGTTCGGAATATTTGTTGAGAGCGTAGAAGAACCAGAGGCCTGAGTCGGCAGCTTCAGTTCTGATCGAACCGGTATGGGGGTCAACGTCGGATGGCATTATATGTCCGTTTACGACAGCACGATCCAACCAGACCTGGAGAAGTTTTTTTGCCGTATCTGTTTTTCCTGTTGCCAGAAGCAGACCTGGAATTGAGATAAATGTCTCTCTTGCACTTTCGCGAACCGACGGGTAACCAGAAAAAATGATAGGTTTTTTGTCGTCTGTTTCAGAAACACAGTGCGACGCGGATTGAATGAGTTCCCTTGCAAGTGGTGTTTTCTTCATCAGTGGAGTATCAGCGATGCTTTCTAGAATACTCTTGGAAGTTGCCATTTCGAGTTCAAGGCCCCTGGAGTGATCGAGAAATCCGCTCTTTGAGCTGAGCATGATGTAAACGGATTCGCCCTCGGACATATCGAAGGATAGAATTCCGGGAGACCAGATAGTATCAGTCCCCGGCCTTTCGCTTTCATCGGATTCATACATCAGGTTTTCAAACCAGAGAGGCTTCTGGCGCCACTCCCCCTTGTGAAATGAGACATGGCTCTGTAGTCCCCGGCCATTGATTGTAACGCTGTTCTTTGAAAAGAAAGATTCGAAATCCGCACCGGCCTTGTCGGGACACAAATCCATAATTCCTCTGTGCGCAGCCAGGGGCCTAATTTCTATCTGAATGTTTTCAGGCGCGGAAAGAAGTTCGTATTTGATGAAGGTTGCCTGCATATTCCGGGGCATGAACACGGTTTTCCTGAGAAAAATGCTGTGTATGACAAAAAGCATTCCCGGAAGAGGTTCAGCCTGATACTCCTGGAGATATCTGAATCCGTCAGGGTAAATAACATCTGTATATCTATTGGTGGAAAGGTGGTATTTTTTCCCCCTGCTGACGACAGTCTCGTCGATCTTGCTGATCAGGACATCGGGATATACTTCTTCTCCACTCTTTTTTACAACAAGGAGTCCGTGTTCTCGGCGGGTATTCGCTCCGATCACGGTTGAAAATCCAAATCCACCCCAGCCGTTGCTTACCAGAAACTCCCGGCTGGAGCCTTTTTCGTACGTGTTGACGTCCGCCTTTCCGAGGTACATTACGATCAGCCCCCCATTATTGGATTTTCATTCGTCAGCCTTCGAGGCCAACTTTTCGATTTTCCTCCACCTGTATTCGATAGTACTCTTGCTGACAGGGTGCAGAAGATACTCCCCGAGTTCCTTCATTGTTGCAGCCGGGTTCTCAATTCTTGCAGTAATTACATCTCTCAGCGTATCGGGCAAAGATAATATCTTTCCACTTTCAAACAGCCCCCGTGCTGCCTCGATCTGCCTTTCTGCGGCTTCTACCGTTCTTCTTATATTCGAGGAATCACAATTTACTATCTTGTTGGCCCGATCCCGGAGTGACCTAAGCATAGCCTTTTCTTCAAGTATAAGGGAAGTCCGGAAAAGTAGCATATTGGAAAGCATTCCGACAATTGCAGACTGATCCCTGATGACGATCTCTCTGAAACCGTACCTCCTTCTGCTCCTGAAGGGTATCCTGTTCATCCTTAAAACTCTGGTTACACTGGTTTCAAGTTTTTCCCATGATTTCGAAGAAAGCCTGAACACCATGTAATATCCGGTTTTGGGAAGAAAAAGAGAACCGCATGATCCGAAAGCCCCCCTTAACCAGTTCCATGAATCGATCGTTGCTCTCGACACTCCACCAAAACGGGCCAAAAGGCCGCGGGCGGAAAGACAATCAATTTTCAGGGAAACGCGCCCCTTCATGTCGTCGGGTATAACAAGGCTTGAAGAAAAATCTCCGCATTGTACCCACTCTGACGAATACCAGAGATTCTTAAGTCTCCTGAATACAAAAAGCCGACTGCTGTAAAATTTCAGTAAGGATCCTTCGGCTTTCGAAGGCAGGCTTGAAAGTATCCCTCCGATCTCTCTTGATGACGTTTCCCCGGCATTGATCTTGACGCTGCTCCATTCATCCCACATTATTGTTTTCAGTTTTTCCATTTGGAGGCATCCTTTTCCTCACGAGCTATCCGGACCAATATCTCTGCTATCTTCAGACTGTTGTGTCTGATATTACCCTCAGATACGTTCAGAAAATCGGAAATGATCACTTTTGATCCCATGACCATCAATGTGTTTTTCTGTTCCTCATCCAGGAGAAGTGGCTCCGCACCGGCTGTGAGGTAAAGATCCAGGAGCCCCGATGGAATGATCCCGTCGCTGGCTATAACGTAGTCCGGGGTTGTTCCCGAAGTACGAATTATCCATCTGACGTGATCAATTATCCCCATTCCGGCGGTCTCTCCCGGCTGGGTCATTAGATTCGCAACATATATCTTTGGAGCCTGGGATCTCCGAAGGGCCTCAGAAACATCATGAAACAGGAGATTGGGTATAATGCTGGTAAAGAGGCTTCCGGGTCCAAGAACAACAATGTCAGCGTTTTCAATGGCAAGAATGGCGTCAGGGGCAGGTGCAGCGTCGCCAGGCTCAAGCCAAACAGATTCCATTTTGCTCCCCAGCCTTGATATTTCAAGTTCACCACGCAAGTACTCCCCTTTGCCCGTCTTTCCGCATAGCGTGATTGATTCTGTTGTTACCGGTATTACCTTTCCTCTTATTGCGAGAAGGTTGTTCAGCTCCTCCACAGCCTTCCTGAAGTCTCCGGTCATCTCGGTAACCGCTAGAAGAATAAGATTTCCAAGGCTGTGCCCTTTTAGCTCGCCGCGGTCAAATCTGAAGTTGAGAATTCTATTAAGCGCGCTGTCGTTTTCAGCAAGAGCAACCATACAGTTCCTCACATCCCCCGGTGGAAGGACTCCCCACTCTCCGCGCAGGCGACCGGAACTCCCACCCTCGTCTGTAACTGTCACAATGGCTGTTATGTTCCGAGTGTAGGGTTTAAGCCCCGACAAGAGGGTTGAAAGGCCGGTTCCTCCGCCGATCGCAGCAATTTCAGGGCCCTGAGAAACCTTGTGCTGAAAAGCCTTAACCATGATGGATCCGTTTTTTCCATAAGACGGTGAAACCTCATCGTGCTCCTCTTCGTCATGGAAGAGACGCGCCGCCAGTAGTGCCATGATCCCGCCCAAAAGAAGCCCTATGGTAAATGCTGACCACCAGTTCATAAAAGCACCGTTTCCTTCTCTATATCCCGGTGCATCACTATCGAGTTTCCAGGGAAGCGGGAGCAAAGCCACTCGGCAACAGCCACAGATCTGTGCCTCCCTCCAGTGCATCCTACCGCAATATGGACAAGATTTTTCCCGGTATTGCTGTATAAATTGAAAACAAGATCGAAAAAGGTAAAGAGTTCCTCGATAAAATCCGCAATTTCACCTGAAGATTTTATAAACTCCCCAACCTCATTGTCTTTGCCTGACAAAGCTCGCAAAGAGGGTTCGTAAAACGGGTTTGGAAGAAAACGGACATCAATAACATAATCACTGTCGGCCGGGATGCCGTACTTGAACCCGAATGAAGTGAAAATAATCGAAAGAGGGCCCTCAGAGATCTCAATTTTGGCAAGAATCTCCCGGCGTAATTCGGACAACGACATGGCCGAAGTGTCAACAACCGCATCCGCTATTTCGTGAATGTGGGCAAGTTCTGACCTTTCCATGCTTATTGCTCCCAATATTGTCGAATCGGACGAGAGTGGGTGCCGTCTGCGGGTCTCCTCAAAACGTTTTACCAGGGTGGAGTCCGACGCATCGAGGAAAATGACCCTCAGATCAAGTCCCTTTTTTCGGAGATTTTCTACTACTGCCTGGAGGTTTTTCAAGAGACTTTCGCCCCGGACATCCACTACGGCTGCCACTCCGTTATGAACGGCTTCTTCGTGTTTGCTCAGAACCTGTATCAGCTGAGGGAGCAAGGTTGGAGGAATGTTCTCGATCGCGTAATAGCCGAGGTCTTCAAGCATATGAAGGGCGGTTGATTTCCCTCCGCCGGACATTCCGGTAATAATAATGCATCTTTTAACCTTTTTTACGAGGGGTTCCTTCATGTCGCGGACCTCCCTCCCGGGTAATATTCAATGTTGCTTGCCGCAATCCTCTCCCCTTCCCGAAAGTATCTCAATTGCATGTCTCAGGACAGGAGCCACGGAGTTAAAGCATTGAACAGATCCTCTCTCGCTTCCAGGAAGAGAAATGACGAGAGTCTTTTCACATGCTACTGCCAGAGATCTTGAAAGTATCGATCTCCCGTTTTCAAAGGAGGTCTTCCACCTCATGTATTCGCCTATTCCAGGGACCTCCTTACCTCCGATCATCAGAAGAGCTTCCGGAGTCACATCTCTCGGTGACAGGCCGGTCCCGCCTGTCACCAAAATCAGATCAAGTTTATCCTTGAATATCCAATCATTTAATACTGAGGTTATTGATTCAACTTCATCTGGGACCATGGACCTTTGGGACGTAGAAACTCCGATCGTTTTTGCGGCAACTTCAAGTGCAGGCCCGGAAGTATCTATCCTTTCCCCGCGACTCCCCTTATCGCTGACAGTAAGAACTCCCGCTTGCAACGGGCTCCATATTTCAAATGTTGAGGAAACTTCAACAAAACCCCTGTTCGAAACCGTCATTCGGAATGGTTCGTTCCGTTCCGGCAAAACCTGAAGGATCACTCCCCCTGAAAAGGCTATAAAATCACCAGGGTTGATCGTACCGTGATCCGACACTCTTATAACAAATTCTCCTTCATCGGCTTTCCTGCCTGGCCGTTGAAGGCTGATTCCAAATCTGGTACCGTTGACAAGGGGAATTTTCTCAGAGTTATCATGGATAAAAACAACCGGGTATTCTGGTTCAAGCCCTGAAAATCCGAGCACTCTGTTTCTCATAGATCATCCTCCGCAATATATTCTCCGGATTTTCCTCCGCTTTTTCGAAGAAGGCGGATACTCTCTATCAAAATCCCCTTGTCGATACCTTTACACATGTCATACAAAGTAAGGGCCGCGATCGATACTCCCGTAAGAGCTTCCATTTCAACACCGGTGACATCGTGGGATCTTACCTGGCAGATCACCCTTACCAGGTTATTTGCAGCGTCCATATCACACTGAACGGAAACTTTATCCAGGCTGATCGGGTGGCAAAGAGGAATAAGTTCAGGTGTTCTCTTGCTTCCCATTATTCCAGCGATCTCAGCAACTTTCAAAACATCACCCTTAACAGTTTTCCCAGCCATAATGGCATCTTTGACCTTCTCGGGCAATCTGACGACCCCTTCGGCAACAGCCTCGCGCATCGTGCTGCGTTTACCGCTGACATCGACCATAATGGGCCTTCCTGATTCGTCAATATGGGTAAAACCGGCCATGGCTCATCCTCCTACCCTGGACATGTGTGTTGAACTGGGTGCAAATCCCTTGAGAGACTTCGGCTTTTTGAGAGCACCCTCTAAAATAAGCATTTTTATCTTTTCAAGATCGCCTTCAATAAGAGCAGGTCTGAGATCCACTCCAACTTCGGAAAAGAGGCAGGGCCTCAAGACTCCTGTTGCCGAGACCCGGAGCCTGTTGCAGCTTTCACAAAAATGGTGTGAAACGGATTCGATGATACCAAGATTCTGCCCTGTCTGTGAATTTCGATAGTACTTGGCAGGTCCGGCACTATGATCCCCGGAATTGTCCTGTCTGACCCAACGGAAGGGCTCAGGCAGCTTGCCAAAAATTTCGGATGCCGCAACAAAGAGATCACCTTTCCAGACGGAGTTGTCCAGGGGCATAAATTCGATAAGACGAAGCTGAACTCCAATTTCGTGGGCAAAATCGACAAGTGCGGGCACCTCTTCATCGTTTATGCCTTTCATGAGAACCGTGTTGAGTTTGATGGGCATATTTCTCTGTTGAGAGAGCATTCTGATGCCTGAGGTCACCTCCTCAAGTGAACCGTTCCTGGTTATGAAGCGGAAAAGATCCGGGTTAAGTGTATCGAGACTGATATTAACCCCGGAAAGCGGTGATTTTGCTATCTGCTCAAAGTACGCCCTGATAAGGCTCCCGTTGGTGGTCAGAACTGTGCGTATACCTGGAACCTGTTTTTTCAGGTCGTCCAGGAACTGAAAAAAACCTTTTCTGACAAGGGGTTCACCTCCTGTGAATCTTATCTTTTCAACCCCGAGATCCTTAAGTACGCGCGCAAGAAGAATGATCTCCTCGTAAGAGATTATCCTTTCGTGAGGGATCCATTCGATGCCATCTTCAGGCATGCAGTAAACGCACCGGTAATTGCACCGATCAGTGATCGATATTCTTATGTAGTTCAGTCGTCTCGCGAATCTGTCTTTCAATACGTCCATATATACCCTCCCAGGCCATCAACCACGGACCTCCATTTCTTATCCATGAGGGCTTCCAATAAAATCCCGACCCCTGGGTGAGAGAGAAACCGTCCGGGTATTACTATCTCGAACTGCTCCTCGGTAACCGGCACGAAATCGTTCCCGAAAGCCTCCGCGGCCGCCCGGATCCCGAGCGCCGCATCTGCCGAACCATTTGAGACTCTGGCAGAGGCTTCAAGATGGGTAACCGCTATGTTATTGTAACCGTTTACTGCCCCAGGTTCGCCCCCGGCTTCCTTCAGGAGATGGTCGAAAAGGACTCTCGTCCCGGCCCCGGGCTGGCGGTTTACAAAAGAAACGCCTTCCACAAAAAGATCCTTCACTGAAAGGATACCTCTTGGATTCCCCTTCTGGACCAGAAATCCTTGTTCTCTGCAGAAAAGTTTTATCCTTTTCCAGTCAGCTGATCCCGGAAAACCGAGGATATAGCTGTCGTTATAAGTTCCATTTTCCGGATCCAGCAGATGGCAAGAAGCCATATGCCCTTCACCGCGTGAGATCGCGGCGAGTCCCCCGAGACTCCCAACCGATCTTATTGCCATATCCCCTCCGCGATCTCTGAGAAATGAAACCAGTCGCTCTATCGCCGGGTCGTTGGATCCCTGGTAAACAAGTCTTTTTTCCCAATCCACGTTTTGCCTCATCCATACATGAAGAGAGTTTCCCTTGGGGATTTCCAGCGTTGAAGCATCAACAAGCGCAAAACCATCAGCATCGGCTATTGAAAACATTGAGCTGGCTCCTGAGGAAAGCGGCCAGGAGAATTTTGTTCCGTCGATCTCTCCGCATTTCAGCCGCAACCATTCGCAAACACCCTGCTGAGATGAATGATGCTTCAGGAGTTTTGTTTCAGTTATCCCGGTCGCTCCGATTGCTCTGGAAAGGTCCGTTATCTCCTTTTCTCCGCAAAGGCGGCGCAGGATGGGAAATACAACGGTCCAGGCTGCAACAAGAGAGGACATCGGAAAGCCTGGGAGAGCCACTACCGGAATATTTCCGGAGATCCCCATGATCACCGGTCTCCCGGGTTTCATTCTGACCCCCCTGAAGACAGGATCGGCGATCGATCTTATCACCTCGGCACTGTGATCCCGTTTCCCCTTCGCTGTTCCTGCACCCACCATGACAAGATCGTAAAAGCCTATAGCGGTTTCGAGAACTTCTTTAATTGTTTCCGGATCGTCGGGAAGGAGGTCGTGAACTTCAAGTGGAAATCCCCACTCACTGAATAATCCCTTCAACATGTGAGAGTTGGTCTCGGGGACCTTGTCTCCGATTCTGTTTTCCCCCTTGACCCATCTGCCGGCTTGAACTATTTCATCCCCTGTAGGGATGAAAATAGACCTTGGGAGGCGTATAACAGGAACCCGGGAATGACCCGAGGCTATTAAAAGTGGCAAGTTGAAGGAAGAAACCGGCTCCCCTTTCCTTGCGACTATCTGGCCTTTTGCGACATCTTCTCCTTCGGGACGAATGTTATCCCCCTGGGTCAGAGATCTTGTTACTCCAAGAGAGTCTCCTTCAATGAAGGTATCTTCAACCATTGCCACCGAGTCAAAAGGCCGCTCTACCCTTGATCCGGTATTGACCCATACATACCGGCCTTCGGAGAAAAATCGTGGACTCGAGGAAGATGCCCTGTTGGTGTCAGCTGACATCAGTGCGTAGCCATCGACCGCAGAGGCCGGGTAGTGAGGAAGATTCTCAAGCGAAATAATATCTTCAGCCAATACTCCCATATTTAGAGGTGAGTTCGAAATAATGTCCGCCCATTCCAATCTCAAGGCCGGGGAAACTTTCTCCAGAATAAGCGCCCAGGCTGTTTCGAGAGAAACGTGTTCATTGAATTCTACCAAAGCCACACCTCGACATCATTGCCTCTGCGGACCGTTTCGGATTCTTCCGGAAGTCTGATGAAGCCGTCGGATGTGTTTAGCGCAAGGACATACCCCGATTTTCCCCAAAGCGGAAAGGCCTTGCCCCGGGGGTCGATGCGCACAGGAATAAACTCCTCGATTCCGTTCTTCCCAATTATGTCGATAGAAGCGGGAAGAAAGATCTTACGGAAAAGATCATCAGGATTTCCGGAATAAATTGTCCGCAATAGCGGGATTAGGAAAACTGCAGTAACAACAGAACATGAAAGCGGATGTCCGGGAAGACAGATCGCAAGTTTTCTCTTCGAGCCATCACCCGAGACGATCGTGGGTTTTCCTGGCGAAATATTCAGCCCTCTCACAGGGAGCCCATTTCTATCATTATCTCCGAGTGTTTTTAGAAGCGACAAAGAATGATCCCTTACGCTGAC
>DFYG01000058.1:0-19616 GCA_002382605.1 Synergistaceae bacterium UBA4088 | reverse complement strand
CAGAGGAGTTGGAATCGCGTATCTGGCCGGGGGGAAGGTCCACAATTCCGGCCGGGACTATTTCATCTCCAGTGCTGATTATTGCAACTCTCAAATCAATAATATCAACGGTCTGAAATCCGCAGGTTGCGATCGAACCGATATTTTTGAAGTTTACGATCTCACCGGCCCGAAGGATCAGATGTCCCTTTTCGAACTCTTCCCCTTCGAATAGGATGTTTTCCCCCTCCTGAACCGACTTGCGGATCTCGACCATTCTGCCGCTTTCAGAGGTATTTTCAATCATAATGACCGAGTCGGCTCCCTGAGGTATCGCACCGCCCGTGTGAACAAGAGCCGCGTTCTCTCGTGGTACCGAAATGTCCGGCATGCGCCCCATGGGAACTTCTCCGGAGATGTAAAGAAAAACAGGAGATGAGTCACTCGCTCCGACAATATCCTGCGAGCGCACCGCGTATCCGTCACGAAGACTTCTGCTGAAAGGAGGATTGGGGGTTCGGGAGATCAGATCTTCAGCCAAGGGAAACCCTATCGCTTTCTCAAGGGGGACATTCCTTTTGACATTCAGCGCCCATGGAAAACCAAGATTTGCCGCAAGTTTCCCAATGGCTTCTTCACGGGAAAGTGTTCGGATCACAAAATCTGTCATCGATGGTTACCCAAAAAGAAACTTTTCAAAGGAATTCCGCAACCTCTATTCCTGGCGGGCAACAAGAGTCGGATAACCCTTGGCAGCAAGATCTTTTGCGAGGTTTTCCGCGTCACTTCGCTGGGTTCCGGCCCCTATCCTTACCCGGAAGTAAGTTTTACCGCCTACTTCGGCCTGAAAAACAAATGCTTCGAAGTTTTTCTCCCTGACCTCCCGTACCAGGGCCTCAGCGGAGTCCTTGGTGGTAAAGGCTCCTATCTGTACTGTCCAATTCCCCGATAAGGCCTTTCCAGTGGGAGGTATGGACGTTCCGCTGGTTTCTGGTTCCGCCTTTGTTGCTGCTTTGGGTCCGGTCTGAGTGGCCAGAGGTTCTTTTACTCCGGTTTCCTCTGTGTCCTCTACCGGAACTGCAACAATCTGGTTTGAACTGGAAGCCTGCTCCTGGGAGGCCGTTGCCGGAGAATCTGCACCTGCGGGGCCGTCACCGGTCTGAATGTCTGTTTCTGGATAGGTTACCTGAGTCGCGGGGTTGACGAAAAGAAGTCTTACACCAAGCACCAGAAGACCGAGGGCAAGAATTCCAACCAGGGGAAGCATGATATGCCCGAAAGGGAACATGGCGGGTTTTTCCTTTAACCTGCGATTTTTTCGTATACTCACCAGATATCACCTCACTGGCAGGATGCTCTTCCGAAACCGATAAGCTCGAGCTGATCCCGCACCATATTTTTATCTGGCCAGTCTCTTCCGAATTTCTTCAAAATATTTCGTCGACTGGCCTCAATCTGAATATCAGGAGATTCGGCTCCGCTCCATGAGAGAGCATATTCTATCAGGGACTCTCTGGGATCCTGAAAACTGATCGTACATCCCTTCAGGGCCTCACCCGAAAAGGCATTCTTGAGTCTTTTCATTTTTGAGTACGCTTCCTCCGCTCCTATTATCGAAGTCATCTCCCAGCGGCTCATTGGCTTGGGGACGAAAACGCCTGCGGAAGCTCTGATCCTCAATCCTGTCTCCCCCCGGATTTCACGACATAATTCCGGAATTGAATCTATGTCTGAATTCTCTTCTCCTGGAAGCCCTACCATGAAATAAAGTTTAACCTGCTTGACTCCGTTGAGGCGGGCCATCATCAGTTTATCAATTATCGTTGAATTGCCAAATGTTTTTCCGCAAGCAATTCTCAGGCGTTCGTTCCCGGTTTCAGGAGCCACCGTCAATGCGTATCTTCTACTCCTGACCACTGCCTTCACCATATCCTCGGTCATATTATCAACCCGCAGTGATGCGAATGAAACAGCCTGTCCTGTTTTTTTCAGATATGCCAGAAGTCCGGGAAGGTCCGGATAGTCTCCAGCCTCGGGTGTAACCAGACCTATCTGAATATCATCAAATTGGCTGACGGCAGAAATATCCTTGATCACCCTGTCCAGAGAACGAACTCTTGCAGGCCCAAATGACAGAGGTATAGTACAATAATTGCAACTCCTCCGACACCCCCTTTGAAGCTCCACCAGAACAGTTCGGCCGAAGGCCGCGCCAGGAGTAACCCACAGGCTCTTTCCGTAAGCTCTGTCCAGATCGATCAAAAGAGATTTTTTCAGGGGTACATTTTTCCCGGACAATATCTGCTCACGGTGGATGGGCGGTACGTAGATAGACCTGTTTTCAGAAAGTTTTTCCCAGAATCTTCTGCGATCACCGTGAGACGTGTAGTTTCGGCACTCTCTCACGAGGTATTCGAGTACAGGTTCCGCATCTCCAATTACAACCCAATCGGCGATGCCCGAAAAAATGAGGGGGTTGATATAGGAAAGAGCTCCGCCAACTCCGAAAACAGGACCTCCGGATTCAAGCCTGTCATGCCATCTGTGGGGTATGTTCCACCTTTTGAATGTCGACAGGATGGCGATAAGATCTGGTTCATAAGCTACTGAAGCTGAAATAAACGGGAAGTTTCCGATCATCCGGCCTGTTTCAAATGATAAACTGTCAAATTGTCCGATGAAAAATCGTTCTACTCCAACACCCAGCTTTTTCAATTCCGCAATTACGGAATGGAAACCCAGGCTTGCCATTCCGACTTCATAACTCGATGGGAAAAGCATGGCCCAGGGGGGGGAACTGCCTGCGGGGATACGTTCCAGGACCGTCTCCTCGCGTATAATATCATTCCTGTGCCTGTATCTGGAATTCTTTGATAAATTGCTCAAAACCCCGTATTTGCCCGAACGTTTTTATTCATAGCCGCCGCCTCGATTTTCTTCTTGTTATCGCAGGTTTATCGATGTCTTCTCTGGATTCCTGCGATTCGGCGTCGCCAGCCGGGTTGTGGTGTTCTGCCTCTTTTACACCCGACCGTGCCTCTATCTCGACAAGTACATTTTTGTGATCTCTTATGCGATGGCGCGGACCCAGGGGAACGCTTTCAGTAGAAAAACCGGTGGCGATCACGGTGATCTGGATCTTTTCGTCCATGTCAGGGTCAAGCACGTGGCCCCAGAGAATAGTCGCTTCGGGGTCCGCCGCCTCTGTAACCACCTGGGCTGCTTCCTGTATCTCATGGATTCCAACATTGGGGCCGCCTGTTACATTGAAAAGGATCCCTCTGGCCCCGTTTATGGGACCATCCATAAGGGGACTGTTGATGGCGGCATGTGCCGCTTTGGAGGCCCTGTCCTCTCCTTTGCCCTCACCAATTCCCATAATTGCGGTTCCGGCATCTTTCATTATTGTCCTAACGTCCGCGAAATCCACATTTACCAGTCCGGGACGCAGAATAAGATCCGTAACACCCTGGACAGCCTGTCGCAGGACATCATCAGCCAGCTTGAATGCCTCGGAAAGGGTCGTCCCCTTCTGGGAAATTTCCAAAAGCCTGTCGTTGGGGACCACGATAAGGGCATCAACGTTGTTCCTGAGGTTCCCGATTCCCTCGAAGGCCTGCGAATTCCGTATCTTGCCTTCGAACATGAAGGGCCTTGTAGTTACGGCAACCACCAGAGATCCGTTCTCTTTTGCGATCTGGGCAATGATCGGCGTAGCTCCTGTGCCTGTGCCCCCGCCCATTCCGGCAGTTAGAAAAACCATATCGGCATCCTTAAGGATCTCGCGCATCTCTTCTATGGACTCTTCCGCAGCCCTTAGACCGATGTCAGGATCCGCTCCTGCACCAAGGCCTTTTGTGAGTTCCCGGCCCAAGGACTATCTTCAGATCTGCTTCAGAAAGACTTAAATGGGCTATGTCCGTATTTGCCGCTATGAACTCGATTCCCCTTACGCCACTTCTGACAATATGGTTCAGGGCGTTACCTCCGCCTCCTCCAATTCCGATAACTTTTATGATCTCGTGGAACTGTCTCTGTGATCCTTCAATTTCGAAGAGTTCAGTCATATGTGTGACCTCCGCTAATACCAAGTTTTAAAACAATTCACTGAAAGCATTTTTCAAAGCCTGGATAAATTCTCGCCATTTCTTGATAAATTTGCCACCCTGTGTTATTGGACCATTCGAACCTTCAGCCTCCTTTACCAGATCAGTGAGAGATGGCTCTAGGTAAAGATCGGGATTATTCTCTTTTTCCATGAAGTAATTTACGATCCCTACTGCTGAAGTAAACTCGCTCCCCCGGTTTTCCAGGGGAAGGCTGCTTGGATCAACAGGAGTACCGATTCTGGCTGGTGCTCCAAAAAAGGGTTCAACATATGAGAGCAGCCCAGGCGTTTTTGCAACACCTCCTGAAAAAACAATACTGCAAATAGCCTCTTCGGAACCGAAAGAATCGATCACAGGCTTGAGAAAACGGGAAAGGATCTCCTCGATCCGGGGAGAGATTATGGATAACACCTCTTCGACGCTTGTAATGAAAGCCTTTCCGTCAAGAGCAAATTCAAGTTCATCGTAAAGATCTTCCCCGCTTTCGGAAAGAGCAACCTCCCTTTTCAGATACTCGGCATTGATCGAGGGAACACCAAGTACACTGGCGAGGTCGCTTGTCACCTGGTCCCCTCCAATGGGGAAGAGGGCCAGGTTCTGAAGCTTCCCGTCTTTGAAAAAAGCCGCGCTTGTTGTACCGGCTCCAATATTGACAGCAACACACCCGTTATCCATTTCTTCCGGAAGAAGTGAACCGAACCCGGCAGATATCGACTTGTGGATAACACCGACTACATTAAGCCCGGCCTTTTCCGCGCAATCTACAGCGTCACGGATCGATTTCAACGGGGCGAAAATTGCCAGCAGTGAGACTGTTAGTTCCGTTCCTTTATAACCCCTGGGATCGGGCATGAAATCGCTTTGATCAACAGAAAATTCAAGTGGTACAGCATGCAACAGACACTCATCCGATCTTGCTCTGGCGGAAGAAATGGCTTCTCCGACGACATCTATCATGTCGCTGGAAGTAACTGGTCTTTCGTAATCCCCCTCTTCCCGCAATCTGATGGTTTCATGCAAAATAATTGAATCTACCTGTGAAGGACCTACCGAAAGTATCGCATCCGAAACAAACATCGAAGAGGATTCGACCTTGTCGATAGCATTTACAATGGATTCAACGCAAAGATCGGGTTCGATGATGTCTCCTTTTTTTATTCCCTTTGAATTCACAGAACCAATTGATATCACGTGACTTTCCGATGTTACCGGATCAGTTTCCATAACGACGATCGATATTTTTTTTGTACCGATATCAAGTCCAGTTAAAAAGAAGGGTTCATTCGCTTTTCGTCTCATGATCGATCCCCCGAATTATCAGATCAGGAAATTACTCTTACAAGGATCTTACCAACGTAGGTCGTATCCACTATCAAATTCTTTCCACGGGTATCGGACTGAGCAAGAATATCATCTACCGCCCTGAAAAGGGATGTCCATTCGGCTGTCGAATCATTCAAAAGGATCCTTACGCTTCCTGGATCTTTTCTTTCCATAATCTCAACGATACGTTTTCCTTCGCGACGAAGAACGGTAATTGAAGAAACTCGCGGGTAAAAACCACTGTCATTAAGGGCTGTTTTCCATGCTTCAAGTTCTGTGATCGGCATGGAAGAATCGACTACCGATCTTTCAATGCTGATCCCTTTAGGAACCGGATCAGGGTAACCACGCCCAAGGACGATTACAGGACCTTCTATTGCTGACTGCTGAGAGATAATTCTGTTTAGGGCGTGATGCACAGACCACATCCTGCCGTCCCTGGAAAGAAACCATTCGCTTCCTGCCCAGAAAACCATAAACCATGGTTCCAACGGAACAAAACCGACCTCAAAAAAACCCGGCTTACTCATTTTTATGCTGACTGTAACCGGGGCTTCCGACATTATTGAACGCCTTATCCTCTCTCTGTTCATTAGAAGGAGAGGCCAGAACCGGTGCGTTGAGGGATCGAGTCTTTGCCAGAAGAAAGCATCGGGAAGAAGAGCGAGCGACTCGAAACTTGCCTCACGTAAACGGAAAAACTGGTAGCTGGTTTCCGTACAGTATAACATCCCCGAAGTGAAGGAAAGAATAAGCAGCAATCTAAAAAGGGGTTTCCGCATCTGATAGATCACCAAGAAATCGGATTTCCGTGACCAGTTTAACTCCTGAATTTTGAAATACTTTTGTCCGGCATCGTTCAATAAGAGACAGGATATCTTTCGTTGAGGCTGAACCCCTGTTTTCGATAAAATTGGCATGCTTCATCGAAACTACTGCGCCTCCGCTTTCCATTCCCTTGCATCCGGCCTCATCCAGAAGTTTCCCAGCGCTCGCGCCATCCGGATTTTTAAAAATACAACCTGCCGTTTTAACTCCCCGGGGTTGCCCTTTTCTGTGAGAAAGAAATCTTCTGACCTCTTCGGCTACTTCGAAGGGAGAGGATCTTTCAAGTACAAGGCAACAGCCTGATATTGCGACTTTTTCAGTACCGATGCTGGAAAAGCGGTAGGAAAATTCAATTTCATGTCTGGGTCTGTCTATGACGATCCCATCCTCCTGGATCACCTTCACATTTCTGACCAGGTCTCCGAGAGAGAAGCCATCAGCACCTGCGTTTCCCGCAAGCGCCCCTCCCAAAGTCCCTGGAATGCCGGCGGTGAACTCCAGTCCCGACCAGCCTCTCCTCAAGGATAAACCAAGCAGTGACGCAAGAAATGTCCCCGATACTGAATAAACAATGACAGAATCACCCTTTTCCTCCCAAAAGATACCGTTAAGCCCTTTGGTCTGAATGGTTATTCCGGGCAATCCCTCATCAGGAACAAGGACATTGCTGCCTCCTCCAAGGAGCCAGAAAGGAAAACCCTCTTCGTGACAGAATGTCAAAATATCCACCAGGTCCTTCTGTGTCAAAGGTTTGGCAAGAAATTCGGCGGGCCCCCCTGTTCCAAGGGTCGTCATGTCATTAAGGTATGTGCGAAAGGAGAAAAGATGCCTGATCTCCGGGCTAAGCCTTGACAGCCACCGCACCGTGTGGAACGCCTTTCCTTTCAAGGCGCTGGAGGATTTTTTCGCTGACCATGCATACGTCTCCGGCTCCGATTGTTGTTATTACATCGCCTTCTCTGACAGAAGAGCAAACTTTGTTAACAACTTCATCCATGTCACTGCAGAAATCATAGGATCCATGCCCTTTTTGAACGACCAGATCACCGATAAGGTTCGAAGATATTCCCTCAATTGGAATTTCATCTGCGGGGAATATCGGAAGAAGGAAAATACCGTCCGCCAGCGAAAGAACATCGGCAAACTCTTTATACATTGCTGCCGTCCGGGTAAAGCGATGAGGCTGGAAGACCGCCATAAGGCGCCTTTCCGGAAAAATTTTTTTTAGTGTGTTAAGGGTAGCGGAGATCTCCCTTGGATGGTGGCCGTAATCATCAAAAACCTCGACTTTTATGCCGGAAATTGAACCCATGTGCTGGAGGCGCCTCTTGGCTCCCTTGAATATCCTGAGCGCCTGGGATGATACTTCAACCGGGATACCAATGGCATTTGCGGCAGCGCAGGCAGCAAGGGAATTAAGAACATTATGTTCCCCTGAAACCTGCAACACAATGTCGCATACGGGAAGTCCATCTCTGGAAACCGTATAGGTAACCCCGCCTCCCGGATTATGCCTGACATTCTGGGCTCCCCAACCCCATTTCAAACCCCAGCCGTAAGTTGTGTACTTTCCTTTGATCCTCCCTTGAAGGAGCATGGAGAGGCCCTTGTCCTCTCCACAAATAATTGCCGTTCCATCTGATTCCCGGTTCGACAGGAATCTTTCGTAGGCCATTAAAACAGAACCGAAATTGGGATAATAGTCTACATGGTCCCAGTCGGCATTTGTTACTATCGCCACCTGTGATCTGAAGAGTTCGAAGGATCCGTCACTTTCGTCAAGTTCGGCCACCATATGGGCACCCGATCCCAGCTTGGCGTTACCCCCTGTGTCGGAGAGCTCTCCTCCGATAGCTACTGTCGGGTCCAACCCCGCGTTTTCAAGAATCAGTCCTAACATTGAGGCTGTTGTGGTCTTGCCGTGAGTCCCTGCAATGCCTATGCCCTTTTTCATATTGAAGAGCCAGCTCAATACCTCAGCCCTTTTGAAGGCCGGAATACCGCGCCTTTGAGCTTCAAGGAGTTCTTCGGTTTCCGGGGGGATCGCGCTGCTGTAGACGATCGCTTCAGTATTGAATCTCTCCAGGTGACTTTTATCGTGCCCCAGAACAAAATCTATTCCGATGGGGGCTATCTTGTGTATGTAATAGGTATGTGATACATCACATCCGCTGACATTCATCCCGATTTGACGCAGAAGGAGAGCCAATCCGCTCATCCCGGCTCCGCCGATTCCCATAAGATGGATATTTTTGAGGTTTTCGATCCGGCCAGCGAAGTCATTCATTTGTGACCTCTCCCTTCGGCGTTTTGTAAGACATGTTCCCAGAGTTTTTCACAAACATCGCTGTTTTTTTTCGGGCAAGAACTGTTGTGGCCGAGTCGGGCCCTCTTTTGTTCATAGTCTATCATGAAGCCGAGGTTTTGAAGAACTCCGTTATCAATTTCCCAAATGGAACCGTGCCCCATTTCACTGAATACCATCGCATTTTCCATCTGATGATCATCAGCGGCTTCTCTCCAGGGGATTATGACAGAAGGAAGCCCAAAAACAATAAGTTCGGCAAGTGTTGAAGAGCCTCCCCTTGCGACAGCAACATCAGAGAGAGAATAAAGGAGGCCAATGTCCCACTCCCTTGGGAGGATCCAGAGATTGGGGGTCTCTTGAACTATTTGCGTCCCGGTTCCTAAAAGAAGAATGCTCCAACCCGCAAAAGGCTTCATGGAACATGCACTCTTGAAAAGTCCAGCAAGAGGGTCACTTCCAAGAGATCCACCGAGGACAAGGATTATCGGCTTGGGGGGAACAGGAATTTTGAAACCCAGCCTTTTCCATGCTTCCTCTGGGGGTAAACAAATCATCCTTCTGACCGGTACTCCCACGTGGGAAAATTCATTGCTTGAAAGCGGAAGGCATCTTTCCCACCCTGAAAGGATAGGTATTCCCAGCCTGACAGCAATTCGTGTCACCCTTCCTGCCCGTGCGTTCTGTTCATGAAGTAACACCGGAGTTCGGGCCATTTTTGAAGCCAGGATCACCGGTAATGAAAGATATCCCCCAAAAGCTATACATACATCAGGTTTCCATTCCTTCAAAATCTTTCTGGAAATATAAATGGACCTCAGCAGCCCCTTCCATCTTTCGGCTCTTTTCCGGAAGGAACCCCAAAGAGGAGAACCCTCCATTGGGAGAACGACGGGTTCTATTCCAGCATGTGAGAACATGGATTTTTCGATCGGCCTGTTCCCACAGACAAACCGGACCTCCGCATCAGGCTGTTTTTCGAGGACCCAGTTCGCGAAAGATATGGAGGGCCAGATATGTCCTCCGGTACCTCCAGCGGCAAGCAGTATCTTCAAGGCCTGCAACTCCCCCATACTGTTTTCTTCATCATCAATTTTTTCTCATCAAACGGATCAGGATGCCGACCTTGCACCAGTTCAGAACGAGCGAACTCCCACCGTAACTTACGAATGGAAGAGAAACTCCTGTCAGCGGCATAAGTCTTAGAACTCCCCCGATGTTGACAAGGAACGGTATGAAGATCGTAAGAGTTAAAGCCCAGACAAGAGTTGCTTCAAGTCCATCTTTCAAAGAGATGTAGGAAAGATATTGCAAAACCAGAAACGCTCCGAAAAGGAGGACAACGGAAAAAGTACCTACGATCCCAAGTTCTTCGCCGATCACAGCAAAAATAAAGTCGGTATGGGCCGCAGGAAGGTACTGCAGTTTTTGCAGACCGTGTCCAATTCCAACGCCGAAAATGCCCCCGTTTGCAAAAGCTACAAAACCCTGGATCGTCTGGAAACCGCTCCCAAGAGGGTCACTCCAGGGGTTTAAAAATGTAAAGATCCTTTCAAGCCTGTATTTACTCAGAAGTACTACCGGGAAAAAAAGAACTAATGCAGCGGCGGCTCCTGTGAACAGTGGCAGCATCCAACCGAAAACCTGAACATATATCCCCATAGCCAGAGCGAAAAGGATAATGGCCCCTCCAAGGTCCGGTTGAAAAAGGAAAGGCCATGCAGAAAATCCAAAAAGAAGAAGGACTCTGGCCATTGCCATTTTTCTGTTTAGTCCAGGCTCTTTCAGCTTTTTCGAAAGATGGATCGCAAAAGCAAGAAGCATGACTTCCGAGGCCTGCACAGAAAAGGGGCCTAAACGGACCCACCTGCTTGAACCTCCGGCAAATCTGCCGATTCCGGGGAGGAGCGTCAATATCATGAGAAAGAGCGCTCCGAACCATATCACTCCACTCCATTTCTCCCAGAACCGAAGAGACGGAAGAGTGCATATTATCATCGCCCCAAGGCCAATAACCAGCCACTTGATCTGTCTCAGGCCATAGAAGAACGGCGTTCTTTCCTGAGATATTGTGAGCTGGGCGGTAACAGAAGATATCATCAGGATGCCCAAACATGAAAGAACCAGGGGGATGGCCCAGCTTGACTGGATCGCCAGTCCCCATGATGTATTTTGTCTCATGCCAGGGATCCTTTCACTATCCTGCGTCATTGTCTCCGCTCCTGAAAGCTTCCACTGATCTCTTGAAATCTTCTCCCCGTTCCCTGTAGTTTGCGTACATGTCCCAACTTGTGCAGGCCGGCGACAGCAGGACTACATCTCCCCTCTTTGCCATTTCTTTTGCAATTCCAACTGCTTCCTTCATCGTTTGAGCTTCCCTGAAAGCTTTAAAACCGGCTTCTTCAAGTGCGTCCCGGATTCTGTATCTCTCCTCCCCGATCAACACGGCTCCAACAGCTTCTTTCGATACAGCAGAGGCCAGTAAGGTATAATCCTCTCCCTTTCCTTTTCCGCCAAGGATAACGACTTTGCTTCCTGTGAGTGAAGAAAGAGCGGTCACTGTAGCCGCGACATTTGTGCCCTTTGAGTCATTGATGTAGGAAACACCGTCTATCACTGCAATGAGCTCACACCTGTGGGAAGGAGCCTTGAAGGAGGCAAGGGATGGCTTCACTGATCGGATATTTCCGTCAAGAAGAGAAAAGGCAGCGACCGACATCGCCGCATTTTCCAGGTTATGTCTTCCCAGTAGAGGTATATCGGCATACTCGAACAGTTTCACCGCTTTAGCTCCTTCCGCCAATACGGCTTGATCCTCATCCATCAATATTGCCTTATCCGCCGTGCTGCTATTTTTTCTGCCCCACAGGAGAGGAATTGCCATGATCCTTTCGGATCCAAAAGGAAACAGCTTCGAAAGGTCCCTGAACTGGCATATCGCTTCCCCGTTCTGTGGCAGTAGTTCCAGGATCTTCTTCTTGGATCGGTAATATTCTTCAAAAGAACCGTGCCAGTCGATATGATCAGGTTCGATATTCGTAATGACAGCAAGATCCAATCGAAATCTTCGGGCCCAGAAAAGCTGGAAACTGCTCAATTCGGCAACAATTACATCGTGTTCAATTCCGGCATGCTCAGCTAGAGGACTTCCGACGTTTCCTGCAATGCCAGTCCTGAATCCGGCGTTTACGAATAAATGGCCGGTAAGCAGGGTTGTGGTCGTCTTGCCATTACTACCTGTTATCCCGATAATATCTCCCTTGAGAAGCGGACCGACAAAATCCAGCTCGCCAAGTATGGGGATCTTGTTTTTTGAGGCAAGCACGACAGGATCAGAATGTGGCGAAACTCCTGAACTCAAAATCATATTGTCACATTCGATCATCCTTGCGGAGTGCCCGCCCGATTCAAAAAGAATTCCGTTCTTTTTAAATACAGAGCGGGTGTATTCATCTATCTCGCGGATTTCCGTAACGAAAACGGAATATCCAAGTTTTCTTGCAAGAACAGCCAGAGACCGCCCGCTGATTCCAGCTCCTACAACGGTAACGGTACATGCCTTATTGTGAGGAAAACCGTTTTCTGACTTAACTCCAGACATTCTCATTCCCCCGGAATCAAAAAAACAGGATCACTAAAATCAAAGACAAAAGGGTCAAGCCGATCAGATGAAATACCCAGAAGCTGATAACTACACGATTTTCACTCCAGCCGATCATCTCAAAGTGATGATGAATGGGGCTCATCCTGAACACCTTTTTACCGAAACCTCTAATAGCTACTATCTGGATCATGACCGAAACAACTTCAACACCCATCAGGAATCCCAGTGGCAGGATCAAAAAGGCAAGATCTCCGGAAATACAGATTGAAACAAGAAGACCTCCCAGAAAATGAGAGCCGGAATCACCCATGAAAACCCTTGCAGGCTTGATATTATGCCTTAAAAAACCGACCGAAAGACCCAGTCCGATAAGCGCCCCGGCATAAGCGGCAGTATTACCAGGCGCAAGGACCAGAAATCCCAGAAAGGAAATCGCGCATGAACCGGAAGCAAGCCCGTCAAGGCCGTCTGTAATATTGACGGCGTTCAGTGCGCCCACCAGAATGAAAACAAGTGCAAAATAACCCGGTACCCCGCCCCAGAAAACTCCTGGTAATACACCGAACTTGCCGTCCGCCATATAGAATCCTGCCCAGATCAGTCCTGCGGACAACTGGAGAAACAGTTTTTGAAGGCTCCTGAAACCCTCGCTTGATCTTCTTGAGTGCTTCAGAAGATCGTCGGCCAATCCTATCAGACCACCTGCAATTGGAAAACCCAGTACAGCAAATGCATCGCGCCCGCTCCAGGATCCGGTCATCCAAAAAAGAGCACCTGAAGATATCGCAATAACCAGGAAAACAACACCCCCCATAGTCGGGGTTCCCTTTTTATTTTCAATATGACTTTGAGGCCCGTATTCCTTCAGGATCTGGGAGACCTGTCTCTTCTGGAGGAAGCGGATCCAAAGTTCTTGCATCAATACTTCAAGGAACATTACAACCAACAACAGAAAGAAGTGGGTCATTATCCCTTATCCTCAAGGTTCTTCATCGCACGCTCCATCCTGAAGGACCTCGAACCTTTAAAGAGGACAAGATCTCCCCGGGAGAGGGATGTCAGAAGAGTATCAGATAGTTTGCTCAGGTCATCAAAAATCCTGCAGTTTCCAGGCGTTCCTGCAGGCATGGCTCTGCTCCAGGGTTCTCCAAAAAGGAAAACTCCGTCGAGAAGATGGAAGTAGGCGAACATATCCCCGTGAAGTTTGTCACTCTCATCACCGAGCTCCCCCATAGCCCCCAGAACAGCCCATTTCTTTCCTTCTGTTTTGATTTCTGAAAGTGTAACGAGAGCCTGTCTCATCGAAAGGGGGTTTGCGTTGTAGGTTTCATCGATGAAATATACTCCGTTTCCGGATATGTGAAAGCCTCCGCGTCCGGGAAGTGGTTTGAAGGATTCAAGTGCAGCATTCTGATCTGCTTTCGAAACCCCGAGATGATCGCCTGCAGCGATCGCAAACGCAATAGCATAGGAGTTCTGCTTGCCAAAAAGACGGCTCTTAAGATTCCTTTTCCCTGAGGGAGTTTCAAGGACAGTAGAAAGTGAAGGACCGTCAGAGGCAAGATCAAAACGATCATCCTCAATCCGGTAAAGGGGACTCGTTCTTCCCACCGGTATCCTGATGATGTCCCCGGATAGGTCCTGGACAGCCCGAGACAGATTCTCATTATCAGAATTATAAGACAGAAACTGGAGAGAACCGACCTTTGCAAGCTCCATCTTTGCCTCAAGAACACCTTTCTCATCCTTCAACCCTTCAAGATGCCCGGGACCGATCTCGGTAATTATTCCGTATCGGGGTTTGAACATTGATGCCATCTCCATGATCTCTCCTGGATGATTCGTGCCCATTTCCAGAATTAGAGTACGTGTATCGAGAGGAGCCTCCAGAACGGTCAGAGCACATCCTATCCAGGTGTTGAAACTCCTCCGTGCGCAATGGACCTTTCCAAGGCTTGCGGCAACAGAACGCACCATTTCTCTTGTCGTTGTTTTTCCGACGCTCCCTGTTATTGCTATCATGTTTTCAAGATCAAGCATCTCAAGACGCCTTAATGAAAGATCCTTCAATGCTGCACCGGTGTCCTTGACAAATATTGACGGAACTTTTTCCCGCAATACTCTTTTGAGGCTCACCCCGGCAGATTCAGGATTTATTACAAGTCCCTTCGCTCCGCGTTCCATGGCTTCTTCAATAAAGGCGTGCCCGTCTGTCCGTTCTCCCTGAAGAGCCCAGAATATGTCCCCTCCGGAAATTTCTCTGCTGTCGATCTTGATAGGAGGGGAGAAAATAATGTCATTTCCTGTCGTTATGGCACCAATTGATGCAGCAACCCGGGAGAACGTCCATTTCTCAAGGCTTTTATCGGGCATGCTCATTGAACGCCCTTTTCTCGAGACCATTCCGTAACAGCCTCAAGGTCACTATATGGCACTATTCTGTCAGAAAAAACGATGTTCCTCTCTGGTCCCTTCCCAGCTATTAGAACAACGTCCCCATCAGATGCACTGTCAAGCGCGAAATGTACCGCTCTATTTCGGTCAAGAATTATTCTCCAATCAACCCTGGCCATATTTTTGCCCTTAGTCTGAATTCCGTTCACGATCTGTTCGGCAATCATCTTTGGATCTTCACTCCTTGGATTATCCATAGTCACAACGATATGATCTGCAATTCTTGCGGCAATTTCACCCATAATTGGCCTGTTCATCTGGAATCTGTCACCACCTGAACCGAAAACACACCAAATCTGGCCTTTACATAAGGACCTGATTGATGAAAGAACGTTCTCAAGAGCATCAGGAGTATGGGCATAGTCAATAAGTGCCGTAACGCCATTCCTGAAACAGATACTTTGCATTCTTCCAGGAACCTGTGGCATCTGCTCAAGACCTTTAATGATGGATTCCGGGGCCAGTCCCATGGCTAATGACACGGATGCAGCTCCAATTGCATTGTTGGCATTGAAAGCACCTGTAACAGGCAGATCGACCTCGAAAAAAATATTTCTTTTTCTGTATTCAACAGACAGCCTTATTCCGGAAAGATCCATGTTTATTATTCTTCCGGCAATATCTGGATCCCTTGAAGTATCGAGGCCGAACGAGAATACTCTTTCCGGAAAAAGTCCCTTTACTACCCTTCCATATTGATCGTCATTATTCACTGCGCCATGCCAGGATCCCCTTCTCATATATTCTTTAAAAAGCTGAAGTTTAGCCTTGAAATAGTTATCCATAGACCCATGAAAATCAAGGTGCTCCGGAGTGAGATTAGTAAAGACGGCCGCGTCGAAGGAGCACCCCGTGAGCCTTCCAAAAGAGATTCCATGTGAAGAGGTTTCCATTACACAGGATTTGCATCCATTTTTCAGCATTTCGGCCAGCATGTACTGAATATCAGGCGCTTCGGGAGTTGTTCGGACTGCATCTTTGCACACTCCGGAGCCATCGTCGTAGACGATCGTGCCAATGAGCCCCTGNNACTCATGGAATCGGCGGGTTTGCCATAGACCTCCGATGCAACCTCGCCGAGACTCTTTCTTACATCACTTACGAAAATATGCAAAATATCCACCCCGGTAGCTCTTTCACATAAAATGGCACAAGCTCCGTTTTTCTTTGCCTCAGCCGCGAATTCGTGGCCGTCGCTTCTGAGACCTTTAAGGCAGACGAAAACCGATCCGTGGGTTATCTTTCTTGAATCATGGGAAATTCCTCTGATCTCACGGGATCCGAATACCGACAGCTCGGGATTACACTCTCCCCTCAGGTAAAGCCCTCTGAAATATCCTTTGCTTTCAAGAAATGCTACAAGATCCCTGATCTTCATTAATATACCCTCCACCCAGGTATGTTTGCTCAGGATATCTGCTCGATGTCCTGAACAATGTTCCTGAAAACAGGAGCGGCAACTTTTCCTCCAAGATACCCTCCGGAACTTGGATTCCCGATCACGACTAGCAAGAGGAAACTCGGGTTGTCACTGGGCCAGAAACCGATGAAAGAAGGAGAATAGGATCCCTTCTCATAACCGCCGGCTCCAGGTACCTGTGCAGTTCCTGTTTTACCGGCAATTGAGGCTCCCGGCACGTCAGCAGCTTTGCCGGTACCGCTCGCTACCGCTTTTCTCATAGCGGATCTTAACCATTCTGCGGTGTTTTCCGACATTATCTCGGAGACCACAACTGGTTTTCCTGTATATTTGAGGCTGCCATCCTTTCCCCGAACCTCAGATACTAAAAAAGGTTTCATTAGCTTCCCGCCGTTTGCGATCGCTCCTGTGGCAAGTGCTAGCTGAAGAGGGGTCACCCCGATCCCGTGGCCAATGGCAATGGTAGCTGGAACCGACCCTATCCACTGTGATGGAGGGATCAGAAGGCCTGATTCTTCACCGGGGATCTCCACACCGGATACTTCCCCAAAACCGCTCCTGTTAAGGTATGAATAGGTTTCAAAAGGATCGGATTTACGGACACTAACAACCATGCCAACGTTGCATGAGTCGGCGATGATCCTGGAGGTGTCAACTTTTCCATGAGCTTTAATATCATGAATAAAAACATCCGAGACTTTTATTTTTCCCTGGCAATTTACCGTATCCTGTTTGGAGACCTCTCCGTTGTCAATAAGATTTCCCATCATTATGGGCTTGAATGTTGATCCCGGCTCAAAGATCCTGGAGGTAACATTATTTCTAAGTGACTCCTTGTCATTGAAGGTGTTTCGGTGGTTAGGATTGAAATCCGGGAGACTCGCCATCCCAAGGATCCGACCGGATCCAGGTTCCAGAATTATTGCCGCTGCCCATTCAGCCTTGTGGAGCACCAATCCTTCCCTGAGCCGACTTTCAAGGATGTGCTGAAGCCTTGAATCAATGGTCAGCTGGACCGACCCGTCGTTTTCCGCAACGGTGGACTGCCCGGGTATCGCAACGTCGACAAAATTTCCCCGTGCATCCTTTGCTATGATCCGTCCTTCAGGAGGAGCATAGAGAACCGAATCCCAGAAGAGCTCCAGGCCAGCCAGACCGACATCATCCACATCGCAGTATCCAAGAACATGGGCAAGTGTTTTTCCCTGTGGATAAACTCTCCTTGTCTCTTTGACCCAGAAAAGTCCAGGGAGCTTGAGCGCTATTATCCTGGCCGCTGTCCCCGGTTCGATTTTTCTGGCAATAAGGAAATAGCGGCCTCCAATTTGTGAGGATATCTTTTCAAGTCTGGATTGAGGGATCAAATCCTGAAGAAGAGGCGCATTAGCCGTATCCCAGAGAGTCGGATCAATGAAAAAACTCAGGGCCGGGGTGGAGAGTGCCAAGGATATTCCGTTTCTATCGCGGATGTAACCTCTAGGTGCAGTGACTCGTATTCTTGCCCAGTATTGACTGCCTGCCTGTGACCTGACTCGAGGATCCGGGTCGATCTGTAGCAAATATAGCCTGAAGAGGATCGCACAAATACATATAGACAAAAAAAACCAGGGGCTCTTCCTCAGGCGGCTCATATGATTCTGCCCGTCCCTTCAAAAAGTTTGGCTTACTGGCGGGCTGAAGCCTTTCCGGTGATGGTATTCACCACTCTGGTGAGTATCGCCCTCAATTTCCCGACCGATGGTGAGGCTGCGCCGCTTTCTGGCAAGTAGTTATCTCTGAGGCCGGCAACTTTAACAACCCCCAAATTGGCGGAAGCTCGCATGCCCAATTCCGACCTCGCATAACTATACACTCTTGAAGGATTCAGTAAACTTGCAAGATCTTTTTCCAGACGCGACTGCTCCTCTTCCCTTGACACGATCTGGCGCTGTATCCCTGCCAGCTTGTATTCGAGATTCAGGGAATAAAGTCTTAAAGCAACGAGGCCCATAAGTATGGCAACAACCAGGGCGCATATCAGGACGCAGACGGAGCCCCTCCCTTTTATCGGCCTTACGTCGGGGCAGGACAAATCCATTGCGTGGCAATTCATCTATTCTTCCCCCCCCGGGCATCTCCCTTTAGATGGAAAACTCGCAATTTAGCGCTTCTCGATCTCCAGTTCTCCTCTATCTCTTCAGGTCCCGGAACTAGAGGTTTTCTGAAAGGCATCTCTCCTCTATCCACTAAAAGCCACTCCCGGAACTTCCTCTTCACGATCCTGTCCTCAAGTGAGTGATAGCTTACTGCTATAACCGTAACCCTGTTTCCTGCGATCTTATCGCATTCATCAAGAGCGTTCTCGAGAACCTCAAGTTCGTCGTTTACGGCTATTCTCAGGGCCTGAAAGATCTTTCTCGCAGGATTCCTGCCCATCTTCCGCTGTACAGGAGCGGGCAGGGTTTCCCTGATGACCATGACCAGCGTATCTGTTTCAAGGATCGGTCCTGTATTCTCCCTGTATCGGATGATCCCCCTTGCGATCTGTGCGGCGAATGATTCTTCCCCGTAAATTCGGAATATCCTGGTGAGATCCCTCATGCTGTAGGTATTTACGATATCCGCCGCCATAAGGTTATGATCGTCCGCGCTGTTCATCCGCATATCCAGAGGACCTTTCCCCTGGAATGAAAAACCCCTGTCAGGGGTATCTACCTGCATACTTGATATACCCAGGTCAAAAAGGATCGCATCCGGTGCACTCACGCCTGCCTCATCAAGGATCAACGAGAGGTCTTTAAAATTCCCATGGACCGCCCTGAAGCGGTCTCCGAAAGGAATAAGCCTTCTCCTGGCAGATTCAATCGCCTGAGGGTCCTGATCAATTCCCAGTACTGCAACCTTTTGCCACTTGGAAAGGATCGCCTCGGAATACCCACCTGAGCCGAGGGTGGCATCCACTACAAGGCGAATGGATGGAATGGTATCAAGTATCTCGCAGACTTCCCTGAGCATCACGGGTATATGGCCGCTCAAAGACCTTCAACCTCTTCCGCAATATCAGGAAGGTCCTTCCGGATGCTCTCAAGGTATTCCGTCCATGAATCCGTATCCCAAAGTTCGATGTGATCGCCAACTCCGATAACACTTGCCTCCTGGTCAAGTTTGGCGTGCTGCCGCAGATTTGCTGGAATTAGGACTCTTCCTGATCCGTCGAACTGTATCTCGTGAGCTGTCGCAAGAAGAACTCTCAGGAAATCCCTTGTCCTCCCTTTTGAAAAGGACATCTGCTGAAACCTCTTAAGAAGATCCTGCCATTTCTCTGAAGGGTATACTGAGACACACTGATCTATTCCGACAGTTGCAACCGGGCTGTCCCCCAGCTCTTCGCGGAATCTGGACGGCAGGACTATTCTTCCTTTGTTGTCGAACTTGTGTTCGTAGGTTCCCACCAACATGGGATTTTCCTCCCATTTTTTACCACTATCTGCCACTTTCAACCACTCTAGCACTCTTTCTCGAAAATAAATAATCTAATAGTCCTTTTTTATCCATGGTTTATAGTTCAATAGAACCATCTATGCCACGACGATCGAGTAGGCTGGGGGAATTTCT
>DFYG01000039.1 GCA_002382605.1 Synergistaceae bacterium UBA4088 | reverse complement strand
AGCACTTCGCACTCCGTGCGGTGGGTGACAGCATGATCGGTGCCGGTATCAACGATGGCGATTTGATCATCGTGCGGCAGCAGCCCATCGCCGAGGATGGTGACATCGTTGTAGCGCTGCTCAACAACGAGGCGACCGTCAAACGGCTGAAAATCAAAGACGAGCTCATCGAATTGGTGCCCGAGAACCCGGAGGTAAGAAAGATCCGGATCAGGCCGGAGGATGACCTTCGAGTTTTAGGCAAGGTCGTTGGATGGAAACGGAGTTAACCGAGACAGACATGGACGAATAACGACAAAACGACAGGAGTATTTGATGGCAACTTTTAACCTACGCCGCTTTTCGAAGCCGGAGATGCTCCGGCGAATCGACAGGAAGCATCTCATTGCCTTTCTGGAGCCTCATGCCGCCTATTTTTCAGCTCGCGGCGTAGAGTTGCCACCAGTCCAGCACGAAGATGGCCTGGACTACAACGCGCTCAGTCACATTTTGCTGACCCCGGACGGTTCAACCCCAGACGACCTTGCAGAGGCCTTGTTCTATGTGAATGAAGTTTCGACTCCTGAAGGATTCGACTCCATTCAGGATGAGATCGCTGGAACGGACATCGACGTGGAAATCGGGGAAAACGCCGCACCGGCAGACTTGGCGATCCAGGTCTGGATGGCTGACCGGGAAATCATCGAGAAGGTACACGCCGAACAGTTCTTCATGAACGTCAGGTCCTTCGAGTATTTCAAGACCAAGAAAAACCCGCTGCCGGATTTCGTGCTGCCATCGGAGGAAACCCTCGCGGCCCTCGAAGCCGATCTTGACGAATGGTTTTCCAAGAAGCGTCGGGGCAAGTATTCCAAGGTGTTCGTCTATCCGAAGGAAGGCCACACATGGTTCCTCGTGCGCCACGGCAAGCCCTATGCCCGTGAAGCGGTCATTGAGGCCGGTGAATCCACCAGCCAATACTTCCGCCCTGAAAAATTCGACGTGCTTGCCTACAACCCCGTCATCGGGGAAATCCGAATGAACGCCGAAACCAAGGGGGAGAAGGAGCTCTACCGCAAGAAATTCGGATTCCACCTGTTCGGAAACGAAGAGTTTTTCAACGAGCGCAGCCGATTTGACCTGGAACCTTTGCGGCAAATTGGTGAGGACGCGCTTCTATGTGACGACGTCGATGGCATTGAGTATGTCAGGCTCAAGGAAGTTCAGGTCTTTTGGGGCGGCGCTCATAAGGACGTCGAAATCCGCAGGTCTGAGGACATTTTTGCATCACTTCGTGATCGAGGCGCTTCACTCCCGGGTGGAGGGAAAATCATCAAAGCAAGCTTCCAGATCAAGTTCGAGGGGTCCAAGACTCCAAGGTCTGTGATTTTGAGTTCGGGCAACCGGGCGCAATTCAAGCGTGATGGTGATGCCGAGATTATTGAGAGGTGGCTTGGACTCAGAGGTTTCATCGTCGGAGCCGGGGGCGTTTCGGATGAGTGATCCCGTCTGGGCATATCTGGAGACATTGCCTGGAAAGTCGGCGGCGCTGTTCGATTGGGATAAGGCGCTATCCGGCTGGGATCGGTATCCGTTGTTTCGGGATCATTTCCTTCAACTGACCAAAAATCACGCGACCGCCGTGGATTGTCCAACGGAATGTGGCCTCGGATGCCCACGGAGTGTGGTTACGCATGCGAAGACCAACATCCGAGCCGTCTGCAATGAAAAAGAAAGCGCGGCCATTCAGATCTCTCCAAGGCAGACGCTGATCTACCGGCTCAAGCAGTCAACCATCAATGGCGCTATCTGCGAGGCCTTGGGAATAGAACACCGAGACTCGAAACTCGATGGCCTGCCCCACACATGGAGACTGGGCGATTTCATACCCACGGCGGGGATGGACTTCCCGGTTGTGCTGACGATGCAGGACAGCAAGGATGCGCTGGCCGAGGTCGTCCGGTCATTATGCCTTTCAATCATCAAACCCTTTGTCCTGATCGCACCCACACGCCTTCATTTGAGTCATGCAGTTGAAACACTACTGGCGCAGAAAGACAGCCTTTTCATTGCGCTGAACGAAGATCTGTACCTGGGTGATGCTCCACGATTCCTGACCCGTCGGGACAAGACTGAGATATTCGCGCCCCTTATCGGCCAGGTGCCTGAGCCGGATTCAGGCGGCACGGTGTTTTTCCCGACACCGCCGGGCACCACATGGCTACAAATCAAGATTCAGTTCCGTGATGGTCATACCGTCACAATATGGGCGGGCGACCAGAGCGGTCGATACACCTATACGCAAATGGGAATGGCGAGCAGGAAGAATGGCAACCCTACCGAGCAATGGAAATTGCTTGAAGGGTTTGCCAACTCCCGTGGCGAGATCGACTGGCACAGCCGATACGCCTCGGACAAACTGAAGAAACAAAAGCAAGAGTTGTCGAAGCACCTGCGTGAATTCTTCCGGCTCGATGACGATCCCATCGAATGGGTCAAGGATACAAAGACCTACCGCTGCAAGTTTCGCATCCTCCCGGAAGGTGCCGAGGTTTACTGACCACCCTTTATAGCGCCCGACAAATCTATAGCCCCGATTCAGGATTCTGGATCGGGGCTTTTTGCGTCTTGGAGGCCCGCCCGGTGAAATTTCACTGGGGCCGGGCAAAAAAAGTTAAAAAAGTTTTCCTCTGTAAACCCACCATCAATCAAGGCTTTACGGGCTTTCCTCCTCCTTGAGCCAGGGCGTTTTTCGGGGTCGCA